>NZ_LMLM01000023.1:0-467923 GCF_001421905.1 Duganella sp. Leaf61
ATAACTGGATACGACCGCATCAGTTCAACCAGGGACTGGCGCCGGCTGTCGCCGAAGAAAAACTTAACGTAGTGTCCGGGATGGGTTGACCACTACATTACGATGCCTAAGATGTTTGCGCGAGACACGCTATAGAGCCGCGCCAGGGCGCTCACACTCTGGCCGGCAGTGTACTTAGCGATGATATCGCTGCGCTGCTCGGCGCTCGTCTTCGACGGCCGGCCCAGTGTCTTTCCTTCACTCTTGGCGCGGGCCAAGCCGGCTTGCGTGCGCTCCACCAGCAAATCACGCTCCATCTCGGCCACGGCTGCCAACATGGTCATCATCATCTTGCCCGCTGGCGAGGTCAGGTCGAGCTTGCCTAGTTGCAGCACGATGACGGCAATCTTGCGCGCGGCCAGCAGCTTGACCGTGGCACCGACATCCTGCGCGTCGCGTCCCAGTCGGTCCAGCTTCGCCACCACCAGAGTCTCGCCATTGCGAATCTGCGCCAACAGCGCGGCGAACTCCGGGCGCTCGCCGGCGCTGGTCTTGCCGCTGATGGTATCCGCATACCAGTAATCGACCTGGTGGCCGGCCGCCTCTATTTCCATCTTCTGGT
Organism: Duganella sp. Leaf61; assembly: GCF_001421905.1. NCBI lineage: Bacteria > Pseudomonadati > Pseudomonadota > Betaproteobacteria > Burkholderiales > Oxalobacteraceae > Duganella > Duganella sp. Leaf61. The sequence continues at coordinate 602 of NZ_LMLM01000023.1, forward strand.
TGTCGGCGGTTTGCTCTTTGGTGCTGACGCGGCCGTATGCGAAGGTTGCCATGGTGTATCTCCGGTTAAGACTGTTAGAAAACACTGTTAGAATATCGCCACCTGTTAGAAATAGCAACCCCTATCTTTCCAACATGGATATTGATTCCGTTTCTTACCTGTTGGAAATTGTTCGTTTTCTAACACTCAAACAGCGAACATACTGGACTTGGTGACCTTGAACCGATACAGTTGCCGATAAGAAAATATTAGGAGTGAATTTTGATGAGCTTGGTTGCGCCCAACCCTGAACTAAAAGCCTTTACCTGTCCGCATTGTGGAGTGCTGGCACGTCAGCACAAATGGGGACACGTACTGAGTGAGCCCCAGCAATTTGCTTATTCGGAGGGTGGAATAAATCACGCAGACCTTAAGGTAAGCCTTTGCGATAACTGCGCTGAGAATTGCATTTGGGTAAAAAATGAATATGTCTATCCGGCTCGTAGCTCAGCCCCTCCTCCAAACCCTGACATGCCTCCTGAGATTCAGGTGGACTACAAGGAGGCTGCTGCAATCTACACCAAGTCGCCGCGCGGAGCTGCTGCTCTACTACGGCTCGCCGTGCAAAAGCTGATGGTGCAATTGGGCAAACCTGGGAAGAATATCAATGATGACATTGCTGCCCTTGTGGCTGATGGTCTACCAAAGCTAGTGCAGCAGGCTCTTGATGTCGTGCGTGTTACTGGAAACAATGCTGTACATCCTGGCAAGCTTGATGCAGACGACACCCAAGTCGCGCAGCAGCTTTTTCCGCTGGTGAACTTGATAGTTGAGTATCGGATATCTATGCCCGCACGAGTGCAAGAGCTCTACGACGCGCTTCCCGCTGGGGCTTTGAATGGCATTGATAAGCGGGACGGGAAGTCGTAGCTAATCCATCACATTCCAAGGGAGCACCAAAGGGAGCATTGCTTTTTCTGCGTCCTTTACCCGGATACGCCGCCGGCCTGGGCGCGACCACCGCTCGAAGGTGTTCATTTTCGCACGAAGGTGCTCACATAATTTGATGAGCATCTTCGCAGGATTCTGAGCACCTTCGTTCTAACCTGTTGGCGTCGTGACAAAGTGAATGAATCGCCATGGTTTCCCACAGGCTATTGCCCTTGCGGTACATCTCCATTAAGCTGATTATCAAGTTCGCAACGAAAGACATTGTGTCTTCGATATCGGCTTGCTGGAAACAGCAATGGCTCGGCACGTTGAATTGCCGACAGGGGAAGTGGCATGAAAAAAATATTGATGGCGTTGGCGCTGCTAGTCAGCTATGGCGCGGTTGCGCAAGTCTCAGTGCATGGCTACACGAAAAAAGATGGGACATACGTCCAGCCACACCAGCGAACTGCGCCCGATAGTACGATTAACAACAACTACAGCACGAAGGGCAACGTCAATCCCTACAACGGCAAAGCGGGAACAGTCGAGCCTACCTCGACGCCTACACCATCCACTTGGGCGCAGCCGTCTGCCCCAACTCCGGCGCCAAAAACCTCCGGCTACGGTACCAAGCCTGCCTGCAATTCCAGCTATCAGACCTGCTAAGCCGTCGAAGAGCGCACGAAGGGAGCGAAGGGAGCGCGGAAAAAACAGTGCTCCCTTCGCTCCCTTCGCGCTCCCTTCAAGCCTCGACTCCCGATAGGCACCATATCCAGGCGCCGCCCATGCTGAGCTTTTTGGCCTCGATGCCGAGTGATTTCTTGAACCGCTTGGCCGCATCCCATGAATGCCCTGCATCGCGCACCTCGGCCTGCAATGCCTTTGTGGCCATCTTGCCGCCGGCCTCGCGCAGTGTGTCCACCAGCATGCGCTCTAGGTCCTGCCGGGCATCGCCATCCTCCCCGCTGTCGTCGTGCTCCACGTCTCCCAGGATTTCCCGCGCCGTGCCCTCGATGGCGCCGGCCCATACCGCATGCGTTGCCTCAATACCGCCGGCGATGGTCGCCAGTTCAAGCGAATAGGCTACGCCACCATCGTCAGGGGCGATGTTCGACTTGGCGCGGGCCATCACGCGCCGGTTACTGCCTTCCTCCTTCGCCGTCACCAGCACCATGCGCGCCAGGGCGCCGAAGGCCTGGGAGCCGATAACCCGGTCCTGCGGCGACTTGCCGGCGCCGCCCTTGGCGAAGTGCGTGATGCCGATGACCGCGCAGCCGTGGGCGTCGGCGAAGTCCACCACCGCCTGCAGGCTGCGGCGCACATCGTTGGCGCGGTGCATGTCGCCGGCGACCGCAGACACGATAGGGTCTATCAGCAGCAGACTGACGCCGCCTATGGCCTCGGCCGCGCGGCGAAGGTCGGGAATGTCCTGCGATGGGTCGAACGGTACGCTTTCGCCGTCCTGGGCGATGCCCTCGATGAAGTGGCAGCGCGCGAGGTCGGCGCCAGAGGCAATCAGGCGCGGCACCAGGGTATCGTCGGCCACGTCCTCGCTCGACCATATCAGCACGTTGCCGCCACCGGCGCACTCGCTGCCGTCCGGCCAGCGCCCGCCGGCGGTCACCACGGCGGCCAGCGCGAGGGCCAGCGTGGTCTTGCCGGTACCGGCGGCACCGGCCAGGATGGTCAGCTTCCCCGCCGGCACCCAGCCGGGCCACAGCCAGGTGATGGGCAGCGGCTTGATGTCGGCGCCGCACCGGATTTTTACCACCCGCTCACCGCGCTGCATGCCCCGGTCGAAGTGGCGCGGCGTCTCGCCCTTGCGCTCGAGTTCAAGGCGGGCGGCGCGCGCGGTGTCGTCTTCCTTGCCCAGCGTGAAGCCGGCCATCTGGCCATCTGTGTGCTTGTCCGCCATCATGATTCCGCCAGCTTGAGGAAGGCCGTGCGGTTGTGGTCGCCATCTACCAGCAGCAGCCTTCGCGGCCGGGCCTGATACAGCCGGTCCGACAGCGTGCGCAGCGCGCCGTACCTGGTCAGGTTACCGGGGAATATCAGCACCACGTCCAGGCCGGCCACGGCGCGGCACTCGAAAGCGGTCGGCAGGTTGGCAGGGTCGATTTCGATGGCGTTGCACTTGGGCGGCAGCATGCCCACGCCCAGCCACAGCACGCCACCCACCGGCGCCAGCCCGTATTCGGCGCGGATGCGCGCAAGCTCAGCGAGCGTCGTCATGGCTTACCTCCCAACTTATATCCGTCGATGATGCCCTGCACGATGCGCTGCAACTTATTCAGGTGGCCGTCCATATCAGCGACGCAGGCGGCCGCGTCGCGCACCACCAGGAGCAAACTCGGGTCGGGCTCGCCCACGTCCACGCAGACGTTGACCGGCTGGCGTGCTGCTGGCTGGCCAGGCGCGCGGGCGGCGGCCTCCTCTACAGCCGCGACCAGTTCCGGGCGCACCTTGGCGAACAACTCCGCAACGGTCAGGCCGCTGGGCAGTAGGCGGTCAACCTGGCAATGCACCTCCAGGCGACCACGCACCCACTCCATACTGATTCGCACCTTCAACACATCAGGCCCACGGCGCGCCATGACAATGCGGATTTCGCCCTCCCACTGCGAATCTCCCACGGCCAGGCGCTCGGCCATGATTCTGCTGCCATCCGCGACGCTCACGCCCAGCAGCAATGCGAACCCATTTTCGTTGAAGACGTCGAACAGGGTTTCGCCGGTGTTCGGGTCCAGTGCCATTTGCGGGCGGTTCATTTGGCACCTCGGTCATCGGCCACCAGCTTGATGCGGCCGGGCGGCGCCGGCGGTTGCTCAACTGGGAACATCTTGGCGACCATGTTGGCGTAGTCGATGATGTCGGCGCGCCAGTACGGCACCGTAGCGCGGTAGCGCTGCAGCAGCTTACTTTCGTCGGCGGTGAGCACCAGCGGCGCTAGCGCCAAGGCGGCGGCTTCTTCCTTGGTCGGCGTCTTCATGCGGCACCGCCTTCCGCCACCAGGGCAACAATGTTATCGGCGGCCTCGCGCATCAGCAGCACCGCGCGGGCGGTGCAGGTGGCGAAGCAGTTGATGGCGGCCACCTCCGGCGACGTGTCGCCCACCGGGTCCAGCTTGTCGAACAGGGCTTGCAGCAGGATATCAGCGTGGTCGGCCTGCGAGAGGATATCGGTTGCCTGCTGCTCGATGCGGAGCAGCTGCGCGCTGGCGCTGGCGGGCGCCGCAGCCGCTGCGATGACGGCCGCGCGCTCGTGGTGCCGCGTCATGCCCTCGTCGGCTACTCCGTCCGCCTCGAGCTTGGCGCCTACGCGCGCTTGCTGTTGGACCGTCATGGCGTTGAGCATGGTCCTGATGATGTGGTCGGCGTGGCGCAGCTCGGCCATCAGGTTGGCGTGGGCGGTCATTGAGCACCGCCTTCCGCGCCGCGTACCTCGTTGCGCAGCGCAACGTCATTGAGGTCGGAAAGCAGTTCTTCCGCGATATCGCCAAGCATCTGGAACGACTGGATTGCCAGCATTTGAAGGTAGCCGCATTGCGTGAGCGTGAGGAAGCCGCCACCTTCGACCTGCACGGCGTCGTGTTCCGATTCCATTGCAAGCTGCAGGGCGACCTGGGCGCCACGGCAGACATCGTGAGTCAGCGCGGCGAACTCCTCTTGGCGCTTGCCGCGCAATGATTTGCACAGCTGGCTGAACGGCTGGTGCTTCGGCGCGGGCGTAGCCCGTTCGGCAGCCACGTTAGGCTTGTTGGTGCTGGTCCGGTCGCTCATTTGGCACCTCGCACCAGGGCGGCCAGTTCGCCGGCCAGTTCGTCAGCGAGGCGGGTGGTGGTTTCGAGCGTGGTGCGCTGGTCCGTGACCGGTAGCAGGTGGACGGCAGAGAGCAGATTGGCGACGGCCTTGGCCTGCCAGCGCAGATGGTTGATGGTGTCGCGGGTGTTTTGTTCGGGCGTAGTGGTGCTTGGCATGGTGTTGCCTCCATTGTCGGTTATTCAACCGCACAACCCGTCGCCAAACGGGGTGAGCAGCAAGTGGCGGGGTTGGCGAACCGGTGACAACGGAAACCGGCATACCCGAGGGTATCCCCACCACCGCCGCTCATAGAGGACGTAGTGGTGCAACGGACGAAAAAAAGCCGCCTGGTGGGCGGTGGTCCGCCATTGTCAATCCGAGTCGCCAAACCCGTTCCCCTTTTTCTCGGGGCTTTTTTAGGATAGGCGCGTAGCGGTGAACCGTCAAGGCGTTTTCATCTGCAGTACTAGATTGCCTATATAGTAACGCAGTATTTACTTAAGTGGGAGGCATATGGACTGGCAGCAATTTTTAGGGCTTGGAGCGGTAGCGGCCATCGTAACCGCTGGATCAAACTTTTTTTCGGCAAAATATTTTTCTGAAAAGCAACAAAAACAATCTGCGGATTTCGATGCAATGCGATTAGCGGTCGCGCTTGACCGATTCGCATACGACTGCGCTACTCTAATCACAGATGAGCAGACCTGGCGCGATAGCAGCGGCGCTGGGGGGCGAATGTTCTATGAGCTACCTAACCTCACTGTCCCGGAAGACATTGCTTGGAAAAGTCTAAGTCTAAACCTTGCCGATAAATTCTTTGCTCTCGAGAACGACTTGCTTCGAGCGGGGCGCATCATCGGTGGTGAAATTGAGTACGCTTCTGACCCCAATGAAGGGTTGAGCGAGCCATCAGACCAAGCTGGCTTAATTGGCTATCGCGCACATGTACTGTCATGGGAACTGCGTGCAAAGTATCAACCAAACCGCAAATCAGGGAATCTTCATCCCTGGGATTACGTTAGAACACTGAAATCCAAACACGACGCAAAGGTCGAAGAATACAAACAATTGGAGGCATGATGACCGAAACAGAACTGCGAGAACATTTAGATTTCATAGATGGGGTCCAGAAAGCTCAAATGCTCGTCCTACGTCAGCTATTACGTGAAAACGCGGAATTGAAAGCCAAGGTGAGACAGTACGCCGAGCAGCTTGATGAAAATCCTCTTAGCTCCAGCCTGTCAGCGATGCAGTTAGAAGCCATGAGAACACACATGTTAGGGCTTTCCGACTAAGTAACTTTAAGGCACAGAATAGGACACCTATGTTCCCACGCGTTTTATATTTGGATGACCAGCGGTCACTGGAGTTGAACTGGTTTGGTATGGGTGCGCTTCAAATGCGGCGCAGGGACGGCGGCCTACGCCGCGCCCACCCGGTACAAAAGCAGGTGTTCCTACGAGTGGTCCAGTCCTTCGAAAATGCTGGCCAGCCTATAAGCCCCTCGAACCCAAAATGCGCTAAATTAATGGGCGATTTTGCCGAGTTGTTGGAACACCCGCCCACTAGTTTAATGTGGAAAACAATGTTCGCGGCTGACCTTGATGAGGTTGGCCGAGATTATGCGCGCGACTGAAGCCCACCGGCTACATACCGGAAAATCGCGTTTGCAAAAGTCGCGCCAGCCAAATGCCGTCCCGGCCGGTATTTGCACGTTACCGATGTTCACTCGCAAACTACCCAGCTTCCGGGTGATTTCCAGCGCCGGCGCAACGACCGTTCAACGCCTGTTCAACATCCGTTCAACGTCCGTTGAAACCGGTACGCAAAGGCCAATCGAAGGGGCTTGCAAGGGGCTTCGAAGGCTTCGCGCAAGGGTTCCGGGAAGGCTTCGGCAAAGGGTATCGAAAGGGTTCCGGTAACCGTTCGCGAACCGTTGCAGGCGTTACAGGTGCCGTTACAGGTCCGACGTACAGGACATTCCTCAAGCTGAGGAATGCGGGTATTCGATGGCGGATGCACGCCGGCGCGAGCTGTCGCGAGGACTCGCGAGCATTCCCGACCAGGCGCGCCGGCCTCTATCTCTGCATGGGCACAGAATTGTACCGAAGGCTCACGGCATTACAACATCGCCTGAAAGCGAATGATATGTGGTGGGCGATATGGGATTTCCCATACCGCCAAGCGTTGCGGGAAATCCCTCATCGGTAAGTCGATGCAGGATTTCCTGCATCGGTGAGGTGCATCCAGATTTGGATGGAAGGCGGACCTCCTGGGAATTCAGGACATCCTCAAGCTGAGGAAGTCGGCGCCGGCCAGCGCCAACTATTCGTCCCACTGCAGGCGCGGCGCTTCCGGCGGCGCCGGGCACTCTACACGCGGCATTAGGATACGCGGGTCGTCCGGCGCCAGCACATCGCTGTAGTCGCCATCGTAGAACACCAGCATGTCACCCGGCCGGCGGTCGCTATCGGGCCGCCATATCAGGTGCCCGTTTCGCCCAGCCACGTTATGGCCGGCCCAGCGCCTGAGCAGCGCCGCGCGCGCCGCCCATTCCGCGTGCCATTGTTCCATCGGACCGAACAAGGGCGCGTCGCTGAAAAATTCATTGGTGGTGGTTGGGATGGCGATCATGGTGCAGCAATCGTATCATGCGGACGCGCACCAATCTGCGTACTTACCCGGGCAGGAATTGTTCTGCAAGGGGGGCAGAAACAGGCCATTACAACCGCAGTTCCCCCTATGGCAGCCGCATTTCATGGGGCTTGCGGACATAGCGCCACTGGTGCGTACTATTCGCGCGCGCGATGCGCACTTACTCGGGCCGGGTGTCGTTCGTACGCACGCTACCCACCTCCCGAGCCGCCTGCTCGATGATGCGGAGCGCCAGCGGCAGGTTGCCGGCTGCTTCGGCCTGGGCGGCTGCCCGGTCTAGTACGCGGAGCCGGTAGGCCTGACAGGCGATGGGGATGTCGTCCAGCTCGGCCAGTAGCCTGGCCCGCGTCTCGTAGAACATGGTCCGCCATTGCTTGCCCAGCCGGGCGCCGGCGCGCCGTTCAGGGTGCCACGCCTCGATGCGCTGCCGCGTCAGGGCCAGGCCGAATTGCGCCTTTACGGCTGTTGCCACCTGCTCGGGGGTGTCAAAGCACGCCAGGGCAGCAACGATATAGGCGCTTACATGTCCAGGGAGTGCGGCCACGGGTCATTTCCGTCAAGGTGGGTCAAACAAAACGCGCTTACACGGCCGCCAGCAGGCTCACGGCGCCGTCCAGGTCGATAACGTCGGCTACGTCCAGGCGGCCACGCTGGCGGGCCCAGGCCTTGGCCAGTTCGCGCAGGGCGGCCAGCTCGCGGCGCTTGAGCTCGGTCACCTGGCGGCCGGCCTCGCTCTGCTGCACGGACCGCTGCAAGCACCATCTATCGTCCCCGCCGGCCTTGAGCTGGGCGTCGAGCCGGCGCTTTTCTCGCCCCACGGCGAGGCGGCGCGCGTGGGCGGTGTGCCAAAGCAGCGCGGCGTTTATCAATTCTCGGTCGTTCATGTTCATCTCCGTTTACCCAGCAGTGCCGCAAATCGCGCCGTGGTGACGCGAACGGCGCTGCCTTGGTGGGTGGGGTCTGCCCCTTCAGGAAAACGCCTCAGCGGGCCGATTTGCTTAATCCGATACCGTGCCGCCGGATTTGATGAATGTAGCGCGGGCAAGATGCGGGGTTTGGTCGAACTGGGCCCGGGTCATGACGGCCTTGGCGCCGGTGGTCGATGTGGGCACCTTCGCTGGCGCCGGCGTGCTGCTTTCACCAATCCGGCCGCCCTCGCTCATGAACTTGGCGCGGCTGGCCGGCGGCAGCGCGTCGAACTGCACGCGGGTGATGGTGCTGCCGGAAGGCTGCTGGCCGGGAGCAGCACCGGCGCCAGGCGCGCCGCCCTCGCGCTGAATCATGCCCTTTTTCTCGTACCGGTCCACCAAGTGCGCGAATGCCTCGTTGAAGTCGGCCGCCTCGCCGTGGCGCTTGGGCGAATAGATCTGGATGCCAAGGTTGTCCACCGCGACCAGTTTGCCGCCCTCGATGCGGAACGAGTCGCCGAAGAACGAGGCAGCCACGTCGGCCGGTAGCTTCAAGCCGGCCATCACCGGCGAAGCCTCGAAGTGCGCGCCCAGCGCCAGCTTCCAGGCGGCCGGGGCGTCGAACGCCTCTTCACGGCCATTGCTGTGCACGTAGACTGGTTTGCCATCCTTGACGACGGCCGAGCCGTCTTTGTTCAGTTTCAGTTTCATGATGTTGCCTTTCTGGTTTCGTGTACCCGGTACCGCCGGGCCGGTTGTTGGTGGTGGTGCTGCTGGGCGCCGCACGGCGGGCCGGTGGCGGGCACGAATTCACCGCGGTCACTGCACCAGCTCGCGGCCAGGTGGTCACCGTCGCGCTGCCGCTTGAATTCCCGGCCCACCATCGGCGGTTGGGATGGCCAGGCGCTGCGAAGACTTCCGCCACTGGCGGGTGTCGGCGTCGGCAGGCCCGGGCCCCCCGTTTCGGTGTTCTCGGGAGTTCCCGGTTGCGCGGAAACATGGGCGGGCTGGCCAGATTGCTCGCCCTCAGCGTTGAGGAGCGAGATGTGAGCAGGTTTGCGCGCATCAGCACCGGCAGGGGTGGGCCCAAACTTGGGCGCACCTACAGGGATGACTCCACGAATGGATGCATCTTTGCGCGCAAGAATTTCGTCCGCATTCGGCGCGCCGGCGCCGGCCTGGTGCTGGGCGCCGGCAGGGGTGTCAGGAATCTTTCCAGTACCTGCCTGCGCCAAACTGACGGTCTGGAACGATGCGCACGGCAACTGGGGCGCGCTGCTCGGTGGCTGGCGCGACGGCGCGGTGCGTTCCTTGGGGCGTAGGAGCGCGCCAGGGCCGGCGGCTGGCGCTGCCAGGGTGTCGAACGATGCGACGCCCACGGCGGCCTGCTGATGGGCGGCAACGGCGCAGGGCTCGCGCTGCTCGGCTTGGCCAACGTCATCCGTCACGCCGGCTTCCTGGTCGGCGGCGCTGGCCGTGGTCGGCTGCTGCGGCTGCTCTTGGGCTGGATTTGGGGAGGGGGAAGGAGCAAAGTCTATACAGAGCATAGACGTTGTCGAATTCTTGCTATCCTGATTGCCTAAATTTTGTGCAATGTCTATATGCTTCGTATTCGGTGCAGCGCGGTGGGTGCGCTCGGGCTTGCAGGGCGCCGTCATGATGGCCGCGAAGCTCTTGGCCTTCGGCTTGATGGTCGGCATGGTCTGCCCCATGAGTGCCAGCAGCGTCTCCGCCTGGCTGCCGAGGGCGGCGATAAGTGCGACGCGCATGCCGGGTTCACTCAGGAGTTCAGGGCGGGCGCGCAGCGCATCCAGCACCGTACGACCAGCTGCGTCCCTGCTCGGCTTGCTGAGGCGTTTCGCGCGCGGCTGGTGGGTCAGGCCGAATCGCTGCGCCACCTGCTGCTGGAAGTCGGCCAGCATGGCGCGAATCTTGGCCGGGCCGCCGGCGAGCGCACCGCCCTGCATGCGGCCGGCGACCAGCGGGAGCAGCAGGACGTGAAGGTGCGGCGCGGCTTCGTCCAGGTGGACGGCAGCGCTCAGGATGGGAACATTGAAATAAGCATCAGCCCAGGTTACGGCGGCAGCGAAATATTCGGGGTGCTTGATGGTGGTATCGGCCGGCAAGCTCACGACCAGCTCCAGCGCCATGCATGCGTCGCGGCGGAGCGCGGTCACGCCGGCATTGTCCAGCAGCGCCAACGCCAAGCCGGCCACATCGTCGGCGGTCGCCGGGCCGCGCAGCTGGTAGTTCAGATGCATGCGCGCGGGATTGATGCCGCTGGCCGCACTGGCGCCCAGCTCGGCCTGTATCTCGCGCAGGTTATGCATGGCCGCTATCCGGACGATGTTCTTGGGGGACGTCACGCCGCGCACGGTCCGAGTGTTCAGGCTTTTGAGCCGCAGGTACAGCGAATCGGTCATGCACATCCTCGGCATGCCGCGCAGACAACTGCCACCAACACCAGCAGGCCGGGCGGCGGCGGTGGAAGCGGGCGCAGCAAGGCGGCGCGCAGGTAGTGGGCGGCCGAAATCATTTGTCGGCCTTGCGGTCACGCAGGCGTAACCAGGTGTTGATGGCGCGGCGGTCCGCATCATCGAGCGCATAGACGCCGAACCGGACCGGGTTTCCGTCACGGTCAATACCAGGCGTGCGATGGCAGGTGGCGCGCAGCCCACGGCGGCGCAGTTCCGCCACCAGGTCCGGGCCGTTGCTGGCGCCGGCGATATAGTCGATTTCCTCGCGCTTGCGTGGGCGAGTCATCAGCGAGTGCAGCACGCGCAGGTGGCGCGGGTTGTCAGTGCCCGAAAAATGGGCAGATGCTGTAGAATCGCTGGCAGGTTCAGTAGTTGGGAAGAGGTCCGGTTCTGCTTGGCGGCGGTCGGGCCCTCTTCGTTTTTGGGGCTTGCGCGGTGGCTCCATTACGCCTCCGCACTCAGTGCGCGCGCGACGCCATCCAGGGGCCACATCAACATCTTGCCGCGCTTGATGGGCCGCACGCCGTAGCACTCACCGGTCAAGCAGTGGTTTTTCAGGACCGTTTGCGTTGCGCGGCACATCGCCCGTGCAAACCCCGCAGTGGTGATATGGTCTCGGCCATGGGCAACGATTGCCAAGGCTGGCGGGAGAGAAACTGTCTGCATGTGATGCACTCCTATTTGTCCCGTTTTCACGGTATGAGTGCATCATTTCCAATGTATTGATATTCTCCGATAGAGGCGCGTCACGGCACGTCGGCACGCGTCGGCACGCGTTATCGCACGTCGTCTATTTGCTGCGTTCTCGCCTCATCCGTTCACGCAGGCTACGCTTCTTAAAATTCAAAACGGCCTCGCCGTCCTGATACTTTATCGTATCCTCATCTGCTCCAATCAAACATCCGAACTTGACCTCGGAGAGCTTAACCAACTCAGCCCAAACGCTAGTTGCGTCATCGGAGTCGACCGCTTTCGCCTTCGCGACTTTTATTTCTGCGGCGAGAGGTGCAGCAGCCAAAGACGCAACTCTGTGTTGCCTACCGGGTTGTGTCACCGTTGTTACGCCCGCCACCACATCCCTTTCAGGAACAAAAACCATATCCAGCTCGACGGTTTGCGGCTTATCCAAGTGCCAATAGTGCCATGCAAACGGGCCTTCGTCCTCGGTGCTCGCGTGCCACATCTTGACTTCGACAGAGCCACGCAACGCCAGTTCCACACAATAGGGAGCGTACAAGGCGACGAAAATTGTTCCGCTAGGTGAGCGCTTTGCGTGCAGCGGCGCATGGTGAGAAGGTATGGCGACGAGGGTCGCCTCATGCGCCGCCAGGGCAACGTATAGCAGCCGTTGGCGGTTGGCTGCTTCTTTCAGCAACGCTTTGACAGTCGTGCGCATTATGTTCGCGGCTTGGTCAATTTCGACCATTTCAAGAAAATCTAACTCGACCTGGTTCTGTTGCATGTGCGCTCCCTCGGGCGCCTTCAAAAATAGGTGCTGCAGCCGGTCGGTGAAGGTGCCGATTGTCGCCCCGTCGGGCTAGGCTGCAGCGTAAATCGTGCCTGATGCGGTCAGGCTGCTGGGACCAGGCGTAATACTGCTGGCGCTGGTTGAAACTCGATGCCCGATTGCTCCAGCATCCACTCCTCTATTTTAACGTGCCACTTCCGCAGCAGGTCTAGCGGCCGGCGGATGTAGTTCTGTTCGCGCACGCCCTGGGGCGCGTGGCCTTGAATCTGCGCGGCAATGCCGGCCGGCGTCTCGGTCCACTCGCTCAGAGTTGCGAAACTGCGGCGCAGGCCGTGCAAGGTCAGGTGCGGCAGGCCGGCGGCAGCCACCGCCTCGTTATGGGCAATGCGTGGCTCGGCCAGCTTGCCCGACTCGGCGCTCGGGCTGCTGAATACCCACTCATTCCGACGCGGGAGCGCGGCCAGCAGGTGCGCGACGTAGGGCGTCAGCGGCACCATGCGGAAGTCCTCCACCTTGTCGCCCAGCTTCATGCTGCCCCACTGGAAATCGACGTCGGCCCAGCGCAGTCCGGCAACCTCCTCGCGGCGGGCCCCAATCATCAGCAGCGTTTGCAAGTACGCAGCGATGACAGGATTGCCTATCTTTCGGACCTCGCGGAACCACGCCGACAACTGCTCGCGTTGCAGCAGGTCATGCTTCACCTTTGGCTTGCCGAGTATTTCGCGTGCCTTGGCGCTTTTGGCCGCGTTTCTGGTAACGATGGCCGAATAGTCCGGGTGGGCCGAACACCAGTTCAAAAAGGCTTTCAGTAGACGCATGGCCAGGCGCGCACTGGACGGCCGCGTCTGCGCTTCGACCTTCGCCCACGCCTCAATGCGCGCATCGGTCAAATCGACAAGGCGCTCGGCGGCGAGGATGGAGAGCGGTCCCGGCTTCGTTGGCTTGGGGCTACGCTTGCGCCCTTCTCCGCCGGCCTGAATGATTTTTCGATGCGCCGAAATCTGATGCTCACCCCAGTGCGGCGTGCGCTCCGCGACGTAGACGGGCCACACGGCGCCAAGGGTAACGGATTCCCGCAAGGCGGCTGCCGCTGTCTCGGCCTTTACCGCCGCCTGCGCAGCGTGCTGCTCAGCGCGCACCTGGCGCGGGTCGATATCCTGGTCGGTCTGCGCCTTGTAGCGTGTGGCCTCTGCCTGTGCCTTCCCTACTGTCCACGTCCGGACATCGCCGATTGTGATGCGGATGGTTTTACCCTCAAGGCGAGTTTCGAAGATATAAGACCGCGCGCCGGCGGCGGTAACGCGCAGTCCCAAGCCCGGGGTTTTCGCGTCCCACATGATGCTCTGCTGCTTGCCGGCCTCGCATTTAAATGCGGCCACCCGTTCAGCCGTGAAATTGACCTTCGCCACCTGTCTGCTCTCCCTCGTGTAGGCGCCATGTAGGCACTGTGTAGGCAGATTCTAGCAAACTAAGGGAAAGTATCGGCAGGTTTAGAGAGTGCCAGAACGGCAAAAATCGACCATTTCCCCTATGAGGGAGGATATTTTCGACCAAAAAGGGAAACTATAGAAAACTAAAATCCCAGCGATTTGTAATCATCAGGTGGCCAGTTCGAAACCGGCAGTCGGCACCAGGAATTAGCAGTAAAAATAAAGGGTTACAGGCTTTGGCTTGTGACCCTTTTTTCTGCGCCGTGCTTTTCATAGCAATCGGCACGCGACTAACCGTGCTAGCTTCCAGCGCCCAGCATCAGAAAAATGCCAGCCACGTTACGCGGGCTGCCGAGAACTTCCTTAACTCCCAGAACCGACAAACTCCCCCACCACCACAAATTCTTGTATGGACCAAACTTGCCTGCCTCTCTGAACGCTATCCTGATGTGTTAACCCCGCATGCGCTAACAACTTGGCCATCATCGAATGCCTACAGCCGAAGCCATTTTATCCGTTACTCAGCTATATTGACTTTATCTGAAAACCAGCTAAAGTGAATTTATCTGAGTAACGGATATTCGACATGTCATCTGCCCATCTTCTGCTCACCGCTGCACAGCTCGGCCAGCTGCTCGTATCGGCACGCAAAGGGCGCAAGCTCACCCAGGCTGCGGTAGCGACTCGCATCGGTTTGAGCCAGAATCGCATTTCTTACCTTGAGAGCCATGCCGACGAAATCAGCATCAAGCAGCTGCTCAGTTGGTGCTCGGCGCTCGAGCTGGAGCTGCACCTGGGAGAGCGCGACACTGCCAGCAGCTCGGCGGAGTGGTAGCGATGGGTCGCCGCTCGCACAGCCAAACACTACACCTGTGGGCCAACGGCGATTACGTCGGCCGGTGGACGGTCAACGCCAACGGGAGCTCCGAACTGGAGTACGACGCCGGCTGGCGCGGCGCCAAGGTTGGCCGCCCGATCTCCCTGTCGTTACCGTTCAATATGCGCAATGAGCCGCTAAAGGGCGCGAATGTCTCCAACTACTTCGAGGGCCTGCTACCGGATAGCGGCATCATTCGCAAACGTATCGCGACCCGGTTCAAGACCGGCTCGCTCAAGCCTTTCGACCTGTTAGCCGCAGTCGGCCGGGATTGTGCCGGGGCTTTGCAGTTGCTGCCTGAAGGCGGAAAACCCCACGGACTTGGGCAAGTCGATGGCGTCGCCGTCGACGAGGAAGCCATCGAGCGGCACCTGCTCGAAGTGGTGAATCTGGAGCGCCACGGTGCACCGGAAGACTCCGACGACGACTTCCGGATTTCACTGGCCGGCGCGCAAGAGAAAGACGCATTCCTCTGGTGGGATGGCAAATGGCTCAAGCCGCGCGGCGCCACGCCGACTACGCACATCTTCAAGCTCCCCATCGGCATGGCCGGCGGAAAGCGGGCAGACTTCTCCACCTCGGTCGATAATGAATGGCTGTGCCTGCGCCTGTTCAAGGAATACGGGCTGCCTGCGGCGAATGCGGAAATTGCCACGTTCGGCACGCAACGGGTGCTGGTGGTCGAACGATTCGACCGCAAGCGTTCGTCCGACGGGAGTCAGCTGTTCCGGCTCGTCCAAGAGGATTTTTGCCAGGCGACGGGAACATCCCCGCTGTTGAAATACGAAAATGACGGTGGGCCGGGGTTAAAACAGATGTTTACGCTTCTGCAGCAATCGCGGGAGAGTGCCGCCGACATGCACACGCTCATGGCATCGCAACTGCTGTTCTGGATGCTGCGCGCGCCAGACGGCCACGCCAAAAATTTCAGTATCCAGCTACTTGCCGGGGCGGGCAGGTTCAAATTGACGCCGATGTATGATGTGATGTCGGGGTATCCCGTTATCGGTCCCGGTCCAAACCAGTGGGCAGAGCGCAACCTCAAAATGGCGATGGCACTCTTGGGCAGCAATCGCCATTATCTGGCGCACACCATCCAGCGGCGGCACTTCAACAGCACTGCAAAAGAGGTCGGCTACGGCGCAAACGCAGAGCCGCTGCTGCAGGATTTCATTGCCCGCACGCCCGCAATTGTAGAGAAGGTCCGCAGCGACCTTCCTGTGGGTTTTTCCGAAAAGGTTGCAGACAAAATTTTGGGCGGCCTGCTTGCCGCTGCGCGTGCACTTGAAAAGATGCCGCCAGCCTGAGTCGATGCATCGGTCCAATTGACGCAGGGCGCAGCGTCCACTCCCATCAAGGTTGATTCCGTCACTTCGTCGGTACCGTCCTATTCGATGCAAATCACCGGGTCCGGCGTAGTGCGCTCAACCCTCAATGGACAGGCGCAATGGTGTATCGATTTCGGCGGCGGCTCGCGCACCTGCGTACGCGATGAAGGGGTGCAGCTGGCGGCGACAGCGCGTGGTGGCCTCTACCTGAAAGGGAATCAACTTTTTTCGCTTGATACGAGCGGCTCGACGTTTGTGGTCGGTGGCATCTACACAAAAAAATAGCGCAATGTATTCCAGCAGATCAGTGCTGGTTCACGCCTCACTCTCAAAAAATCACGCAACGCTTGACGCGATGTGACATCTGTCGCATCATTGCCATACCCGTCACAAGAAAGCTTGCCATGTCCATCCCGTCCATCACCGAACTGACCCTGCTCAAAGCCCTGTGGCGCCATCAGCCCCTGAGCGCACGCGAACTACATGAGCATGTCGAGGAAGAATTGGGCTGGTCGTACTCGTCCACCCGCAAAACGCTCGAACGCATGCTGGAAAAGCGCATGGTCACGCAGCAAATGAGCCATGGCGTGCAGGTCTATGAAGCGGCGCTGGAAAAGGTCGATACGCTGGCCGCGTTCACCCGCGACTTCGGCAAGCGCGTGATGGAAATCGATACGCCGTTGCCGGTGATGATGTTCACCGGCAGCAAGCTGGTGGACGAGCAGGAACTCGATCAGCTCGAACAACTGCTGCAACACTGGCCCGATGATGCGGACGGCGCACCATGATGCCGATCGATCTCGATATCGTCCTGGCGCGCCTGCTGCTGGCCGCCGCCGGCTCATTGGCGGCCGGCGGCGCGGTGTGGGCGGTGGCCGTGTTGTGCCGGCGCACCCTGCCGGCGCTGGCGCAACAGCGCTCGCTGTGGCTGTGCGGGCAGGTGGCGGTGGCTGCGGTGTTTCTGGCAATGCTGTGGCCGCCCGCCGAAAGCTTGCGCGTGATGCCGATCATCGAGATCGTCGAACCAGCGGCGGCGCCGATGACTGCCGCGCCGGCACCTGCCGAAACCCACGCGACAGCGGCCGCTGCGTCCGCGCCAGGCCTGGGGCTGACGTCCCGCGCTACCGGCAGGCCGCTGTCGGCCTGGGTGCGCGATGCCGGGCGCGCGTGGCTGGTGTTGTATCTGCTGGGACTGGTACACGCGCTGTGGCGCTGGCAGCGCGCCCAGCGTTTGCTCGATGCGCTGGCTGCCAGTGGTCGTGCGCTGGCGGCGTCGGAACATGCCGGCTTTGGGCAGCACACAACGGCGCAGGTGTCGCCACTGGCCGTGGTCGAAGTGGATGTGCCGATGTCGCCGATGCTGCTGGGCTTGTTCCGGCCGCGCCTGTTGCTGCCGCGCCATTTACGGGGTTTCGATACGCTTCAGCAGCAGTTGATCGTCGAGCACGAATTGACGCACTGGCGCCGCCGCGACCTGCACTGGAGCGCGGCAGCGCTCCTGCTGCAAAGCCTGTTCTGGTTCAATCCCTTCATGCGGCTGCTGGGCGCGCGCCTGGGCTGGGCGCAGGAATTCGGCTGCGACCGCGATGTGCTGCGCGGCCGTCCGCCAGCCGAACGCAAGGCATATGCGGCGGCGCTGGTGGCGCAACTCAAGCTCCAGTGCCGCCCGGCCGGCATGGCGCTGGCGTTTGGCGCCAGCGATGCCAATGGTGGCCACGCCCCCACGCTGGCCGCCCGCATCGGCCTGATCCGTACGCCAGCCACGGCGCGTGGCGCCTGGTCGCGCTGGGTCGCGCTGGGCAGCCTGGCGGCGGTGGCCATCGCCAACTTCGCACTGCAACCGGCGCTGGCCTGGCAGGCGGCCGAGCCCGCCATCGAACCGGTGCGCTTGCTGGCGCGCCACAGCCCGGATATCGCCACCGCGCCGGCCGTCACGACGGCGCCGGCAACGCTCGACTGCACCATGATGGTCGATGCCGCCAGCGGTGCGGCGCTGGTGCGCGAGGGTACCTGCGACGCCAGCGTCACGCCCGCTTCGACGTTCAAGATCGCCATCAGCCTGATGGGCTTTGACAGCGGCGTGCTGCGCGACGACCATGCACCGTACCTGCCGTACAAGGCCAGCTATGCGTCGCCCAATCCGTCCTGGCGTCATGGCACCGATCCGGCCGGCTGGCTGCGTGAATCGATCGTCTGGTACTCGCAGCAAGTGACCAAGCGCCTTGGTCCGGCCAGCGTGCGCGGCTATGTGCAAGCCTTCGACTACGGCAATCGCAACCTGGCCAGCGTGGCCGGCGTGGACGATGCCATCGCGGTCTCCGAACTGTCCCCCACGTTGCGCATTACCCCGCTACAGCAGACCGAGTTCCTGCGCAAGGTGGTCAACCGCGAACTGGCGGTGTCGCAGCAGGCGTATGACGTGACCGCGCGCCTGCTCAAGGTCGACGCGGCGCCGAACGGCTGGGAAGTCCACGGCAAGACCGGCACCGCACCCGTGCGGCTGGCGAACGGCCGCGCGGACCGGGACAACAATATCGGCTGGTTTGTCGGCTGGACCGTCAAGGACGGTCGCAAGCTCGTGTTCGCCCGGCTGATGCAGCATCCGGTCACATCGGAGAGCTATGCCGGACTGAAGACGCGCGAAGCATTCCTGGGCGAACTGGCGCAACGCTCGCTCTGATGAACCCCTCAGTGCTGGCGTGGCTGGGCGTGGCAGCGCTGCCGCTGTTCGCCTCTGCGCAGGATGATGGCACGCCGAGCGTGACCATCACCGCCAGCAAGGACGCCGTCGTGCGCAAGGTGGACAAGACCGTGGTGGACGTCTCCACCATGGCCAGGGCGCAGAACGGCACGGCGCAGGACGTGTTGCAATCGACACCGGAATTGTCGGTCGCTGCCGACGGCACGATCTCGGTCAGGGGCAATGCCAATGTGACGGTGCTGGTCGATGGCAAGCCCAGCGCGATGCTGGCCGGCGACGAGCGCGCCGTGGCGCTGCAAACCATGAGCGGCGCCAACATCGCCAGCGTGGAGGTGATCACCAATCCGTCGGCCGCCTACCACGCCAATGGCGGCGCCATCGTCAATCTCGTCCTGAAACGCCAGCGCCAGCCTGGTGCGCACGCGCAGTGGCGCGCCAGCACGGCCGACCAGGGGCTGTGGAATGCCGGCGCCTCGGGCGATGTCACCACCGGCAAACTCAGCCTGAACGGCAGCGTGGCTTACCGACATGACGGCACGCAAAAGTTCCGCCAGTCCACCGTTGACTGGAACAACCCGCAAGACGGCGCAACCGGGCAGACCAAGCAGACCAAGCAGACATCGTCGGTGTTCGTGCGCCGCATCGTGCACAGCGCCGGCCTGGGCATAACCTACGCGCCCAGCGCTAGCGACAGCCTGAGCCTGTCCGCGCACCACAACCAGCGCCGTTCGCGGCCGTGGTTCGATGTGCTCAACGAGAACACCACGCCTACCGGGCAGACGATTTTTCACCGCCTCTCCGCCGGTCCCAACCAGCAGGCCGACCACGACGCCAGCGTCGCCTATACCCGCCAGGGAACAGGCTCGGTGCTCAAGGCAGTGCTGGCGCGCAGCACCACGCGCAGCCTGGTCGATAAATCGTACAGCGATGTGTACCTGGAACCGCTGGGCGCCAGCCGCGACAGTCGCGGCGCCACCAGGGCGGTGCGCCGGCTCGACCAGGCCACGCTGGACTGGACCCGCGCCTCGGCACTTGGCCAGTGGGGCATGGGCATCGATGTGCAGGACGAAGTCAACGACCTCGCCAATTATCAAGCCGTGGTCGATCGCGCGGCAGGCACCGAAATGCCCGACCCCGCCACCACCAACGGCTACGCGGTAGCGACCACGCTCACGGCCGCCTATCTCACCGACAAGATCAGGCGCGGCCGGTGGGAAGTGCTGCTCGGTGGCCGTCTTGAGCGCATGGCGCTGCGCATCACGCCCGCGCTAGGTGTACCACAGACCGGACGCTGGCAAGCGTTCAATCCCAGCCTGCACGGCATCTACGCGTTGAGCGAGAGGATCGACCTCACGCTCGGCTACCGCCGCAGCTTGCAACGGCCCGATCCGCGCGACCTCAATCCGTTTTCCACGTACATCGATGCGCACAACCTCAGCCGCGGCAATCCGGGACTGCGGCCGCAACGGCTTACCTCGTGGGACCTGGGCGCCAATCTCCAGGCGGGCCGCGTCAGCGCCAGCATGAGCGCGTTCTACCGTATCAGCCGCGACACCGTCATCGACGCCCGCAGTTTCAGCGCCAACAACGTGCTGGTCACGTCGCGCCAAAACGGCGGCCGGGCCCGTTCCACCGGCGTGAGCGGCTCGCTCGACTGGACACCATCCCCCGCGTGGCGCCTGGGACTGGACGGCGGCGCCTATGCCGTGCTGCTCGAGTCGCCCGATTTGTACGACCACGTCCGTCAGCATGACGTGGCCGGCTACCTGAAACTGCGCGCCGGCTACCACGTGGGACAAGACGACCTCTCGCTCGACGCCCAGTGGCAGTCGGCAGGCATCACGCCGCTGGGGGGTTATGGCGCCACCAGCAGCGTCAACGCGACCTGGAAGCGCGAACTGACCGGCACGCTGAGCCTGACCGTCAATGCCAACGATATGTTCGACGGCAGCCGGCGCCGCTATCGCACCGATGCGAGCACCTTGCGCCAGCGCGGCGCCGATCATTTCGTGGCGCGGCGGTGGTATGTGGGGTTGGTGAAAAAGTTCGGCTAGCGAGGAAGAAGCATGGCGGGCCATGCGATGACGAGCAACGCCGGCCCCGCTGCCGAGGCGCGCAAGCAGCGCCTCATTCCCTACCGGGATAGGTTCTAAGCGTCACCCCGCCCGCAAGTACGCCACAAAACTGCGTGCCAATTCCCGCGCCAGCACCTTGTCCGGTTCCGCCAGCACACTATGCCAAAGCGACGTCGGCTCCAGCGTCACCGCCTCGATCGAGGTGAACGCATGCAGCAGCGCAAAGCGCAGCGCCCGTTCGGGTTGGGCGTGGCGGATCTGCTCGCGGTGCGGCAGCATGCATTCCACCACCAACTCCAGGTTGCCGGCCAGGATGGCGCGTGCCCTGCTCACGAATTCCTGGTCGGTATCGGCATCGATGAAGCGCGCCAGCGCCCGCACCAGAACCGGATGCTGGCGGTACTGGCTGAACATCAAATCCATCAAGGCATCGGCGCTTGCTTCCAGCGTGGCGGCGTGCAAGGCAGCTGCCAGCGCCTGGCGGTTGGTGGTCTGGGTTTGCTCCAGAACATGCAACAGGGCGGCACGGATCAGCGCGTCTTTGTTGGCGAAGCGGCGGTAGACGCTGGCTGGAGCCACCCCGGCCAGCGTCGCAATGCGCGGGATCACTGCACCGTCCAGGCCATGTTCATCAAGGGCCTGGATGGTGGCGTTCAACAGGCGCTCCAGCGTAGCCCTGCTGCGTTGCTGCTGGGGTGCGGCAATGATTTTAGTGTCGGTCATAAATCGATCATAGACAAATGCGGATAAATATGCGAATGTAAACTCACATTCACTTTTATAAGGGTCGCCATGAATCGCTTGCCTTCGGCATTTCGCCGGGTGTGGATAGGCTCCACACTGGGTCAACTGGGCGATGTCGGCTTCATGCTGGCGCTGCCCTGGCTGGTGTTGCAGATGACCGGTTCCAGCCTGGCGCTGGGCTCGGTGATGATGGCGCTGGCGATTCCCCGCGCGCTGCTGATGCTGGTGGGCGGCGCGGTGAGTGATCGCTACGCGGCACGGCGCATCCTCGCCATTGCGTGTACCGTTCAGGCAATGTGCGCGGTGGCGATTGCCGCTCTGCTCCATGTGGCTGCCATGGACCTCTCGCTGCTGTACGGTCTGGCTTTCTGTTTCGGCGTGGCCGATGCATTCTCCGAACCGGCACTGCGAGTAGTGGTGCCCGAACTGGTGGCGGCCGAGCAGTTGCCACGCGCCAACGCCCTGTTGCAGGCAAGCGGCCAGCTGTGTTTGTTGGCCGGCTCGGCCGTCGGTGGCGTGGCGATCGCACAATGGGGCGTTCTGCCCGTGTTCGTCTTCCACGCAGCCAGTTATGGCGGCCTGATCGCAATACTGTTGTGCCTGCCCACGCCCGCGCGGGCCGCCGCGCCGGCAGGAGAGGATGGTCTTTGGGCGGCGATTGCCAACGGTTTACGCCACGTCTGGCATGCCCGGGCGCTGCGGTCCTTGTTGACCAGCTTTGCGGGCATCAATTTCTGCATGGCGGGCGCTACCCAGATCGGCCTGGTGGTGCTGGCCAATGCACACTATGGTTCGGCAGGCCTTGGAGTACTGATGACCTGTGTCGCCGCAGGCTCTTTGACAGGCATGATAACGGCTGGCAAGTGGCAACCGGCCGCCGGGACACATGCAGGAGTGGCCGGCGCCAGCATCGCGCTCGCGGTGTTGCTGGCCGGGCTGGCACTGCCGATGCCGCTGTGGTGGGTGTGCCTGATTGCGGCCCTGCTGGGTGCAGTGGCCGGGTTCGTCAATGTCGTTGTCATCAGCTGGTTGCAGGGACAGGTTCGCGGCGACATGCTGGGCCGCGTGATGAGCGTACTGGGCCTGGCTTCGGCCGGCATTGTGCCGCTGTCGCTGGTAGCTGCGGGCCTGGTGGCCCGTCATGGTACCGACGTGCTGTTCATGAGCGCGAGCGGTTTGCTGATATTAATGTTGGTGGCATTTCGGCGCGGGTAGAAATGTATGACTCTGCTTTACCCGATGGCGCAACCATTTTGCCAAGGAGGCAACCTCCTTAATCAAGGCACAGTCTTCCCGTACACCCGCACCAGCTCTGCCAGCCTGCGCGTGGCATTGTCGCCCCACCATGTCCACACCGCCTCCACTTGCTCGCGGTGCTGCTGGTGGTAGGCGGTGCTGGCCGACAGCCAGGCGGTCGAGGTGCGCAGCGGGATCGGCAGGCGGACCAGGTTGGGGCCGTGGCGCGCGGCCACGGACGCATCAGCGGCATCGGGGTTGGAGACGGCGATGGTAAAGCCGTCCACGCGGCGCAGCATCAGCTTTTCCATGTTGCTGGAGGCGTCGGCCGAACCATCGTCAACCTTGTAGCCATCGGCGCGCAGCTGGTCACCCAGCGACGAGGACTGGTTCGAGGCCAGGATGCGGTTGCGGAAATAATCGCCTGGAACAGTGCTTGCCGGCAGGCCATCGGCAGCGCGGACGTACACCACGGCAGTCAGGCGCATGCCGCGCCGCGTGTCGGGCAGGCCGGCGGCGGTGCGCGGCAGGGCCGAATACGGTGTTTCGTTATCGCGCAAATCGACCAGGGCGAAATCGATGCTGCCGTTGGTGAGCGCAAGCTTGATGCGGGCCGGCGGCAGGCGCACCAGCGCGGGCGTGCAACCGGTGACGTACACCGCCTGCCGCAGCAGTTCGGCGCCGGCCCCCGGTGCGTCCGGTATGGCGGGGCCGTTGCCGAGGTAATACGGCGGCCGGTCACGGTCGGGATATGCCACGCGCACCACGCAATCGCTGGCGCACACTTGGCCGCACAATGCCAACAAGGCGGCTGATGCCAGGACTTTCATACTCACACTCCAATTGAAGGGGGCGAGTATAAAGGCAGGTGCAAAGAATGGCAAAACTGCAGGCAGGCGCGCTACCTGGACGGCGGGGGCTGCCTGAGCAGCTCGCCGAGCCGGCGCGCCGCGTTATTGCCCCACCAGTTCCACAGCTGCTCCATCTGCTCGCGATGGGCCTGGTGATACGTGCTGTTCGACGACAGCCACAGCGTGGAAGCACGGATCGGCGTGGCCAGACGGACCACGCGGTTGCCATAGCGCTCTGCGACCGAACGGTCGAGCGCATCGGCATTGGCCAGCGACATGGCAAAGCCGTCCACGCGCCGGAAGATCAGTTTATCGAGGTTGTTGAAAGAGTTGCCGGTGCCGCTATCGACAGTGTAGCCCTCGTCGCGCAGTTGCTCGCCCAGTGGCGAGCCCTGGTTGGTGGCCAGCTTACGCTGTCTGAAATAGATGCGCGGATTGGTAGCGGCAGCGATACGGTCGTCGGTGCGCACGTACACCACGGCCGCCACGCGGATGCCGCGCTGCTTGTCGGGCATGCCGGCAGCGGTCAGCGGCAAGGCCGAATAGCGCCGTTCGCCGTCGCGCAGATCGACCGGCGCCAAGTCCACGCTGCCATCGATAAGCGCATAGCGCAAGCGCGCAGTCGGCAGCCGCACCAGTTGCGCGGTGCAGCCGACACTACGCACCGCTTCCCGCAACAGTTCCACACCTGCGCCGGCCGGCTCGGGCACCACCGCGCCATTGCCTATGTAGTACGGCAAACGCTCGCGGTCCGGATAAGCCACCCGCATCACGCAATCGCGTGCAGCCACCTGGTCGCACAGCAGCACGGTCATGACGAGCGTCAGCATTTTCATATCGCAGCTCCGGTTGGTTGTCGGTAGTGTAACGGCAAACGGCGGGCGGCGATTGCTCGCTACCCGCCGTGGCGTGCTACCCGATCATGCGATCAACCCTTACGACTTGGCAAAGGCCAGGAAGTCGGCGTTGAATTTGTCCTTGTGCGTATCGGTCAGGCCGTGCGGCGCGCCCGGGTACACGATCAGCTTGGAACCCTTGATCAGCGCAGCCGAGGCTTTGCCGGCGGCGTCGATCGGCACGATCTGGTCGTCGTCGCCGTGGATCACCAGGGTCGGCTTGTCGAATTTTTTCAGGTCGTCGCGGAAGTCGGTTTCCGAGAATGCGATCGGCACGATCTGGTCGTCGTCGCCGTGGATCACCAGGGTCGGCTTGTCGAATTTTTTCAGGTCGTCGCGGAAGTCGGTTTCCGAGAATGCCTTGATCGAGTCATAGGTATTCTTGTGGCCGGCCTGCATGCCCTGGGCGTACCACGAGTTGATCAGCCCTTGCGACGGCTTGGCGCCGGCACGGTTGAAACCGTAAAACGGGCCCGACGCCAGGTCCAGGTACAACTGCGCCCGGTTGGCAACCGACGCGGCGCGGATGCCGTCAAACACTTCGATCGGCAGGCCGCCCGGGTTGGTGGCGGTCTTGAGCATCAGCGGTGGCACGGCCGAAATCAAGCCGAGCTTGGCGACGCGCCTNCCGTCAAACACTTCGATCGGCAGGCCGCCCGGGTTGGTGGCGGTCTTGAGCATCAGCGGTGGCACGGCCGAAATCAAGCCGAGCTTGGCGACGCGCCTGGTGCCATGGCGGCCGACGTAACGGGCCACTTCGCCGCCGCCGGTGGAAAAGCCGGCCAGGATGATGTTTTTCAGGTCCAGCGTCTCGATCAGTTGCGCCAGGTCGTCGGCGTAATGGTCCATGTCGTTGCCGTCCCACGGCTGGCTCGAACGGCCGTGGCCGCGACGGTCATGGGTAATCACGCGGAAGCCATTATTGGCCAGGTGGAAAGCAGCGGACTCCCAGCTGTCGGCGTTCAGCGGCCAGCCGTGGCTGAGCACGACCGGTTGGCCGGTGCGCGGGCCCCAGTCCTTGTAATAAATCTCGACGCCGTCGCGGGTGGTGATGGTGCTCACGGTGTGGGCGACCGGGCCGGTGTTTTTCACGGAGGCAGCTTCGGCGGTGCCAGCGGCCATGGCGGTGAGCGGGATGGCCACGGCAGCAGCGGCGGCACCAACGCTGTTGAACAAGGCCGAACGACGGGAAAGGCTGACTTCCTGGGTTTGATGAACGTTGCTCATGATCTGCTCCTGAAATTTAATAGTAAACGATTTGATAGTGCGCTATGTTTGCCCTTGCTACAGTCACAAGTGCGGCGCCGATGTGTGCAATATATATTGCGCGCTATTTGATAGCAAGCTATTTTATTAAAATATTTCGCCGTGAACCCGGGACGCTGGCGAGCCTCCCGGGTTCATCGAGCCCTTACGACTTGGCAAAAGCCAGGAAGTCGGCGTTGAATTTGTCCTTGTGCGTATCGGTCAGACCGTGCGGCGCGCCCGGGTACACGATCAGCTTGGAACCCTTGATCAGCGCGGCCGAGGCCTTGCCGGCGGCGTCGATCGGCACGATCTGGTCGTCGTCGCCGTGGATCACCAGGGTCGGCTTGTCGAATTTTTTCAGGTCGTCGCGGAAGTCGGTTTCCGAGAATGCGATCGGCACGATCTGGTCGTCGTCGCCGTGGATCACCAGGGTCGGCTTGTCGAATTTTTTCAGGTCGTCGCGGAAGTCGGTTTCCGAGAATGCCTTGATCGAGTCATAGGTATTCTTGTGACCGGCCTGCATGCCCTGGGCGTACCACGAGTTGATCAGGCCTTGCGACGGCTTGGCGCCGGCACGGTTGAAGCCGTAAAACGGGCCCGATGCCAGGTCCAGGTACAGCTGCGCCCGGTTGGCGACCGACGCGGCGCGGATACCGTCAAACACTTCGATCGGCAGGCCGCCCGGGTTGGTGGCGGTCTTGAGCATCAGCGGTGGCACGGCCGAAATCAAGCCGAGCTTGGCGACGCGCCTGGTGCCGTGGCGGCCGACGTAANCCGTCAAACACTTCGATCGGCAGGCCGCCCGGGTTGGTGGCGGTCTTGAGCATCAGCGGTGGCACGGCCGAAATCAAGCCGAGCTTGGCGACGCGCCTGGTGCCGTGGCGGCCGACGTAACGGGCCACTTCGCCGCCGCCGGTGGAAAAGCCGGCCAGGATGATGTTTTTCAAATCCAGCGTCTCGATCAGTTGCGCCAGGTCGTCGGCGTAATGGTCCATGTCGTTGCCGTCCCATGGCTGGCTCGAACGGCCGTGGCCGCGACGGTCATGGGTAATCACGCGGAAGCCGTTGTTGGCCAGGTGAAAAGCGGCCGACTCCCAGCTGTCGGCGTTCAGCGGCCAGCCATGGCTGAGCACGACCGGTTGGCCGGTGCGCGGACCCCAGTCCTTGTAATAGATCTCGACGCCGTCGCGGGTGGTGATGGTGCTGACGGTGTGGGCGACCGGGCCGGTGTTTTTTACGGAGGCAGCTTCGGCGCTGCCAGCAGCCATGGCGGTCAGCGGAATAGCCACGGCGGCAGCGGCGGCACCGACACTGTTGAAGAAGGCGCTGCGGCGGGCGAGGTTGATGTTGGCGTTGTTCATGATCTTCATCCTTTTAGTCGATTTTTTGTGGGTGACCGCTGTGCTAGAGTCTCTGGCTGGCGGCGTTGCGATGGAGTGAATCTTAGGCCTGCCGCCGGTTTTGTGGAACAGACAAGCCTGCAAGGTCACTTTGCAAGAATGCAGCCCTTCTCCCCTGGAACCCAAGATGCCGACGAGCACCGACTTCGACTGGAACGACATTCCCCTGATCCTTGCCCTGTCCCGCAGCGGCAATATGAGCGCGGCCGGCCGGCAGTTGGGCGTCGATGCGTCCACCATCAGCCGCCGCATCGCTGCCGCTGAAAAATCCTTGCAGCTGCGCCTGTTTATCCGCGACAACACCGGCTACCGCCTCACCGATGCCGGCCAGGTGTTCGTGCGCCACGCCGACGGCGTGTTCGGCAATGTGCAAAGCATGTTGCAAGCGGCCAGCCAGGAGGCGGACGCCACCGCCGGCCCGGTCAACATCACCTCGATCGACTTCCTGTTCGACTACTGGCTGCTCGACCACGTGCCGGCGCTGCACGCGGCCCATCCGCACATCGCGCTGACCTTGCAGGCGGAAAACCAGAACCTGTCGTTCACGCGGCGCGAGGCCGACTTCGCGCTGCGCCTCGGCAAACCGGGCGACGATGCCGCGCTGGTGATGCGCAAACTCGGTGACCTCGGCTTTGCCGTCTATGGCCATCCGCGCTTTGCCGGCATGGCGCGCGACGCCTGGGGCGAACAGCCGTGGATCGCCTACGACGACGCGCTGGCCGCCACCGGCGAAATGCAGTGGCTGGCGGCGCTGACGCCGGCGCCGCGCCGGGTGCTCAAGGTGAACAGCCTGAGCACGATGGTGCGCGGCTGCCGCGCTGGCGTCGGCCTGGCGCTGCTGCCTTGCATCATGGGCGAGCAGGAAGGCTTGCTGCGCCTGGGAGAACAAGTGGAAGTGCTGCGCGACATCTGGCTGCTCAGCCACCGCGATGCCGGTTCGATCGCCCGCTTCAAAACGGTATCCGCCTGGATCACCACGCTGTATGCCGGCAGCCAAAACCGCCTGTGCGGTGCGGTATAGCACCGCTTACGCCCCCTTTATCCGCAGCCTGCCCCCTGTTTTTTGCACTTCGTCACATCCCGGTGGATGTCCCGAGGGCCCTTGTCTATAGTTCACTCATCGCAACGAACTAACCACCCCAAGGAGCTCAAAATGAACATCGCAAAAAACATGGAAGCCATCTTCATCGCCACCGCCATCATCGCTGGCGCCACCTCGCTGGCTACCGCCAGCACCCCTGCCCCACGCATCTTCATCGCCGCCGATGCCGTGACGACCCAGGCTGCGAAAGCGGCGCCGATGCAGGTAGTGACCATCACCGCCAAGCGCTTGACCGCTGCTGAAAAAGCCGCACTGTAATCCCCCACCTGACGACGGAGCGCATGATGAAACCCACCCTGAAGGCCGCCATGCTGGCTGCGGTTCTGTGCAGCGGCACCCCTGCCGCGCTGGCCGCGGAGCTGACCAGCGAGAGCCGCAGCGTCGATGCGCGCACTGTCAATCTCAACCTCGATGGCGTCATCAGCGTCAAGGTCAAACAAGGGCCGGTGGCATCGCTGACCTTGTACGGCAAGCCGGAAGCATTGAAGAAGGTGACGGTGCTGCAAAGCGGCGACCAGCTGCGCATCGACACCGGCAAGACAAGTAACAGCATCAGCTTTGGCAACAAGCAGGACCTGCGCGCGGAACTGACGTTACCGAACCTGCGCGAAGTAATCTCGGGTGGCGTGGGCGCCACCGAAGTAAACGGTTTTAGCGGCGACACGCTGCGCCTCACGCTGCAAGGTGCGGGGGCGGTGAAGGTCAACGCCCAATATCGCAACGTCGATGTCCACCTGGGCGGGATCGGCGGCATGACAGTCAATGCCGGCAACAGCGACAACGTCGACTTGCATCTGAACGGTGCTGGCCGCATAGAGATGATCGGCCAGACCAGGCAACTGAACGCCTCCCTCGGTGGCGTGGGCAGCCTCGACGCGCAGCAGCTGCGGGCGGAATCGGTCGATGTGCAACTGACGGGACTGGGCAGCGCCAGCGTGTATGCCAGGTCGCGCGCCAACCTGAGCTTGAGCGGACTCGGCTCGGCCACCGTCTACGGCAAGCCGGCCAACCGCCAGTCCAGTGCACAGGGGCTGGGCAGCGTGAGCTGGCAGTAAAGAACGCGCCGGCAGGGACGATCCCGGGCCGGCAGCAACAGGAAAACACATGGGTGTGTTTTTTTCGCCGTCCGGGGGATGATCTCCATCCGGACGGTTTTTTTTATTTTGGCCGGCCGCTGTCGTGGCCCAGCACGATGCGCACATCGCGCGGCGCCGTATCGCGGCGCACCTTGAGCGGTATGTCCAGCTGGTGCGACAGTGCTTCGGCCAGCGCGCGCTGCGCGTGCGGATATTCGATGCGGGTGCGCGGCACGGTGAACGGCCGGGCGTTGGTGAGGCGCACCGTGGTCACGCCATCGAGGTCCAGCGTGCGCGCCACCCGCGCCAGGCTGGCAGCTGCGCCGGTGACGCCGTTGCCGTTGCTGATTTCCAGCCGCACCGGGTCTGGCGGGGCTGCGGACGATGCTGCCGTTGCCGTTGCTGCTGTCGGCGACGACGTCACGGCCGGCGCCACGCGCGGTGCCAACGCCGGCGCCTCCACCCGCACCACCTGCACCATCGCCGCGCCGATCTGCCGCACCTGCGTGCGCGGCATATCCGGGTAAGCGTCGGCGGCTGCCGGTACGGGGACCGACTGCGCGGCCGGTGCGGCGGTACCGGCCAGCAGGGCATAGTCGCGCCGCGCATCGTGCGCACTGAGCGTGGCGGCCTGCTGGTAGAAGCGGGTGGCGCGTTCCCGCTGGCCGTCCGCTTCCAGCGCGGTGGCCAGGCGCGCCCAGTTGGCCGCATTCATGGGATCGAGCAGGCAGGCGCGTTCCAGCGCCGTGATGGCATCCTGGGCGGCGTCCTGCGGCGCCGCCGGGGTTGCCACGCTGGCGGCAGGCAGGCCGCCGCAGGCTGCCAGCAGCAAGCCAGCCAACGTGGCGGCGGCAGTTGCCGTGGCAATCGGAATGGTCTTCATCATGCGCTCCTTTTCAGTGACCCGGGGGTACCATCGAACGGTAGATCGAAATGCCGGCTGGCCCGATCAGCACCAGCATCAGCGTGGGAAAAATGCAGAAGATCAGCGGGAACAGCAGCTTGAGCGCGATCTTGGCGGCCGCCTCCTCGGCCTGCACGCTGCGCTTGCTGCGCAGGTTGTCGGAGTGGACCCGCAGCGAATCGCCCATGCTGGTCCCGAAGCGTTCGGACTGGATCAGCATGGCCACCAGCGTATCGACGTCCTCCACGCCGCTGCGCAAGGCCAGGTTGCGCAGCGCCTTTTCCTTGGAAAAACCCGCGCGCATTTCCATCAGCACCAGTTGCAGCTCCTGCGCCAGCGTCACGCTCTTGATGTGGATTTCGCCGGCCACCTTGGCCAGCGCGCGCTCCAGGCTCAGGCCCGCCTCCACGCACACGGTGAGCAGGTCGAGCGCATCGGGAAAGGTTTCGAAGATTTCGCGGCAGCGGCTGGTGGCCCGGCGCGCCAGCACCAGGTTGGGCAGGTAGTAGCCGATGCTGGCAGCGATCAGCAGCAGCGCCATATGCCCTTGTTGCGGCGCGCGGCCGCTGAACGCCGCCACCAGCAGCGTTGCCAGTGCGGGCAGCGCCAGCGCCAGCACGGTCTTGGCGGCGAAGTACAGCGACGGCGCCGAGGCGCTGCGCCAGCCGGCGTTCATGAAGCGGGTGCGCAGCGGCGAGCGCTCCCACCCCTCCTCCGGCACCGACAGGCGCGAGAACGGCTGCGCCGCGTGCGCCACCTTTTCCACCCAGCCCTGCTGCGGCGCGTCCACTTGCGTTTCGGGGGCGACCACGCCCCCCAGGCGCGCGCGCACCTGCACCGGCGCAAACAGGCGCACGCCCAGGAACACCAGGCCCGCCACCACCAGGAAAACCAGCGCCAGGAAGATCAAATGCTGCGCATCCATGCCACGCTCCCTCGTCAGATGCGGATGCGTATGAGCTTTCGCATCCATAACACGCCGCCGACCGCGATCGCCCCCGCGTACCACATCAGGGAGACGCCGATCGGATCGGTCCACAGCACGCTGATATATTCCGGATTCGTCAGCGACATCAGGAACATCACCACCAGCGGCAGCACGCCCAGGATCCACGCCGACATGCGTCCTTCGGCCGACATCACCCGCACCTGCGCCAGCAGTTTCAGGCGCGCGCGGATCAGGCGGCTGATGTTGCCGAGCGCCTCGGCCAGGTTGCCGCCCGATTCGCGCTGGATCAGCACCGCGATGACCAGGTAGCGCAGGTCGGTGAGCGGCACGCGGTGGGCCAGGTTGTGCAGCGCCTCGCTCATCGACACGCCGTAGTTGATCTCCTCGTAGGTGGTGCGAAATTCGCCGGCGATCGGCTCGGGCAATTCGTCGGCCACCATCTGCATGACGTTGGCGAACGAATGGCCGGCGCGCAGCGCGCGGCCGAAAAAATCGGCGGCCTCCGGCAGTTGCTGTTCCAGCCTGGCCAGCCGTTCGCGGCGCGTACGCAGCAGCAGCATCCACGGCAGCGCCAGGGCCAGGCCCAGCGCCAGCAACGCGCCCACGCCCGGCAGGCCGACGATCCGGGGCGCCACCAGGCCGGCTGCGCCCAGCAGCAGCATCGCGCCGAGAAACTGCGCCACCGACCAGCGCACCCCGGCCTGCAGCAGCAGGGCATCGAGCGCGGCCAGCCGGCACCAGGGGCCGATGCGGCGCAGCAGGCGCTCGATCGCCGGGCGGCGGCTCCAGGTGCGGCGCTTGACGATGTCCACCCGCTCGGCGCCGCCCGGACCGCGTTCGGCCATCAGGCGCAGGCGCCGCGAAATGCGGCGCGCGCCGCCACCGTGCGCCGCCGACCACCACAGCCACGCCCCTTCGACCAGCAGGATCACCGCAGCGAACAGCAGCACCGCAAATGCGGAAAAGACGGCGTCCATGGCTTACTCGAACACCCGGTCGGGATCGAACACCGACTCGGACACCGGTACGCCGAACATGCGCAGGCGGTCGGCAAACCGGGGCCGTACGCCGGTGGCGGAAAACGTGCCCTGCACGCGGCCGTTGGCATCGACCCCGCGCTGCTCGAAGCGGAAGATCTCGTGCATGGCAATCACGTCGCCTTCCATGCCGGTTACCTCCTGCAGGCTGACCAGCTTGCGGGTGCCGTCGGTCAGGCGCGAGACCTGCATCACCACCGTGACGGCCGAGCAGATCTGCTGGCGCGTGGCGCGCGGGGTCAGGTTCACCCCGGCCATGCCCACCATGTTCTCCAGCCGCGACAGCGCATCGCGCGGGGTGTTGGAGTGCACCGTCGCCAGCGAGCCTTCGTGGCCGGTGTTCATCGCCTGCAGCATGTCGAGCGCCTCCGGCCCGCGCACTTCGCCCAGGATGATG
Organism: Duganella sp. Leaf61; assembly: GCF_001421905.1. Lineage (NCBI taxonomy): Bacteria > Pseudomonadati > Pseudomonadota > Betaproteobacteria > Burkholderiales > Oxalobacteraceae > Duganella > Duganella sp. Leaf61. The sequence goes on from NZ_LMLM01000023.1 coordinate 33,073, forward strand.
CGGTCGGGCCGCATGCGCAGCGCGTTGCGCACCAGCGAGCGCTGATTGACTTCGCCCTTGCCCTCGATATTGGGCGGCCGGGTTTCCAGCCGCACCACGTGCGGCTGGCGCATTTGCAGCTCGGCCGCATCCTCGATGGTGACGATGCGCTCGGCGGCGGGAATAAAGCCCGAGAGCACGTTGAGCAGCGTGGTCTTGCCGCTGCCGGTGCCGCCCGAGATCAGGATGTTGACCTTGGCGTGGCCCAGCGCCTGCAGCACCTCCACCATCGGCGGCGTCAGGCTGCGGTTGGCCAGCAGGTTATCGATGGTAAGCGGGTTGACGGCAAAGCGGCGGATCGACAGGATCGGGCCGTCGATCGCCAGCGGCGGAATGATGGCGTTCACGCGCGAGCCGTCGGGCAGGCGCGCGTCCACCATCGGGCTCGATTCATCGACGCGCCGGCCCACCCGCGAGACGATCTTCTCGATGATCTTCATCAGGTGGGCGTTGTCGTTGAAGGTGACGTCGGTCAGCTCCAGCCGGCCGGCGCGCTCCACGTATACCATGGCGGCGGTGTTGACCAGGATGTCGGAGACGCCGGGATCGGCCAGCAGCGGTTCAAGCGGGCCGAAGCCGAGCATCTCGTGCTGGATGTCGAGCACCAGACTGTGGCGCTCGTGCTGATTGAGCACGATGCGCTCTTCCTCGATGATGCGCTGGACCAGCAGCGCCAGCTCGTGCTTGAACTGCTCGGGCGTGAGCCGTTGCAGGCGCTCGAGGTCGATGCGCTCCATGATCATGTGGTGCATGCTTTTTTTCAGATCCTGGTAAGCGGCGGCAGCCAGCGAGGGCGTGCCGGGCGCACCGCCGATGCTGACCGTGCCAACCGTACCAGTCATGCCTGGTGCGCCGTGGCGGCCATCGCCGGCCACGGACAGGCGTTCACGCAAGCTCATATCGTTCTCCTAGTCGTTGTCGTTGCGGCCGAACAGGCGGTCGAACAGGCCCCGGCTCTCGGCCACGCGGCGCGCCGTCACCAGTTCCACCATGTCGGCCAGACTGCGCGCCACCGCGCTGCTGCGCGACAGTTGCAGCACCGGGATGCCCTGGTTGACGGAATCGGTGGCCGACAGGTAATCGTTGGGTACCGTATGCATCACTTCCGCGCCCAGCGCCTGCTCCAGGTCCACCAGGCGCAGCTTGCCGCCCTTCTCATAGCGGTTGACGATCAGGCGCATGCGTTCTCCCGGATAGCCGAGCGAGCGGAAGATGTCGAGCAGGCGGCGGCCATCGCGGATGTCGGGCAGCGCCAGCTGCAGCACCGGGAAAATCGAATCGGCCTGGTCGAGCGCGCGTAGCGAGATGGCGTCGATCTGGCGGCCCACGTCGAGCACAATGTAGTCGTAGTGCTGGCGCGCCACGCGCAGGATGGTGTCCATGTGCTCGGGCTTCATTTCCACCAGGTGCTGCGGGTCGTCGGCCGCCGCCAGCACGCCGAAGTTGGACGCCACGTGCACCAGGCACGAATCGAGAAACGCGCCGTCCATGCGGCCGATCTGGCCGCAGATGTCGGACAGCGTCATGGCCGGCTTCTGGTCCGAGACATACAGTGTGGCGTCGCCGAACTGGCCGTGCAAATCGATCAGCAGCACTTTTTTATCGGCCAGCGCGGCCAGCGCATAACCGAAATTGGTGGACAAGAAGGTGGCGCCGCTGCCGCCCTTGCAGGAGATAAAAGCCAGCACGCGGCCGTCGCGCATGCGGCTGACTCCGGCGGCCACCTCGATGCGGTCCATCGCCTCGTGGAAGGCGCGGTGTACCAGCGGCAGTTGCAGCACCTCGCGCATGCCGGCGCGCATGGCGCGAATCAGGAGGTCATGCTGTGGCGCGCGCGTGAGCAGCATGAACGACGCTGCCGGGTACTGCTTCGACAGCCGCTCCACCAGTTCGCCCTCGGCCGGCTCGACGTCGCTGGCGTCGAAAATCACCAGGTCAGGCGCTTCCGGCAACTGGCGCTCGACGGCATCGCGCAGGCCGTGGCGCGTGGCCACCAGTTGCACCGCCGGCAGTCGCGCCGATCCCTGCGCCGCCACTTCGGCGTGCAGCAGGCTGTCATTGCTGATCATCAGTGCTCTCATGGCATGTCCTTACTTGGCGTCGATGACGAAGGTGGGCTGCGCCGGCGGGTCGCTGAACGCTTTTTGATAGCGCACATACCCCTGCTGCGCAGCCTTGCCGTCGATGCCGGCCACGGGATCGGGATTGCGGCCGGCGTTGGCATCGATCACCTGCTGCGCCAGCGCCAGGCGCGCGACGGCGCCGAAGTGGGTGTCCCAGTACGGGGTGGTGGGCGCGGGAGACAATGCCGCGCAACCGGCCAGCGTGCATGCCGCCAGCATCACGAAAAGGAGTCGCATAGAGGTTCCTGAAGTTTATCGGGGTGGTGTGCCTTCCAGCTTGCCGCCCAAAAACAGCTCGGTGCGGGTGGGTGCGGTCACGCTGTCGGTCGGCAGCTGGTAGTCGGCCGGCAGTGGCCGCACCAGGCGCGGGGTGACCACGAACAGCAGTTCGGTGCGGTCGTGCTGGAAATCGGTGCTGCGAAACAGCGCTCCCAGGATCGGCAATTCACCGAGGATCGGCAGGCCGTTGATGTTGGTGGTGCGGTTGTTCTTGATCAGGCCACCGATGGCGAAGCTCTGGCCGTCCTGCAGTTCCACGGTGGTGGCAGCGCGCCGGGTGGTGATCAACGGCAGGATGGAGGCGCCGGTAAAGCCGGACGCCGAAATGCCCACGCCCTCGCGCGACAGCTCCGATACTTCCGGCGCCACCCGCAGGTTGATGCGCCCACCCGCCAGCACGGTGGGCGTGAAGCGCACACCCACGCCGAACTCCTTCTCTTCCAGCGTGACCTTGTTGTTATCGTGCGCCACCGGGATCAGGATCTTGCCGCCGGCAAGAAAGCTGCCCTCCTGGCCGCTGATCGCCATCACCGTCGGTTCAGCCAGGATGCGCACCAGGCCTTCCTGCTTTTCGGCCTGGATGCCGAAGCGGTCGCCGGTGGCGCGGCCCACGGCCAGGCCGCCGCGCAGGGTGCCACTGAGGAAGTTCGACGCCAGCACGCTGGCCCAGCTGCCGCCGCCCACGCCGAGCGCGATGCCGCTTTCGAGCTTGTCGAGCAGGGTCTTCGATACTTCGGCGATTTTCACTTCCAGCATCACCTGCTGCGGTGCGCCGACGTTGAGGAAGTTGATCACTCGGGCCTGGGCGGCACCGGTGCCCGCTCCCGCGCCGGCACCAGTGGTGGGATTGGTGGGAGTTGCGCCCTCCTTCTCGCCACCGGCGGACAAGGCTCGCGCCGGCCGCCGCACGAAGGCATGGGCCAGTTCCAGCGCGCGTGCGGCCGCCTGGGTGTCGCTGGCGGTGCCGCTCAATACCAGCGTGTCGCCGGCGCCGGTGACGACGATGTGTTTCTGCTCCGGCATCAACGCCGCCAGCGAGGCCTGCAAGGCGCCGGGATCGATGCCCACCACCACCTCGACCACGTTGCAGACGCCGCTCCTGCCCTGCACGATCATGTTGCTGGTGCCGATGTCGATACCGGCCACGTACAGCGTGTCCGGCGCCACCAGCATCGCCTCGAGCACGGCCGGGTTGCCCACGCTGCGCGCGGCGACCGCTTCGGGCATGCGCATCAACGTCGATTTGCCCAGTTGCAGGGCCAGGTGGCCGGGCGCCGCGGCCTGGCCGGCGCAGCGCAGGCTCGTGTTGGCGCGATCGGGCTGCGCAAACACGGTGGCCGGTACGGCCAGGGCCGCCGCCAGGACCAGTTGCCAGGCACTGGCGCGAAAAATGGATAGTGGCCGGATCATCATGGCGCCCTCACAGGCATTCCTGCTTGCGTTGCACACCGGCGATCACGCCCGCGCAGTGGCGCACCGGTCCGGCTGTAGCCAGCCGGGGGCGCGGCGCGGCCGGCGCGGTGGCGGCAGGTGCAGCGGCAACGGGAGCCGGCGCCGCCATCCCCAGCAGCGAGGCCTTGGTGGCGCCGTCGGTGGTGCCGGGGCGCGGATCGACCTGGTTGCGCAGCACCAGCGACAGCGTGCCCACGCTGCGCGCCAGGTCGAGGTTTTCGGCCTGGCCGGGCGTCACTTCCAGCGTGACGGCGTTGACCACGCGCGGCTTGGTTTCGTCGCGCCCCACTTCCTGCGCCACGGCCAGCACCAGTATCCGTTCGAGCACGATCTTGGAAATCGCATTGTCGCCACCGCGCGCCGACTGCGTGTTGACCAGGATATCGACAAAATTGCCCGGCAGCGCGAAGCCGGCCACGCCCACTACATCGTTGACGCGCACGGTGATGGCGCGGTTGCCCTCGGTGATCAGCGCGGAGAGGCCGCCGACGGTGCCGGCCGGCGCCAGCTTCGCTTCGCTGAGCGGCTCGTCGCGCAGCACGCTCGATTTGAGCACCCGCCCCGCCAGTTTGGCCGGATCGCGCAGGGCGCCATGCGGCAGGTTGTCGGCCGGCCAGTCGAGCGTCTTCATCATCTCGGGCGTCAGGCGCTGGCCCAGGCTGATGTCGGTGGCGGCCACCACGATGCGGTTGGCGGCGGTGGGCGCCTGGCCCAGCAGCCAGCGCGAAGCCAGCGCCACCGCCGCCAGCCCGAACACGACGGCCAGCGCCATCATCCACAGTGCGCGGCGGTTTTTCATACGATGTGCTGGGCCAGTTGGTCGATCAGCGGCGCGAGGTCGCTGGCGGACGGCGCGGATACCGACGTTGAGCAGGCGAACATGCTGGTCCAGGCCTGGTCCAGCGCGCCGATGGTGAGCCGGGGCGGCGCGCCATTGAAGCCGGCGAAATCGACAATGCGGCCCACGATCTCGTGCGGATACGCGGCCAGCAGCGGCAGGCCGCTGCCCGCGTGCAGCTCATCGACCAGGTAGCGCAGCGCGTCATCGTCGTACAGCACGCCGGCGGCCAGGCACTGCTGGCGGAACAGCGCGCGATATGCCGCCGCCCCCAGCGCCGCCACCGGAATCTTGTAGCCCACGCGGCGCAGCGCTGCCTCATCGAACAGCGCCTCGGGCGCCAGGCTGGTGGCAAACACCAGCCGCATGCGGCATGGCGCCTCGAAGTGGTAACCGCCGGCCAGCGACAACTGGCTGCGGCGCAGCTCCTGGGCCTGGGTGAAACGGTTGAGCAGCTCGGTGGCGGCCATGCGCTGACGCCCCAGGTCGTCGACGATCAGCAGGCCGTTGTTGGCCTTGAGCTGCGGCGCGGCGCGGTAGCAGCCGTTGGGCGTGTCCGCCTGCAGGTCGAGCATGTCGGCGGTGACATCGGCGTCGAGCGCCACCACCGGCCGCTGGCACAGCACCCAGCGCGCATCGACGCCGCGCCGATCGGCCGCCACGCGGCTGTGGCGCGCATTCGGTCCACGTAACCCATTCTGCGGGAAGTGCACCTGCGGATCGTAGACCTGCACCACGTCCTGCCCCACCAGCAGCGCATGCGGCACCGCGATCACGCCTTGTTGCAGCGCCCCCAGTTTGCGCGCCAGCGTGGACTTGCCGCTGCCCGACGGCCCGTACAACAGCATGGTGCGGCCGGCGTACATGGCCGCGCCCAGCATTTGCAGCACGCCGGGCGCCAGCAACTGGTCGGCCAGTTCGACGCCGAGCTCGCCGGGGTCCAGCATCGACACCGGCAGCGACTGCCGCTCGACCATGGCGCGGTAAGCTTCCAGCGTGACCGGCGCCGGGCCGGCGTAGCGGCAGCGCTCCATCCAGCCGCCCGCGCGCTGCTTGCCGCCCGCCGTCAGCTGGTACTGGATGTCGATATCGGATTCGCCGCGCCACGCCACTTCGGCCACGTGCTCGGCCACCATGAAGTCGAGCGCCTCGCGCAGCACCGTGATCGGCAGGTGCAGCCGGGTAGTCAGCACCGGCAGATGGGTCTTGCCGGCCAGGTACAAGGCCTTGGCCACCAGCTCCACCACGAACTGCTGCGGCAGGCCGGTGTCGCGCAGCGAACGCGGTGGCGGCGGCAGCACGCTGGCCGCTTCGGTGTCGGCCAGGTGGGCGGTGGCAGGGGCAGAATAAGGTGAGGAATCGAGGCTGAGCATGACTGTTCTCCGCGCTGCTGTAGGGACGACTGAAAATATTTCACTGAGGAATCGAGTCTAGCGAGGCTTGCCTGGCGGATATTGACCGGCAGCAAGAAGGCGCCAACGGGTGGCCTAACGATGCGGCCACGCCACAACCGCTGCCGTGGCCAGCGCGATTGCCACGCCGTACGGCATGCCGCCCACGCTGGCAATCGCCTCGCGCGGCAGCGGCGCCAATGGCAGGCCCGCCAGGCGCCCCAGCCACGGCTGCAACAGGCGCCACAGGTTGCGGCCCATCCGGCGCGCGGTGGCCAGACCATCGCCCTGGCGCCAGCCGTGCCACAGCAGCGTGGCCAGCGCCAGCGGCGCGCCGAACAGATAGGTCAGCAGCGCCACGTGCAGCGCGGCCTGCGGGCCGAGGAACGCGCCCACCATGGCCATCAGCTTGACGTCGCCGGCGGCCATGCCGCGCAACAGGTACAGCGGCAGCAACAGGAAAAAACCGGCCAGCAGGCCGGTGAACCAGTGGGTGAGCGCGGTCAGCCAGGGGTTGGCCAGCCACTGCAACACCAGCGCGAGCGCCAGGCCGCCAAGCACGAGGACATTGGGAATTTTGCGCAGCGCCAGGTCGGTCACTGCTGCCTGCGCGACCAGCCAGAGCACGAGGATGTCGATGCCGGTCCACATGGGCACGCTCCGAAAATAAAAAGGCTTTCCAGCCCGGACTGCGACTGGAAAGCCAAGCCGTCAAGCGTTATGAGCGGCGATCTCATCCGAGATCTTTTCGAAAGCGTCTTTCAACGCCGGCGAGAGGAACGAGAACGCCGCAATGACCGCAGCGACCATGGTGGCGGCAATCAGGCCATACTCGATGGCGGTGATGCCCTCCTCGTCGGATGCAAACACTTTTGCTGCTGCAAGAAGCGATGTCATGATGAACTCCCGTAAAGGTGGAAAGGATGACCCTGGCGCGGTAGCAGCACGGCGGCGGTGGTTTGCCGTCGCTGCGCCATTGCAATCAACTATACGGAGCGGGCTTTTGGGAGAGTTGACTTGAGACAAGCTTTCCATGTGGAACTATTTTTCAAGCGCAAGGAACCACACGATTGTGCTGGTATAGTTTTTTTTCGCACACATGAATTGCCTAGATTGCAAAAAGCTATTATCCTGCTTAGCTTGCCCATTTGCGCAGGACAGCATTTTTCTCCAGAGAAGAAAATGGATTCCCTACTGAAACACATGGTGGACATGACCGGCCACCGCGATCATACGATGCTCGACATCTCCGTGATCTCGGCGGTGCAGGAACTCGCCAATGCCAGCTGTACCCGGGTACTGACTCTTGCCGTTGTGCGCGGCAAGATGTTCGTACGCCCGCGCGCGCAGATTGTCGCCGGCGAGGCGGCCACCATGGTCGGGATGTCGGACCTCCAGCAACCTGGCGAGCCGATCGAACACTACCCGGCGCTGGCGGCTTGCCTGGCCCGCCACGACGCCAGCGCGGAAGTGACCAACGACAGCGGTGGCCACACGCTGTGGCTGCCGATCTGGCTCGGCGACAAGGCCGACACCTGCCTCGAAATCGTCAATCCCACGCCCTACACCAGCGCCACCATCCAGGTGATCGGCGGCGTGGTCAGCGTGTACCGCAATTTCCAGAACCTGCTCGACTACAGCGAACGCGATTCGCTCACCGGCCTGCTCAACCGCAAAACCTTCGATGACCAGCTGGCCAAGATGCTCGCTGCCAGCGCCGACCAGGAGTCGCTGACCCTGCCCGGCGAACTGGAACGGCGCCAGCACGGCGAGGAAGAGCGGCAATGGCTGGCGGTGGTCGATGTCGACCATTTCAAGCATGTCAACGACCGCTTCGGCCACCTGTACGGCGACGAAGTGCTGATCCTGATCGCCAACCTGCTCAATACGTCGTTCCGCGCGCAGGACCGGGTGTTCCGCTTTGGCGGCGAAGAGTTCGTGGTGCTGCTGCGCGGCACCACCCAGGACAACGCCAGGAAAATCATCGAACGCTTCCGCCAGAACGTGGCGTCGCACGATTTTCCGCAAGTGGGCAAGGTGACGGTGAGCGTGGGCTTTGTCAGCATCACCGCGTTCGAGCCGCCGGTGATCGTGCTGGGCCGCGCCGACCAGGCGCTGTACTACGCCAAGAGCCACGGCCGCAACCTGGTGTGCCACTACGACGAACTGCTCAGCGAGGGACTGCTGCAGAGCACCGAATCGAACGACACGGCGGAATTCTTCTAGGCCAGGGTTAAAAACCGCATCGGATCCACATTCCACTTGGCGGCCGATTCATGGCCGACGATCTTGTCGGCGCCCCCAAAACCGAGACCGCGCGACAGATCGACCGTCTCCGGCTTGATGTATACGTTCTGCTTGGTATTGAAAAACACGTTGACCTTGGGCGCCAGCAGGTTGGTCTCGTGCGGCTCGATCACCACGCCCAGGCGGCCCGATTCCAGCATCACCATGGTTCCCACCGGATAAATACCGATGCAGCGCATGAATTCCTGCGCGTACTGCGGGTTGAAATGATGTTTGCTCCACTCGTAAATCTTGCGCAGCGCAGCAGCTGCCGGCATGGCCTTGTGGTAGCAGCGGTCCGACGTCAGGGCGTCGTACACGTCGACGATGGCGGCCATTTGCGCCATGTCGCTGATCTGGCCTTCGGCCAGGCGGTTCGGATAGCCGCTGCCGTCGCGCCGCTCGTGGTGGTGCAAGGTAATGTCGAGCGGAATCGGGCCGATGTCGGGCGACTGCCGCAGCAGGTCGTAGCCGTCCTGCGGATGGCGCCGGATGATCTCGTATTCCTCGTCGGTGAGCGGCCCCGGCTTGTTGAGGATGGCGTCCGGCACCAGCGCCTTGCCGGTGTCGTGCAGCAGCCCGCCCAGGCCGGCCTGGTGGGTGGTCTCGGCATCGAGATTGCGCGAACGGCAAAAGGCCACCAGCAAGGTGCACACGCTGACCGAATGCAGGAAGGTGTAGTCGTCGGCGTTCTTGATGCGCAGCAGGCCGGTGAGCGCGCCGGGATTGCGCAGGATCGATTCGGTAATGGTTTGCACCACCGGCGCCACCTGGTCGAGCTCGATAGCCTTGCCGAGGCGCGCGTCCTGCATCACCGAGCGTACCAGGGTCGAGGCCTGGTGGCGGATGTGCGCTGCGCGCCGCATTTCCTCGCCCAGCGCCACCCGCGTGACCACCGGCGACTTGGCGATCAATTCGATGATTTCGCGCTCGGTGGCTGCCTGCGCCTCGGCCAGCGTGGGCGCCTCCACGTCCAGGCCCTTGTCGCTGTCGATCACCACGTCGTGGATGCCGGCGTTGATGATCTTGCGGATCTCGGCATCGCTGGTGATCAGGAACCGGTTGCGCACGAACGGGTGGGCCATCCAGTCGCAACTGAGGTCCTGGATGAACATGCCTACCTTGAGCTGCGACGCGTCGACTTTCTTGAACATACGGGCACCCGTTATCGAGGCTGGAGAAATGCGGAAAACCTGCATCCAGTATAACAAATAGTTTCTCGTCAGGATCATCAGGAGCCGGTGCTACACTGTGCGGCACAATCCTTTCACCGCGCTTGTCGGACTACTGCAACAAACATGGAACTGCGCCAACTTCGCTATTTTGTTGCTATCGTCGATCACGGCTCGCTGTCGCGCGCGGCGCTGGCGCTGCACGTGGCGCAGCCGGCACTGACCCAGCAGCTGCGCCAGCTCGAGGACGAACTGGGCGTGCAACTGCTGCACCGCTCCGCTCAGGGCATGCTCAGCAACGATGCCGGCAAAATTTTCTACGAACACGCGCAGGCGATACTCAAGCAGGTGGCCGACGCCCGCTCGGCCGTAGTGCAATCGGCCGAGCGTCCCAGCGGCAGCGTTACCCTGGGGCTGCCGCATAGCATTTCCGGCGCGCTGGCCTTGCCGCTGCTCACCGCTGCGCGCGCCCGCTATCCCGAAATCACGCTGCAACTGACCGAGGAGCTGACCGGCAACCTCAACGAGCAACTGCGCTCGGGCCGGGTCAACCTGGCGGTGCTGTTCGACGACGGCCAACTGGGCCAGTTCGCCACCACGCCGCTGGTCGAGGAAGAACTGCGCTTCATCTGCCGGGCCGACGCCCCGTACGCATCGGGCCAAAGCGCGCTGACCTTGCGCGAAGCGGTGGCCACGCCGTTGATCCTGCCCGGCTTGCAGCACGGCGTGCGGCCGCGCATCGAAAGCGTGCTGCGCGGCGCCGGCCTGGCCCTGTCGTCGGTGATCGAAATCAATTCGATTGCGATTTTAAAATCGGCACTGCTGGCCGATCTGGGCGCCACCATTTTGCCGTCGGCGCCGGTGCTGGATGAATTACAGCGCGGCACCTTGCGTGCGCAGGCGATTGGAGAGCCGGCGATCGCGCGCACGGTGGTGCTATGTGCGTCGAAAAACATTCCGCTGACCAATGCTGCGCAGGCGGTGGGTGCGCTGGTGCGCAGCGTGTGCGGCGAGCTGTGCGCCAACGGCGCCTGGCCCGGCGCCGCCGTGATCGACGGCTGAGCACCAGTCACGAACCGCCAGCCCAAGATCCGTCATTCCCTCGCAGCCGCAGCACAGCGCCAACCCCATCACTTTTCCTTATACCCCCATCCGCAAACGGTATTTCCACGCCGGAGTCAGCGCGCCCATACTGCGCTACAAAGCAGGTAATTTAAGCCTAAACTATCTGCCAGCGCCGCCACCATGCGGCCCACAGCCCGATCCTGGCGCGCCTACCCGGCGCTCCCGGGGCGGGCAAGAACGGCACATAACGGAGACACCGCCATGCCAGACGACACCACGGGCCTCGCGCTCGCCGCAGGGGCTCCTGACAGCAACGTCAACCTCGACGTCGGCCTCGACGACAAGTACACCGCCACCAGCGGCCCCATTTTCCTGTCCGGCATCCAGGCGCTGGTGCGCCTGCCGTTGATGCAGCGCGTGCGCGACCAGGCTGCGGGCCTCAACACCGCCGGCTTCATTTCCGGCTACCGCGGCTCGCCGCTCGGGGGCCTCGACGAAAACCTGTGGAAGGCGCAGCCGCACCTGGCCGCGCACCACGTGCAGTTCGTGCCCGGCGTGAACGAAGACCTGGCCGCCACCGCCGTATGGGGTTCGCAGCAGGTGGACCTGATCGGGGAGGCCAAGTACGACGGCGTGTTCGCCATGTGGTACGGCAAGGGCCCCGGCGTGGACCGCTGCGGCGATGTCTTCAAGCACATGAACCATGCCGGCACTTCGCAGCACGGCGGCGTGCTGCTGGTGGCCGGCGACGACCATGGCGCGTATTCGTCCACCCTGCCCCACCAGTCCGACCACCTGTTTTCGGCGTCGATGATCCCCGTACTGTACCCGTGCAATGTGCAGGAATACCTGGACCTCGGTGTGCATGGCTGGGCCATGTCGCGCTTTTCCGGCTGCGTGGTGGCGTTCAAGGCGCTGGCCGACACGGTGGAATCGTCAAGCTCGGTCGATGCCGACCCATTCCGCGTGCAAGTAAAAATCCCGCAAGACTTCGTCATGCCCGAAGGCGGCCTGAACGCGCGGCTGTCGAGCATTCCGCTGGGGCGCCAGGCGCGCAACCAGGAAGCGCTAATGCAGGACTATAAAATCTATGCGGCGCTGGCTTACGCGCGCGAAAATCGCCTCAATCACACCACCATCACCAGCCCCGATGCCAAGCTGGGCATCATCGCCTCCGGTAAATCGTACCTCGACGTGCTCGAAGCACTGGAAGAACTGGGCATCGACGAGGCCATGGCCGCCAGGGTGGGTCTGCGCCTGTTCAAGGTGGCCATGCCGTGGCCGCTGGAACCGGACAGCGTGCGCGAGTTCGCGCAAGGCCTGGACGAAATCCTGGTGGTCGAAGAAAAACGCCAGATCGTCGAATACCAGCTCAAGGAACAGCTGTACAACTGGCGCGACGACGTGCGCCCGCGCGTGATCGGCAAGTTCGACGAAAAAGGCGAATGGGTGGCGCCGCGCGGCGAATGGCTGCTCACCTCGAAGGCCGATTTTTCGGTGTCGCAGGTGGCCCGCGTGATCGCCAGCAGGATCAAGCGGTTCGACCTCGACGCGGCCACGTGCGAACAGATCGCCGCGCGGCTCGACTTCCTCGACGCCAAGGATGCCGTGTTGACGCGCGCCGTCAACACGCCGTTCCGGCCCGCCTTCTACTGCTCCGGCTGCCCGCACAACACGTCCACCAAGGTGCCGGAAGGCAGCCTGGCGCTGGCCGGCATCGGCTGCCACGTCATGGCCACCTCGATTTACCCCGAGTTCAACAAGCTCACCACCCACATGGGCGGCGAAGGCGCACCGTGGATCGGCCAGGCGGCGTTCTCCACCATTCCCCACGTGTTCCAGAACCTGGGCGACGGCACCTATTTCCACTCGGGCTACCTGGCGATCCGCGCCGCGCTGGCGGCCAAGGTCAACATCACGTATAAAATCTTGTACAACGATGCGGTGGCCATGACCGGCGGCCAGCCGGTGGACGGCATCACGTCGGTGCCGCTGATCGCGCGGCAAATGGCGGCCGAAGGCGTGCAGCGCATCGCGCTCGTCACCGAAGATTTGTCGCGCTACCACGATCGCAGCGCCCTGCCCGCCCACATCACGCTGCACGACCGCAAGGATATGGACGCGGTGCAGCGCGAGCTGCGCGAGGTGGCCGGCGTGTCGGTGCTGATCTACGACCAGACCTGCGCCGCCGAAAAGCGCCGTCGCCGCAAAAAGGGAGACTATCCGGACGTGGCCAGGCGCATGGTCATCAATGAAGCCGTGTGCGAAGGCTGCGGCGACTGCGGCGTGCAGTCGAACTGTGTATCCATCCTGCCCAAGGAAACCGAGTTTGGCCGCAAGCGCACCATCGACCAGTCGTCGTGCAACAAGGACTATTCGTGCGCCAAGGGCTTCTGTCCCAGCTTCGTGACGGTGGAAGGCGGCACGCTCAAGAAGAGCCGCGCCGGAGCAGCCCGGATCGACGACTTCGGCCCGCTGCCAGCGCCCGCCTTGCCGTCGTGCGACCAGCCGTACAACATCCTGATCAACGGCATCGGCGGCACCGGCGTGATCACCGTCGGCGCCCTCATCGGCATGGCCGCGCACCTGGAAGGCAAAGGCGCGTCGGTGCTGGACATGACCGGCATGTCGCAAAAAAACGGCTCCGTCACGTCGCACGTCAAAATCGCCCGTACCCCGGCGCACCTGCGCGCCCAGCGTATCGCCACCGGCGAGGCCGACCTGGTGCTCGGCTGCGACATGCTCACCGCCGGCGCCGCCGACGCCATCTCGAAGATGCGTGCCGGCCGCACGCTCGCTGTCGTCAACCTGCACCAGCAGCCGCCGGGCACCTTCGCGCAGGACGCCGACTGGCAGTACCCGGCCGAGGAAGTGCAGGCGCTGATCGCGCAATCGGTGGGGAACGGCGCGGCCGACTTCATCGACGCGACCAGGCTGGCCACCGCGCTGATGGGCGACTCGATCGCGGCCAACCTGTTCATGCTCGGCTATGCCTGGCAACGGGGCCGCATTCCCCTGTCCGAAGCGGCGCTGCTGCGCGCGATCGAATTGAACGGCGTGGGCGTGGCATCGAACCAGCAAAGCTTCCTGTGGGGCCGGCGCGCGGCGTTTGACCTGGCGCGCGTGGAACGCGTGGCCACGCCGGCGCAGGCGGTGGTGCTGCACATGCCGCAGAGCCTCGACACCGTCATCAACAAGCGCGTGGCGTTTCTGACCGCCTACCAGGACGCCGCCTATGCGGCACGGTACCGCGATTTGGTGACCACCGTGCGCGCACGCGAAACCGCGCTGGGACTCGGCAACAAGCTGTCCACGGCCGTGGCCAAGTACTACTTCAAGCTGATGGCGTACAAGGACGAATACGAGGTGGCACGGCTGTACACCGATGGCCGCTTTGTCGAACAACTGAAGCAGCAGTTCGACGGCGATTTTTCGGTGAAATTCAACCTGGCACCGCCGCTGCTGGCAAAGAAGGACGCCAAGGGCCACCTGGTCAAAGCGGAATTCGGCTCGTGGATGTGGAAGGCGTTCGAGTTGCTGGCCAAATTCAAGGGTTTGCGTGGCGGCGCGTTCGACATCTTCGGTTACACGGCCGAGCGCAGGATGGAGCGTGCGCTGATCACCGACTATCGCGAGATGGTCGGCGCCGTGCTGGCCCAGCTCACACCGGACAACCACGCGCTGGCCGTGGAACTGGCCACGCTGCCGGAAAAAGTACGGGGCTTCGGCCATGTGAAGGAGCAGGCTGTTGCCACCTTCCGCACCGATAAAGCACGCCTGCTGGCGCAATTTGCCCAACAGAGCGCAGCATAGAAAGGATACCCATGAACGACCTCTCCACGCCAAGACTGGCCGCCGCTGCAGAGCAGCAAGAGCAAGCCAACAAAATCCGTTTTGTCACCGCCGCCTCGCTGTTCGATGGCCACGACGCCTCGATCAACATCATGCGCCGCATCCTGCAATCGAACGGCGTCGAAGTGGTCCACCTGGGCCACAACCGCTCGGTGGACGAAGTGGTGACTGCCGCCCTGGCCGAGGATGTGCAGGGCATTGCGATCTCCAGCTACCAGGGCGGCCACGTCGAATATTTTAAATACATGATCGACCTGCTGCGCCAGCGCGGCGGCGCCCACATCAAGGTGTTTGGTGGCGGCGGCGGCGTGATCGTGCCCGAGGAAATCGCCGAACTGCATGCCTACGGCGTCACCCGCATCTTCAGCCCCGAGGACGGCCAGCGCATGGGTCTCGTGGGCATGATCCAGTGGATGGTGGCGCAGTGCGATATCGACCTGTCGCAGTATTCGCCCACGTCGCTCGCGCCGCTCACGGATGGCGACGTCGCCGGCCGTCACCGGCCATTGGCGCAGCTGATCACGGCCCTTGAGAACGACCGCGCCGGGCCAGCGCTGCGCACCGAACTGCTCGCTGCTGCTGCCGGCCTGGCGGTGCCCGTGCTGGGCATCACGGGCACCGGCGGCGCCGGCAAATCGTCGCTGACCGATGAACTGATACGCCGCATCCGCCTCGACCAGGGCGATGCCCTGCATATCGCCGTGATCTCGATCGACCCGTCGCGCCGCAAGTCCGGCGGCGCGCTGCTCGGCGACCGTATCCGCATGAACGCCATCAATCCCTGGAACGGCCAAGCACGTGTATTCATGCGCTCGCTGGCCACGCGCGATGCCGGCTCCGAGATTTCGCAGGCGCTGCCCGACGTGATTGCCGCCTGCAAGGTGGCCGGCTTCAATTTGGTGATCGTGGAGACGTCCGGCATCGGCCAGGGCGACGCCGCCATCGTGCCGCACGTCGACGTGTCGATGTACGTGATGACGCCGGAGTTCGGCGCCGCGTCGCAGCTGGAAAAAATCGACATGCTCGATTTTGCCGACATCATTGCGATCAACAAGTTCGACCGCAAGGGCGCGTTAGACGCCTTGCGCGACGTCGCCAAGCAATACCAGCGCAACCGGGAATTGTGGAGCACACCGTCGCACGAGATGCCCGTGTACGGCACCCAGGCCTCGCGCTTCAACGACGACGGCGTCACGGCCCTGTACCAGGGCCTGCTGCCGCTCCTGGCCCGCTTCGGCTTGCACACGACCGCCGGCAGGCTGGCCCCGGAAACCGCGCGCCACTCGAGCGGCAAGAACGTGATCGTGCCACCAGCGCGCGCGCGCTACCTGGCCGAAATCGCCGACACCGTGCGCGGCTATCACCGCCACACGCGCAAACAGGTCACCCTGGCCCGCGAGCGCCAGCAACTGACCGAGTCGAAACGCATGCTGGCCGCCGCCGGCAAAGCTGCCGACTTCGACGACGTGATCCTGGAACGCGACAGCGCCATGGATGCCGGCGCCAAAAAACTGCTGGCGCAGTGGCCGGCGTTGCAAGCTGCGTACGCCGGCGACGATTACGTCACCACCATCCGCGACAAGGAACTGCGCACCAGACTGGTCCAGCACACCTTGTCCGGCACGCGCATCCGCAAGGTGGCGCTGCCGCGCTACGAAGATCACGGCGAGGTGCTGCGCTTTTTGATGCTGGAAAACGTGCCGGGATCGTTCCCGTTTACGGCCGGCGTGTTCCCGTTCAAGCGCGAGGGGGAAGACCCCACCCGCATGTTCGCCGGCGAGGGTGATGCCTTCCGCACCAACCGCCGCTTCAAGCTGGTTTCCACCGGCATGGATGCCAAGCGCCTGTCCACCGCGTTCGATTCGGTCACGCTGTACGGCGCCGACCCGGCACTGCGCCCCGACATCTACGGCAAGGTGGGCAACTCGGGCGTATCGATCGCCACGCTCGACGACATGAAGGTGCTCTACGACGGTTTCAATTTGTGCAGCCCTTCGACGTCAGTATCGATGACCATCAACGGCCCGGCGCCCACCATTCTCGCCATGTTCATGAACACCGCGATCGACCAGCAGCTCGACAAGTTCGTGGCCGAACACCAGCGCCAGCCCGATGCCGGCGAGGCAGCCAGAATCCGTGAATGGGTGCTGCAAAACGTGCGCGGCACGGTGCAGGCGGACATCCTCAAGGAAGACCAGGGCCAGAACACCTGCATCTTCTCCACCGAGTTTTCGCTCAAAGTCATGGGCGACATCCAGCAGTATTTCGTCGACCACCAGGTACGCAATTTTTACTCGGTGTCGATCTCCGGGTATCACATCGCCGAAGCAGGCGCCAACCCGGTCTCGCAGCTGGCGTTCACGCTGTCGAACGGGCTCACGTTCGTGGAAGCATACCTGGCGCGCGGCATGCACATCGATGATTTTGCGCCGAACCTGTCGTTCTTCTTCTCCAACGGCATGGACCCCGAATACACGGTGCTGGGCCGCGTGGCGCGGCGTATCTGGGCCGTGGCCATGCGCGACAAGTACGGCGCCAACGACCGCTCGCAAAAGCTCAAGTACCACGTGCAGACGTCGGGCCGGTCGCTGCACGCGCAGGAGATCGACTTCAACGACATCCGCACCACCTTGCAGGCGCTGATCGCCATCTACGACAACTGCAACTCGCTGCACACCAACGCCTACGACGAAGCGATCACCACGCCCACCGACGAATCGGTGCGCCGCGCGCTGGCGATCCAGCTGATCATCAACCGCGAATGGGGCCTGGCCAAGAACGAAAACCCCAACCAGGGCGCCTACATCCTCGACGAGCTGACCGACCTGGTGGAAGAAGCGGTGCTGCAGGAATTCGAGCGTATTGCCGAACGCGGCGGCGTGCTGGGTGCGATGGAAACCGGCTACCAGCGCGGCAAGATCCAGGAGGAATCCATGCTGTACGAGCACCAGAAGCACGACGGCACCCTGCCCATCGTCGGCGTCAACACCTTCCGCAATCCGAAGGGCAGCGAAGCGCCGCAAAAAATCGAACTGGCGCGCTCCACCGACGACGAAAAGCAGTCGCAACTCGCCCGCCTGGCCGACTTCCACGCCCGCCATGCCAACCAAGCGCCGCAAGCGCTGGCAGCGTTGCAGCAGGCCGCGATTGCCAACGCCAACGTGTTCGAAAAGCTGATGGACGCGGTGCGGGTCTGTTCGCTCGGCCAGATCACCACGGCGCTGTTCGAGGTGGGGGGCCAGTACCGGCGCAATATGTAGGGGCTTGACCTCAAGTTATATTGAGGTTCTAGACTGGCGGGATTGCTCATCAAGGAGGCTTTCATGCAATTCATCAATCCCGCAACCCTGTACGATCCGCGCCCGAACGGCTACACCCATGTCGTCATCGCCCACGCCCCGGCACGGCTGGTCTACATTGCCGGCCAGGGCGGCGAAGACGTCAACGGTGTGCTGTCGGAAGATTTTGCGACGCAGGTAGCGCAAGCGCTGGCCAACCTGCGCGCCGCACTGCAAGCGGCCGACGCCACCCTGGCGCAAGTGGCCAAGGTGACCGCGCTGATCGTCGATCATGACGAAGCCAGGCTCGCCATCTTCAGCACCGCGCTGCGCGCTGCCTGGGCCGACGCCCCGCCCCCGGCCTGCACTCTGATCCCGGTACCGCGCCTGGCGCTCGACGGCATGTTGTTCGAGCTCGAGGCGACGGCGATTGCCAGTCTTTTTGCAGACAAAATCTAAGCTGAAATGCTATTCACTTTGCCATTCAAAAACGCATGATGCTACTATGAGAAATCGGTAAAATTTGCTATTCACGGGTTGCTGAATAAGCGTCCAAATTCAAAACATCGAGCGGGTTCGGCTGCTTCTGCAAAACGGTCCGGCCAAGGCTGCCGCGCTGCTGGAAGCGTTGAACATCAGCCAGCCAACCTTTTCACAGCTGTGGTCCGGCGTGCCGGACGGCGTGGTGCTGGGCGCGAGCAAGGCGCGGCAGTATGCGCTGCGACGACAGGTTGCCGGGGGCAATGCGCCGATACCGGTGTTTCGTGTTGCCACGAACGGGCTGATCATGCCAATCGGCCACCTTGATGTGCTGCAAGGCGGTTTCTACGCCATGACACCGTTGACAGGCACGCGCTACGAGCTGCACCAGGGTATGCCGTTTTTCGTCAGCGACTTGCGCCCGCAAGGCTTCCTGGGCAGGTTGGAACCGGCCAAGCACCGCGACCTGGAACTGCCTGCCGATATCCTGACCTGGACCGATGAACAGGTGCTCAAGTACATCGCGCGGCGCAGCGATAACGCCGCAGGCGATCTTATCCTTGGCAATGATTCGTACGCGCGTTACCTGGCGTCATTGGCAACGCAGGAGGCTGCGGTGCTGACCGAGCAGGAGCGCATGCAGCGCTATCCGCAGATGGCCGACGATGCCATGCAGGGCGATGCGCCAGGTTCGTCTGCCGGCGGCGAACAACCGAAGTTCACCGCCGCCGTCCGCCGCGCTCATACTCCCCGCCGGGTCGAACCGGTCATCGTCAAGTTCTCGCCGCGGACCGGCACAGCGGCGGGGCGGCGCTGGGGTGACTTGCTGGTCTGCGAACACCTGGCTTTGCAAACGCTGTTACGCAACGGCATCGCCGCTGCGACTTCCTCGATTTTGGAATACGAGGGCCGGGTGTTTCTGGAAGTGGTGCGAGTCGATCGCGTGGGCCTGACGGGCCGGCGCCCGATGGCGACCTTCTCCGCCCTTGATGGCGATCTCGGCATGATGGACCGGAACTGGACCGCCGTCGCCCACGAGCTCGGCCGCCTCGGCGTGCTGCCGCAGGACGATGTCATCACGGTCGAATTGCTCGACCTGTTCGGTGCACTGATCGGCAACACCGACAAGCACCACGGCAATATTGCCGTGCGCTGGACGCTTGAACGCCAGCACCGCCTTCTTGAAGCATAGGACATGCTGCCCATGCTGTATCGCCCGAACGCCCACGGTGAGATTGTCGAGCGCGCATGGAAGCCTGACTACCTGGGGAACGTGGCATTACGCCATTTGTCGCGCTGCCACGGCATGGCGCTGGAGTTCTGGCACGATGTATTGCAAGACACGCGCATCTCGGCGGATTTCAAGACCGTGGCAAACAACCACCTGCGCGCCATACAGCCGCTGGCGACTGCTAATTCTCGCTACACACCCCGATAGTCCCCCCCGGCAACAACACCGGCTGCCACATCTCCTGCAAATCGGCCGCCGGTGTGCCGTTCACCAGCGCCAGCAGCATTTCGATCATGCGCGCGCCGGCCTTGCGTGGTTCGGGCTGGTCGATGGTGGCGACGTTGCCGCCAGCCAGGGAATCGGCCATGCTGCCCCATACCACCACCGACATGTCCTTGCCCATCTCGATGCCGGCGTCGCGCATGGCGCGCACCACGCCGGCGCCGGACATGTGGTTGTCGACGATGACCGCGCTCGGTCGCGGCGAGCAGGCCAGCAACTGCTGCATGGCGTGGTGGCCGCTGCGGCGGTCGATGCAGTCGGCGATCAGGTAGCGCGGATCGACCGCCAGGCCGGCGGCCGCCATCGACGCCATGAAGCTGTCGCGCCGCTCGCGGGCAAAATTCATGTCCAGCGAAGCGCTCACCAGCGCCACGCGGCGGTGGCCCAGCGCCAGCAGGCGTTCGAGCGCCAGTTCCACGCCGGCGGCATGGTCGTAGTCGAACCATGCGTACGGCGCATCCTGCTGGGTGCGGCCGTGGGCGATGAAGGGGAATTTGCTTTGCGTGAGAAAGGCGATGCGCTCGTCGTGCACCAGCGTGCGTGAGACAACCAGGCCATCGACGCGGCGCCCGCGCACGATCTGCTGGTAGGCGCGCTGCTCGGTGCCGGGTGAGACAGGGGCAAGGATCAGGTTCTTG
The DNA here is from genome assembly GCF_001421905.1 of Duganella sp. Leaf61. Lineage (NCBI taxonomy): Bacteria > Pseudomonadati > Pseudomonadota > Betaproteobacteria > Burkholderiales > Oxalobacteraceae > Duganella > Duganella sp. Leaf61. The sequence continues at coordinate 53,479 of NZ_LMLM01000023.1, forward strand.
TTGAAGGTTTCGAGCGCGCCGGACATGCCGGCCACCACGTCGAGAAACATCGGGTCGGCCAGGTCGGCAGTGAGCAGGGGGAAGATCAGGCCATAGACATTGCTGCGTCCAAGCGCCAGGCTGCGCGCCATGGGATTGGGTTGGTAGCCGGCATCCTGGGCCGCCTTGAGCACGCGTTCCCGGGTTTTGACGTTGACTTCGGGATACCCGTTCAAGGCCCGGCTCACGGTCGTTTTCGACATCCCGAGAAAATTAGCGAGGCGCTGCAAGTTCATAGGGTAACATTCAATGTTGATCATTGATTATAGCGGGGTGGCCAACGCTGCCGCCATGACAACAGATGTTAATCGCAATAAATACAACAAAAATCGGCAAAAATCCTGCTAGCGCTGCGGCCAACGCCACGTCCGCCATATTTCATGTTGCCTCCTTGCCTTTTTCGTTTTTCTGGCCTAATCTTTCCTTGAGTGATGTCAAATCTGCACTGCCATGCCCGGGGTTCTTGATTGAAGGGAATAAGTCGTGGTGACCGTAACTTCCATTAACGCATTGCAATCCGCAGTTGTCCGGGCCGAGCGCCAGGTGCAGCAGGGAGAAACACGCGTGAATCAGGATGCGGCCCGCCTGGACCAGAGCGAAAATCAGCTGAGCCGGGACCGCGAATCGCTGGCGCAAAACCAGCGCGAGAGCACCCAGGCCGCACGTCCCGCGCTCGAACCCGCACCGGCGGTCAATCTCAACCGCGCCATCGAAAATCCCTCGCGCGCCGAGCAGACCCTGCCGGGATTATTTGCCGCCAGCCGGCCCCAGGTCAACGCCCTGGGCCAGACCATCGGCAAGTTCATCAACGTCACTGCCTGACGTTTCTTACGCCACTGCTGCGCGGGCGGCAGCTTCCTGCGCCACCAGTGGCGCCCACCACTGCTGCTGTACTACCATCGCCAACGGCGCCATGATGGACATCGGCATGCCGATTTCCGGCGTGGCCAGCGGCAGCCGCCTTTCGGCCGCCAGCTCGGCAATGCGACTGAACGGATCGTGCCACGGGTGCAGCGACAAGTCGAACGTGCCGTTATGAATCGGCAGCATCACCTTGCCGCGCAAGTCGATATGGGCTTGCAGCGATTCCTCGGGCTGCATGTGGACGTCGGGCCATTGCGGATCGTAAGCGCCGGTCTCCACCATCGTCAGATCGAAGGGACCGTAGCGGCGGCCGATTTCCTTGAAGCCGTCGAAATAGCCGCTGTCGCCGGAAAAGAAGATGCGCGCCTCGCGGTCTTCGATCACGAACGACGCCCACAGCGTCTTGTTGCGGTCGGTCAGGCTGCGGCCCGAGAAATGCTGGGTAGGCGTGGCCAGCAGGCGAATGCCATCGACCTGCGTGCTTTGCCACCAGCCCAGCTGGCGCACCTTGTTAGCCGGAATACCCCAGGCAATCAGGCGGTCGCCCACGCCCAGCGGGGTGATGAACACCTCGGTCCTGGGCGCCAGCGCCATGACCGCCACATGATCGAGGTGGTCGTAATGGTCGTGCGACAGGATGATGCCCTTAAGCGGCGGCAAGTCCTGCATGCTGATCGGCGGCTGGTGGAAACGCTTGGGACCGGCCCACTGCATCGGCGAGGCGCGCTCCGAGAACACCGGGTCGGTGAGCCAGAAGCCGCCGTCGAGCTTGAGCAGCACGGTCGAATGACCGAGGCGGTAAAGAGTGCGATCCGGAGCAGCCAGTAATTGCTGCTGCGTCATCGCATGAACGGGAATGGTGGTGCGCGGCACGGTGTCGGCCGGCTTGTCGAACAACATGCGCACCATGATGCTGAGTCCCTTGAGCAGTCCCATCTTGTGCATCCGCGCCGGGTTGCGAAACCGGCCGTCGCGCGTACGCGGCGCCCCGGGCGCGGTCAGCGCATCAAGGTTGTTGGTCGCAGCTTCTGCAATGACGGACGGATAAGCCATGGGAATCCTTGAAATGGAAAATACACTACACAGTGTAGTTCCAATTTTTGAAAAAGTAAACTGGTGGGTGTAAAATAGCTGCATGAATGCTCCCATCAAGCTTACCGACCGCAAGCGCCAGGCCATCGTCGATGCCGCCATTGCCGAGTTCCGCGTCAGCGGTTTCGAATCGACCAGCATGGACAAGATCGCCGCCACGGCCGGTGTGTCCAAGCGCACCGTGTACAACCACTTCCCCAGCAAGGACGAGCTGTTTGCGCACATCCTGCAGCAGCTGTGGTGCAGTACCTCGTCGCTGGAAGACACACCATACGACAGCGCCCTGCCCCTGCGCGGGCAACTGCTGGACATGCTGTGGAAAAAAATGGAAATGCTCAAGGATGCTTATTTCCTCGACCTGGCGCGGGTAGCGATTGCCGAGGCGATCCACTCGCCCGAGCGCGCCCACGAAATGGTGGCGCGCCTGAGCGCCAAGGAAGAGGGGATTACGCGCTGGCTGCGCGCCGCGCAGGCCGATGGCAAGTTGCGCGCGGCCGACCCGCTGCTGGCCTCGCACATGTTGCACGGCCAGCTCAAGACCTTTGCCTTCTGGCCGCAGGTCACGCTCAACCAGCCGCCGCTCGATACGGCCACCCAGACCACGGTGGTGGAGGCGACGGTGGACATGTTCCTGGCGTATTACGGCACGAACGCCACCGCATAAACGGGCGGCAAGGTGGTGGACACCGTCTGCCACTGGCCGCCGCCATCCTCCGACAGCCACACCCCGCCCGTGGTCGAACCCATCAGCACGCGCTGGCCGTCGTCGCTCACGGTCAGGCCGTGGCGATAGACGAGGTCGTAACAGTGCCGCTGCGGCAGACCGCCGCGCCAGGCAGTGAAGTGTCGGCCCCCGTCGATGGTGCGGGTGACGGCCAGCGCGGCGTGCGGCGCATAGCGGCGGCTATCGCTTTCCGCCGGCACGAACCACGCGGTCTCACCGTCAAGCGGATGCACCGCCACCGCAAAGCCGAAGCACGACGACACGTCACAGCGCACCTCGGTCCACGAGGCGCCGTTATCGATGCTGCGCCAGATGCCGTTGTGATGCTGGCACCACAGCTTGTCCGGCTCGCTCGCGCAGCGCACGATACGGTGCGGATCCTGGATGGCGCCGGCATTGGCCAGTTCGGGTGGCATGTAATCGGCGCGCATGCCGTGCGCGCGCAGCGACCAGCTGGCGCCGCCGTCATCGGTCAGCCAGGCGCCGCCGCACGACACGCCGACCAGCACCGACCGGCTGTCGCGCGGATCGACGCAGATGCTGTGCAACCCCGGCACGTCGTAGCCGCCACCCATCCATTGCGCCCGCTCGGGCACGTTCCACAAGGACTCCACCAACTGCCAGCTGGCGCCCCGGTCCATGGACCGGAACAGGCCACCCGGCAGCGTCCCGGCCAACAGCACGCCGGGCTCGTCAGCCCCGCCAGCCGCCAGCGACCAGACCTGTTTGACGGTCCAGTCGGTTTTGTCTTCGCTGGTATCGGGCTTGGGAGGAAAGGCTGGCGTTGCCACTTCCACCCAGGTGGTACTGCCCGCATCGCGCCGGTGCAGCTTGGCGCCGAAGTGCCCCAGGTTGAGCGCGGCATAGAGGGCGCCGTCGCGGCGGTCGGCCAACAGCATCGACACCGGATCGCCGGCGAAATGCTGGCAGCCGAGGTGCCACGCTTCGTGAGTGCGGTACAGTTCAAACAGCCCCTTGCGGGTGGCAAGGACAGCGTGGTCGGACATGCTAGCCTCCTGACAGTGCTTGCAGAATATGGACCTGTGAATGGGGCGCCAGTGCATTGCGCAAGGCCTCGCGGTCGCGCACGATGCGCCCGTCGATGAATACGACGACGTTCTCACGCAGACGGCCCTGCTCATCGAGCACATAGCCGCGCAGGCGCGGTTCGACGGCAAACGCCGCGTCGAGCGCGCTGCGCAAGTCCGCCGCATCGGTGTCCACCTGCGGCACGTCCATGAAACGGGCCAGCTGCCGGGTAAAGATCAGACGCGCCATGATGGTTGGGGATCGTCGCGGAACAAGCGGAGATTCTAGCGCGAAAAAGCGGCCAGTTGGCTAAAATGACAGGGCGTCAACTACCATCGGAGCCCCGCATGTCGATTACGCCCCAAGAGCTGGAACTGCTGATGCAGGAAGTGGAGCAGGAAGATCCGATCGATTTCGCCGACCTGCCGTTCGAGGAGCAGGAACTGCGCGGCCTGATCGCCAACCACCTGTGCGAAATGGCCGAGGCCATGGACAACTTCAGCGAGGAAGACAAGCAGCTCACCTTGCTGGCGGTGGCAGCCAAGCTGGTACTGGAAAACCTGGTGCTGCACATCCAGCTGCTGCGCCGCCACGGCGTGCCGCTCAGCGCCTCCACCGACGCCCTGCTCGACCGCCTGAGGAAAGGCAGCCAGGGCGGCTAAGCAAGTTTTCGGGCGGCGGGCGCCGCGATGACCAGGTCGGTATCGGCCACGGCCACGCACGGCAGGATGTAACCCTCGCGCTTTTCGTCCAGGCTCACGCCGGGCCAGTCGATCCTGTAATGGATGGCGCCGCGCTCGAGCCGGCACAGGCAGGTGCGGCAGGTGCCGTTGCGGCACGAGCTGGGCAGGCGAATGCCGGCCTGCTGCGCCGCCGCCAGCACGGTGGCGCCAGCGTCAGCTTCGAAGGTCCAGCCCTGCCCCGCCAGGGTAATCGTGATGGTGCCGTCCATGCCGTGGTGTTCTGATTGAAACCGCCATGATACGGCACGCCCGTGCTAGTTGTGCGCCACCAGCTTGGGCTTGGTTTTTACAGCAGCCGGCCGTGCTGGCGGCATGGCCGGACGGGCGCCGGAGCGCGCCCCATGCTGGAGCTTGAACACGGCCATCGCCTGCGAGACATTGCGCGCCTGCTCGACTAGGTTGCCGGCGGCAGCGGCGGCCTGCTCCACCAGCGCGGCGTTTTGCTGGGTGATGTCGTCGATCTGGATCACGGCCTGGTTGACCTGGCCGATGCCGGTGCTCTGTTCGCGCGTGGAATGCGAGATCTCGGCCATCACGCGCGAGACCTTGCTGACCGACTCGATCACCTGGCCCATGGTCACGCCGGCGCTGTTGGTCAGCGCCGTGCCGGCCTGCACCTTGGAGATCGACATGTCGATCAGGGTCTTGATTTCCTTGGCGGCCGTGGCCGAGCGCTGCGCCAGGCCACGCACTTCCGAGGCCACGACCGCAAAACCGCGTCCCTGCTCGCCGGCGCGCGCCGCCTCCACTGCCGCATTGAGCGCGAGGATGTTGGTCTGGAAGGCGATACCGTCGATCAAGCCGATGATGTCGAGAATCTTGGTGGACGAGGTGCTGATATCGCCCATGGTGGTCACTACCTGCGAGACGATCTCGCCGCCGTGCGCGGCCACCTGCTTGGCCTCCTCGGCCAGCTGGTTGGCGCTGGCGACATTGTTGGCGCTCATCTGCACGGTGGACGTCAGTTCTTCCATGCTTGAGGCGGTCTGCTGCAGGCTCGACGCCTGCGACTCGGTGCGGCCCGACAGGTCCATATTGCCGTTGGCAATTTCAGTGGTGGCGGTCGTGATCTCGGCAAAATTGGCGCGCACGTCGCCGATGATGCTGTGCAGGTTGATATTGGTCTGGCGCAGTGCGGCCAGCAGGCGGCCCATCTCGTCGTCGCGGTTTACGTCGATGGTGGCGGTCAGATCGCCGCCAGCCATCATGCGCGCCGCGCGGGTGGCTTGCTTGAGCGGCAGCGCCACGTTGACGCACAGGCTGCGACCGAACAGCGCCATGCCCGCAATCGTCGCCAGCGCAATGCCCCCGAGCCAGCCGCGCGACTGCTGCAGCGTGGCCTCGCCCAGCGTGAACAGGCACAACGCCAGCACCAGCATGAGGGCAGCGCCCACTGCCGTGGCCAGCGCGATCTGCTGGTTGAGCGACATTGCCAGCGATTCCTTCAGGCGCGCGAACACGCCGCCGGAGACGGCGCGGCCGTTCTGGATGCGCAGGCCGCGCGGGTTGCCGGCCTTGATCTCGCGGTACAGAGCATCGGCCGCGCGCACCTGCTCGCGCGACGGCTTGGTGCGCACCGACAGGTAACCCACCTGCTTGCCCTGCTCGATCACGGGCGTGACATTGGCCAGCACCCAGTAATAGTCGCCGTTCTTGCAGCGGTTTTTCACCAGCCCGGTCCACGGCATGCCGGACTTGATGGTGGCCCACAGGTCGGCAAATGCTTCGACCGGCATGTCGGGATGGCGCACGATGTTTTGCGGCGCGCCCATCACCTCGGCCTCGGTAAAGCCGCTCACTTCAAGAAAATACGGATTGGCGTAATTGATATTGCCCTGCAAATCGGTGCTGGAGACGATGGTTTTACCGTCCTCCATGATGTATTCATTCTGGGTAATGGGGGTATTGACGCGCATGACACCTCCTGGATGACTGCTTGTTCTGGATGGGAAAATTATTGACTACTTATGAGATCAAGAAGGCGAGCCGGGGGTTGGGGAGCGCCATAGGCAGACTGCGTCTGTGAAAGCAGGATAAGATTTTTACGGACAAGGAAATATCACCAATTGTCACAATCCAGTGTTTTTATGCAGCAATACAACAAATCCTCAATCAGCCTTGAAGTTTTGACCGAGCGACATTGGCTTGTTGAGCAAGATTGTCTGCGGATTGCGGCAAATCAGCACCAGTACCACGATGGTCGCGACGTACGGCAGCATCGACAGGAATTCCGACGGAATCGCCAGCCCCATCCCCTGGCCGTGGAATTGCAGCACCGTCACCCCGCCGAACAGGTAAGCGCCCACCAGCACGCCGCGCGGCTTCCAGGTCGCGAACACCACTTGCGCCAGCGCGATCCAGCCACGTCCGGCCGTCATGCCCTCCACCCACATCGGCGTCAGGGCCAGCGACAGGTAAGCGCCCCCCAGGCCGGCCATGGCGCCGCCGAACAGCACCGTGCCATAGCGCAGCGCGATGACGTTGAAGCCGATCGCGTGGGCGCTGTGCGGCGACTCGCCCACCGCGCGGATCATCAATCCGAGCCGGGTACGCGCCAGCATCGCCCCGATCACCACCACCAGCGCCACCGACGCATACGTCATGGCGTCAAAGCGGAACAGCAGCGGGCCGATGAACGGCAAATCCGACAGCAGCGGGATGTCGAGGTTGGGCATGCGCTCCACGGTCTGACCGACAAAACTGCGGCCGAGGAACGCCGAGACGCCGATGCCGAACAGCGTTAGCGCCAGTCCGGTGGCCACCTGGTTGGTTTGCAGGGTGAGCACCAGGAAGCCGAACACCAGCGCCATCAGCATGCCGGCCGCCATCGCCGCAAGCAGCCCCAGCACCATGCTGCCGGTGCCCAGCGTGACGCCGAAGCCCACCACGGCACCAACCAGCATCATGCCCTCCATGCCGAGGTTGAGTACGCCGGAGCGTTCGGTCACCAGCTCGCCCATCGAGGCGACGACCAGCGGCGTGGCGGCGCCGGCGGTGCTGGCCAAAAAGGCGATCAACAGTTCGGTGGTCATCATGCTGGTACTCCTGAAAGCCGCTTATGCGGCTTGATGCGATAGTGGATGAACAAATCGGCCGCCAGCAGGTAGAACAGCAGCAGCCCCTGGAACACGCCGGTGATCGCCGACGGTGCACCCAGCTCAATCTGGGCGGTCTCGCCGCCGATGTACAGCAGCGACATCAACAGCGCCGACAGCACCACGCCCAGCGGATGCAGCCGGCCCACGTACGCGACGATGATGGCGGCAAAGCCATAGCCGGGCGACACCGATGGCTGCAACTGGCCCAGCGGCCCCGCCACCTCGCCCACGCCGGCCACGCCGGCCAGCGCACCGCTGACCATGAACGCGAGCCACACGTTGCGCGGTTCGCTAAACCCCGCATACAGCGCGGCGGCCGGCGCCATGCCGCTCACCTGCATGCGGTAGCCGGCAAAGGTATGGCGGCAAAAGAACCACGCCGCACCGGCGGCGATCAGCGACAGGATGAACGCCGCATTCAGCCGCAAGCCCTCCACCAGCAATGGCAACGTCGCCGACTCGCTGAACATTTTCGACTGCGGAAAGTTAAACCCGTCCGGGTCGCGCATCGGCCCGTGCACCAGGTAGCTGAGCAGGTGGTACGCCACGTACACCAGCATCAGGCTCACCAGGATTTCACTGGTGTTGAACCGCGTGCGCAGCAAGGCGGGGATTGCCGCCCACAGCATGCCGCCCACGGCTCCGGCCAGGATCATCAGCGGCAGCACCCACCACGCCTCCACCTCGTGAAATTGCAGCGCCACGGCGCCGGCAGCGATCGCGCCCACCGTCAACTGGCCGTCGGCGCCGATGTTGTTGACGTTGGCGCGAAAGCCGATGGCCAGGCCCACGCCGCACAGGATCAGCGGCGTCGCTTTCAGCAGCAGCTCGCCCACGCCGTACAGGGTGGTCCACGGCTTGATGAAGTACACGTAGAACGCGTGCAGCGGTTCCTGGCCGAGGAACAGGAACAAGAGCGAGCCGGTGGCCAGCATCGCCGCCGCCGCGATCAGGGGCGAGGCCAGCATCATGCGCCGGGACGGTTCGGGACGTTTTTCAAGCCGGGACATTCGAATCTCCTTTGACTGCGCCTTGATAGTTGAAATCGCCGCTCATCCACACGCCGACTTCGTTGATGCTGGTGTCCACCGTGGGCACCGCGCGCGACAGGCGGCCATCGGCCAGCACCGCGATGCGGTCGCTGAGCATGAACAGCTCCTCGATTTCCTCCGACAGCACCAGCACCGCCACGCCGGCGTTGCGCATGTCGATGATGGCCTGGCGGATCAGCATGGCCGCGCCGATATCGACACCCCAGGTGGGCTGGGCGAACACCATCACGGTCGGCGCCAGCATGATCTCGCGCCCGACGATGAATTTTTGCAGGTTGCCGCCCGAGAGGCTGGCAGCGGCCGACCGCTCGCCGCCGCACTTGACCTTGAAGCGCTCGATGACATCGCGTGCGAACGCGCCCACGGCGCCGCGTTTGACCAGGCCACGTTTGACCATGCCGGTGGCCGGCGGCACATAGCCGGTCAACAGCGCGTTGTCGGCCAGCGACAGGTCGGGCACGGCGCCACGGCCCAGTCGTTCCTCGGGCACGAAGCCCAGGCCGCGCTGGCGCCGCTGCGCCGCGTTGAGCCCTCCCACGTCCTGGCCGAACATATTGATTGCGCCCTGGCGCCGGCCCAGCGGCCGCTCACCCGAGATGGCCTTGAGCAGCTCCTGCTGGCCGTTGCCGGAAATGCCCGCAATGCCCACGATCTCGCCCGCGCGCAGCGCCAGGCTGATATCTTTCAAACGCGTGCCGAACGGGTCGTCGCTCTCGATGTTGAGGGCGTCGAGGTGCAGCACCACGTCGCCCGGCTGCTGCGGCGTACTGACGCACACGGGCAGCTCGCGGCCGATCATCAACTCGGCCAGCGACCGCGCGCTTTCCTGCTTCGGCAACGCGGTGCCGGACACGCGCCCGCCGCGCAGCACGGTGGCCTTGTCGCACAGCGTCTGGATTTCGTCGAGCTTGTGGCTGATGTAGACAATGCTCACGCCTTCCGCCGCCAGCCGGCGCAGCGATTCGAACAGTTTCAGTACCGCGTCGGGCGTGAGCACCGACGTCGGCTCGTCCATGATCAGCAGTTTCGGCGACTGCAGCAGGCAGCGCACGATCTCCACGCGCTGGCGCTCGCCCACCGACATGCTGTGCACCAGCCGCGCCGGATCGAGCAGCAAGCCATATTGTTCCGAGACGGCGCGGATGCGCGGCGCCAGTGCCGCCGGCGACGTTTTCTCGTCGAGCGCCAGCGCGATGTTCTCGGCCACGGTCAGCGTTTCGAACAGCGCGAAGTGCTGGAACACCATGCCGATGCCGAGCTTGCGCGCATCGTGCGGCGAGTTGATATGCACTTGCCGGCCTTCCCACATGATCTGGCCGTCGTCGGGTTTCACCACGCCGTAGATGATCTTCATCAGCGTGCTCTTGCCGGCGCCGTTCTCGCCCAGCACGGCGTGGATTTCACCGGGCATGACAGTCAGGTTGACATCGGCGTTGGCCACCACCGAGGGATAGATCTTGGAGATGCCCAGCATCTGCAAGCGCGGTTCAGTCATCTGCCGGTCCTTTATCGTATACAAAGTGAAGTCACGTCGAATACGCCAACAGACGCAAGTAACATGCCACCGGAGCCTGTGGGTACGCATGCCGCCTCGCTGTGCGCGCCGCACTAAAGCAGGATGCACGGCTCCCCAAAAGGGTGCGAGTGGATGCAAAAACAAAGTAATTTCGTACACAATCGTGCGGCGATTTTGTTGCTTCTGCTAGCACGCTTCCTGCTTTGTACGGGCAGTACTACTGATATGGAGCCCAACCATGCCCGACCCGCGCAAAGCCGATCCAGCTGCCGTCAAACGCGGTACCACCGCCATCGACATGCGTATCTATAAGGCGGTCGTTACCGCCGTGATGAGCCACCGCCTGCCGCCCGGCACCCACCTGGGCGAAGCCGATTTCTGCGAGCTTTATCAAGTGAGCCGCACCACCGTGCGCAAGGCGCTGCAACGCCTGGCGCATGACCACATCATCGAGCTGCGGCCCAACCGTGGCGCAGTGATCGCCTCGCCCACGCCGCAGGAAGCACGCGAGATTTTTGCCGCCCGCCGCGCGCTCGAACGCGAGATCGTGCCGCTGGTGATCCGCCACGCCACGCCGGAATCGCTCAAGCAGATCCGCGCCGCGCTGGCCGCCGAAGACGCGGCGCGCCGCAGCGGCGACCGCGCCGCGTGGATACGCCTGGGCGGCGAATTCCACCTGCTGCTGGCGCAACTGGCCGGCAACCACGTGCTGCTGCGCTTCATGGGAGAACTGGTGTCGCGCTGCTCGCTGATCATCGCGCTGTACGAAACCCCGGGCAGCGCCATGTGCGAAAACGACGAACACCAGGACCTGGCCACGCTGATCGAGCAGGGCAAAGTAAAAGAAGCGATCCACCTGATCGAACACCACCTGCTGGCGATCGAAGCGCGCCTGCACCTGGCGGGACAGGACCGCAAGGTAAACCTGGCGCAGGCGCTCAGCGGCCTGTAAATAAAGCAAGGATGCTGGCCTGATCCTTGCTAAAGGGATAGGCAGGAATGCATTGACCATCAACTTACCGGAGCCCGCACATGCCACGTCGTTCACGTCTGATCCGCTGCACCGCAGTTCTCGCACTTCTTGCCGCCAGCACCGTCGGCACCAGCCAGGCGGCCGACTGGAGCGACACGTCGCTCAGCTACCGCTACGGCACCAAGTTCGCCGAGCCGTTCAACGACAACGACATCACCAAGAACATCGTCAACTTCAGCCACGTCTCCGGCTACAAGTATGGCAAGAACTTCTTCAGCGTCGATCTGCTGATGTCGTCCAATCTCGATCCGTCGTCGGCCGGCTCCAACAGCGGCGCCCACGAAGCGTACGCGGTGTACCGCCACACGCTGGACTTCGGCAAGATCGCCGGCAAGAGCTACGCCTTCGGCCCCGTGCGCGGCGTGGGCGCCACCCTGGGCTTCGACTACAACAGCAAGACCGACGCCGGCTACAACTCCAAGAAGCGCATGGTGGTGGCCGGCCCGACCTTGATGTTCGACGTGCCCGGTTTTCTCGACGTCAGCGTGCTGGCGATCTGGGAATCGAACGCGCCGTACAGCACCTTCACCAACCAGGCCACGCCGCGCTACTCGTATAAAACCCACGCCATGCTGACCGGCGCCTGGGGCATCCCGTTCGACATCGGCATTCCGCTCAGCTTCGAGGGCTATGCCAACTTCATCACCGCCAAGGGCACCAATGAATTCGGCGGCGGCACCGCGCCGGAAACCAATATCGACATGCAGATCATGTACGACATGAGCGGCGCCATCGGCGCGGGCAAGAACACGTTCAAAGTCGGCGTCGAGTACCAGTACTGGAAGAACAAGTTCGGCAACCCGGACCGCAACAACAACGGCGCCACGGCCCGCACGCCGATGGTCCGCGCCGAATATCACTTCTGATCACTTTTAATTCACCCTTCAAGGAAAACGCATGATGAATCGCCGCACCGCATTGACCGCCATCGCCGCCGCCTGCACCCTGGCCGCCGCCATCCCGTCGTTTGCCGCCGAGCCGTTGAAGGTGGGTTTTGTGTACGTGGGCCCCGTCGGCGACGCCGGCTGGACCTACGCCCACGACCAGGGTCGCCTGGCGCTGGAAAAAGCCCTGGGCGCCCAGGTGAAAACCACCTTCGTTGAAAACGTGCCCGAAGGCGCCGACTCCGAACGGGTAATCCGCAAGCTGGTCGCCGAAGGGAATAAACTGATTTTCACCACGTCGTTCGGCTATATGAACGCCACCGAAAAAGTCGCCAGGTCGGCGCCCGGCGTCACCTTTGTCCACGCCACCGGTTTTAAAAGCGCCAAGAACCTGGCCACGTACGAATCGCGCCTGTACGAAGGCTCGTACCTGAACGGCATCCTGGCCGGCAAGATGACCAAGTCGAATACGCTCGGTTTCATCGCCTCGTTCCCGGTGCCCGAGGTGATCCGCAACATCAACGCGTTTACGCTGGGCGCCCAAAGCGTCAATCCGAAAATCAAGACCAAGGTGATCTGGGTGAACTCGTGGTACGACCCGGCCAAGGAACGCCAGGCAGCGGAAACCCTGGTGGCGCAAGGCGCGGACGTGATGGCGCAAAACACCGACTCGCCGGCCACGCTGCAAGTGGCGCAGGAAAAAGGCGTGTACGCGTTCGGCTGGGATTCCGACATGTCGCGCTTCGCACCGAAGGCCCACCTGACGGCTGCCACCAACGACTGGTCGGGCTACTACATCGACACCGCCAAGGCGGTCATCGCCGGCACCTGGAAGACCAGCGACTACCGCGGCGGCCTGAAGGAAGGCATGGTCAAGATGTCGAAACTGAACGCAGTGGTGCCGGCCGATGCGGCCAAGATTTACGAGGAGAAGAAGGCTGCGCTTACCGCCGGCACCTTCGCCCCGTTCACCGGTCCGATCAAGGATCAGACGGGCGCCGTCAAGTACGCCGCTGGCGTGCGCGCGCCGGAAAAAGACCTGCTGCAGATGAATTTCTACGTGCAGGGCGTCGATGGCAAGATTCCAAAATAAGGAGCGCACAATGACCGCCACCGCGCAGGATCACGCGTTCATCACCGAAGTGCTGGCACTGGCGCAGCGCTCGCGCGACGAGGGCCACCATCCGTTTGCCGCCATGGTCGTGGCGGCCGACGGCACGGTGATTTCGTCCGCGATGAATGCGTCATCGTCCGACCGCACCGCGCACGCCGAGATGAACGCGTTGCGCCTGGCCTCGCAGCAGTACGGCCCGGCCGAACTGGCCACGGCCACGCTGTACGCCAACGCCGAACCGTGCGCCATGTGCAGTGGCGGCACCTACTGGAGCGGCGTGGGCAGGGTCGTGTATGCGCTGTCGGAAGCAAGCCTGCTGCAACTGACCGGTAGCGATCCCGAAAATCCGACCCTGGCGCTGCCGTGCCGCACCGTCTTCGCAGCCGGCCAGCGCCCGACCGAAGTGATCGGGCCGCTGCGCGAGGACGAGGCAAGATTGGCGCATGCGGGGTTTTGGGATGGCGGAGGAAATAGCTGATCGAACAAGGTTGTTGCCCGCAAGTGATGCTTCCGGGCCACAACCGGGGCCGGCATGCGGGCGCGCGGGCTGGCTGCCAACGACAGCGATTGCTAATTTTTCGTAATCGGATCACAGTATCACCCTGAACCAGGCATCACGCGATGCGGGGGAGATAACTATGACGAGATTACAATTATTAGCCGCCGCAGCGGCAACGGTCGGCAGCCTGTCCATGGCACCGACGCCGGCCCAGGCCCAGACACCACCTGCCGACCTGACCGCCAATCTACCGGCCAAGGCAGCCGTGTCCACGCCGTATTCCGATGCCTATGTGCCGCGCTCGATGCGCCAGCCCAGGCGCGATGTCGCCCCTGCTCCGGCAACCGGTCCGGGGCCGATACTGCTGCGCCTGCAACCGATGCAGAACCTGAAAAAGCGGTTCAATGATGCCGACCTCGACAACAGCGGCACGCTCAACCGCGAGGAAGCGCACCAGGCCGGCCTGTCGGTGGTCGAGAAAAATTTCGACAATATCGACACCGCCCAGCGCGGCCACGTCACCATCGACGACGTCAACGCCTACCTGATCCGCCGCCGCGAAGAAGCCAATTCCAGATAGGGAGCATAGGGCCTCGAAAACCGTAGCGGGACGCGCAGCAGGTTTGCGAGCCCTATGCCGGCGGCGCGTCCGAGCGGGGCAGCGCCAGCGTAAAGATTGCGCCCTCGCCCGGCACGCTGCGCACGGTCAGGCTGCCCTGGTGTACCTCGGCCAGTTCGCGCGAGATGTACAGGCCCAGGCCCAGGCCGGACGGCACTTCGTTGCCCACGCCGCGCTCGTACGGTTCGAAAATTTTCTGTTGCAGCTCGGGCGCGATGCCGGGGCCCTGGTCGCGCACTTCCACCAGCACTTGTTCCTCCTGCACGGTAAGCACCACCGCCACCGGCCGCTGGGCGCCGTAGCGCATGGCGTTGGTCAGCAGGTTGACGACGATCTGCTCGATGCGGAACTCGTCCCACCAGCCGGACACCGGCGTGCCGGCGTCGAGGCCGATGCTGCAACCGGCGGTCGATGCCTGCGGCGTCAGGTCGTGCACCACGCGCCGCAGCAGGCCAGACATTTCCACCCAGCCCGGCCGCAACGACAGCTTGCCGGAACGGATGCGCGAGACGTCGAGCATGTCGTCGATCAGGCGGATGATGCTCTGGATCTGGCGGTCGTCGCGCGCGACCATGCGCTGCAGCTGCTCGGCGCCGAAGGCCGCCATGTTGCCGCGTTCGAGCTGCATCTTGCGCAATTGCGTTTCCAGGTACAGCGTGTTGAGCGGCGTGCGCATTTCGTGCGAGACCATCGACATGAATTCGTCGCGCATGGCCAGCGCGCGCTGCAACTGCGCTTGCGCCACGTTCAGTTCGGCCAGCATGGCTTCCTGCGCCTGCCGCGCTTCCTCGAGTGCCTGCACCTGGCGCCGCATCGCTTCGCGCTGTTCCCACAGCGCCACGAACACTTCGACCTTGCCGCGCACGGCGCGCGAGTCGAGCGGCTTGTACAGCACATCGACGGCGCCGGCCTCGTAACCCTTGAACGAGTAATTGAGTTCCTTGCCGGCGGCAGTGACGAACACGATCGGGATTTGCCGGGTTTTCTCGGTGCCGCGCATCAGTTCGGCCAGTTCGAAACCGTCCATGCCCGGCATTTGCACGTCGAGGAAGGCCATGGCGAAGTCGTGCTGGAGCAGCAGCGCCAGCGCTTCGTCGCCCGAACCGGCCTGGAAGATCTCGCGGCCCGGGCCCCGGATCACGGCGTTCAGGGCTTGCAGGTTTTCCGGCAGATCGTCAACGATCAGCAGTTTGGTCGGTTGCTCGGCTTGCATCAGTTCTTCTCCAGCTTCAACAGCAATGTATGGATCGCGTCCAGCGGCAGCACCAGGTCGGGGTGGCGCACGCGGATCGCTTCCTGCGGCATGGTTGCCACTTCGGCATCTTGCGGGTCTTGCACCACGGTGAGGCCGCCGGCGCGGCCGATGGCCGCCATGCCTGCGGCGCCGTCATGGTTGGCCCCGGTCAGTAATATGCCCATCAGGGCCGGCCCGTAGGCATCGGCCGCCGACTCCATCAGGATGTCGATCGATGGCCGGGCAAAATTGCGCGGCGCTTCGCAGCTTAACGAAAAGCAGTAATCCGACTCGACAGACAAATGGTAGCCGGAACCGGCAAAGTAGAGCGTCCCGGACGTCAAGGTTTCCTTGTCGGCCGCTTCGCGCACCGGCAGCGCCATGCGCTGGGCGAATACGTCGGCCAGCTGGCTTTGCCGGTTTTCCGGCACGTGCAGCACCGCCACCACGGCCGGCGCATACTGCTTGGGCAAGCCCGGCAGCAGCTTGAGCAGCGCCCCGACGCCACCGGCCGAGGCGCCGATGATGACCGCTTCGATGCGGGTGCGGTGGCTGGCCAGGACGGCGTCGATCGCGGCAAGCGCGGTGGCGGCATCGAGCATGGCTAGCGCTTGCGAAACAGCCGTTCGCGTTTGACGATCGGCTCGAACGCGGGTCCGTAGGCGGAAAAGTCGATGCTCTCCTTGCTGCCCAGTCCCAGGAAGCCGCGATGGCACAGCGACTCGTGGAACAGGCCGAACGCGCGCTCCTGCAGTTTCTTTTTAAAGTAGATCATCACGTTGCGGCAGCTGATCAAATGGGTTTCGGCAAACACGGCGTCGGTGGCCAGGCTGTGGTCGGCAAAGGTGACGTTTTCGCACAGCGCGCCGTCGAACAGGGCGGCGTTGTAGGCGGCCGTGTAGTAATCGGAAAAGCTCGACGTGCCGCCGGCAGCCTGGTAGTTGGCCGTGTACTCGCGCATGGCGTCGAGCGGGAACACGCCCTTGCGGGCTTTTTCCAGCGACTGCGGGTTGATGTCGGTGGCGTAAATCATGCTGCGCTCCAGCAGGCCCTCTTCCTTGAGCAGGATCGCCATCGAATACACTTCTTCACCGGTACTGCTGCCGGCGATCCAGATTTTCAGCGACGGATACGTGCGCAGCACCGGCATTACCTGTTCGCGCAGCGCCAGCCAGTAGCTGGGGTCGCGGAACATCGACGTCACCGGGATGGTCAGATACTGCAGCAGCTGGCTGAACGCGGCCGGCTCGTGCATGATGCGCGCCTGCAGCGCCGAGATGGTCTCGCACTCCATGTCGCGCATGGCGTGCAGCACGCGGCGCTTTTGCGAGGCGCCCGTGTAATCGCGGAAATCATAGCTGTACTTCATGTAGATGGCTTCCATCAACACTTTGATTTCAATGTCGGTATCGCTGTGCATTATGCGCCCCGTTCACCGTTGGGCATCCACACCCGCAGCAGCGAGTACAGGCGCGACAAATCGATCGGCTTGGCCAGGTAGTCGCTGGCGCCGGCGGCCAGGCATTGCTCCTGGTCGTCCTTCATGGCCTTTGCGGTAATGGCGATGATCGGCAGGCGTTCGAAGCGGGCGTCGGCGCGGATCCGGCGCGTCGCTTCCAGGCCGTCCATGCCCGGCATCATCACGTCCATCAGTACCAGGTCGATGTCCGGGTTGGCATCCATTTTCTCGATTGCCTCGAAACCGTTGCGGCCCACTTCCACCAGCACGCCTTTTTGTTCGAGCGCGCTGGTCAGTGCGAAGATGT
Source organism: Duganella sp. Leaf61 (assembly GCF_001421905.1). NCBI lineage: Bacteria > Pseudomonadati > Pseudomonadota > Betaproteobacteria > Burkholderiales > Oxalobacteraceae > Duganella > Duganella sp. Leaf61. The sequence continues at coordinate 70,785 of NZ_LMLM01000023.1, forward strand.
TGCGCACGTCGTCATCGACCAGCAGGATGCGCCGGCCCTCGAACACGCGGTCGCGCGAGCGCACCGTGCGCAGCATGGTCTGGCGCTCGGACGACAGGTCCGCTTCCACCTTGTGCAGGAACAATGTCACTTCGTCGAGCAGGCGTTCCGGCGAACGGGCGCCCTTGATGATGATCGAACGCGAATACTTGTGCAGGTCCGCCTCTTCGGCGCGCGACAGGTTGCGGCCCGTGTACACGATCACCGGCGGGAATGCCGCCAGCTGTTCGGCCGCCATTTTTTGCAGCAGCTCGTTGCCCTGCATGTCGGGCAGTTTCAAATCGATGATCATGCAGTCGTAGATGTTGGTGCGCAGCAGCGCCAGCGCTTCTTCGCCGGTACCGACCGCCACGATTTCCACGTCGTCGTCCGAGATCAGCTGCACCACGCTGTCGCGCTGGCGGTCGTCGTCTTCCACCAGCAGCACGCGCTTGATCTTTTGGGTGAGCTTGGTTTCGATCAGGCGGAACACGTCCATCAACTGGTCGCGCGTGGCCGGCTTCAAGGCGTAGCCGATGGCGCCCAGGTGCAGCGCGGCTTCGCCATTCTCGCTGCCGGACACCACGTGCACCGGGATGTGGCGGGTGGTGGCGTCGTCTTTCAGCAATTGCAGCACCGACAGGCCGGAGCGGTCGGGCAGGCGGATGTCGAGCAGCACGGCGTCCGGGCGGAACTGGCGCGCCAGTTCCAGGCCCTCGTCGGCATGGAACGCTACCAGGCAGCGGTACTGCTTTTCATGCGCCAGGTCGTACAGGATGCGGGCGAAATTGGGGTCGTCCTCGATCACCAGCACGGTGCGCTGGTTGACGCCGTGATCGGCCAGCAGGTCGCGGTCATCGGCAAACGCGCGCACGCGCGGTGGTGGCGGTTCGGTGGGCGCGGCAGCCGGCTTGGGCGCCATCGCCTTCCACGGCGCGGCGGCCGGTAGCGCGACCGGTGGCAGGGTTACCGGCGCGTGGGTACGGCCGGTGTCATCGAGCTCGGCCGGCGCGCTGGCGCTGCCCAGGCGGGGACCGGCTTCGGGCGCGGTAAAGGCGAGCGGCATGGTCAGCGTGAAGCAGCTGCCTTGTCCCACTTCGGAGGCGAGGCTGATGCTGCCGCCCAGCAGGTGCGCCAGGTCGCGCGAAATTGACAGGCCCAGGCCGGTGCCGCCGTACTTGCGGCTGGTGGTGCCGTCGGCCTGCTGGAATGCGTTGAAGATGCCGAGCTGGTCTTCGGGGCGGATGCCGATGCCGGTATCGTGCACCGAGAACGCCACCGCATCGTCGCCCACGCGCTCGAGACTGAGCGTGATCTGGCCGGTGCTGGTGAACTTGAGCGCGTTCGACAACAGGTTTTTCAGGATCTGCTCGAGGCGCTGGCGGTCGGAGACCATGTGCGGCGGCACGTCGTCGGCCACCTGCACCTGGAATGCCAGTTTCTTTTGCTGGGCCAGCGGCTCGAACACCATGGCCATGCCTTCGACCACGTGGCGCAGCGACAGCTGCTCGGGCACCAGTTCGAGCTTGCCCGCTTCCACCTTGGAGATGTCGAGGATGTCGTTGATCAGGTTGAGCAGATCGTTGCCGGCCGAGTAAATAGTGTTGGCGAAGCGGACCTGCTCGTCGTTGAGGTTGCCCAGCGTGTTTTCCGACAGCAGCTTGGCCAGGATCAGCGAGCTGTTGAGCGGCGTGCGCAGCTCGTGCGACATATTCGCCAGGAACTGCGATTTGTACTGGCTGGCGCGCTCGAGTTCGGCAGCGCGGTCTTCCAGGTCCTGCTGCGCCTGCGTCAGGGCGGCGTTCTTGTGGTCGAGCGCCTGGCCTTGTTCGGCCAGCTGTTCGTTGGTTTGTTCGAGTTCGGCTTTCTGGTTTTCCAGGCTCGCTTGCGACTCTTCCAGCACGCGCGACTGTTCTTCCAGTTCCTCGTTGGCGGTGCGCAGTTCTTCCTGCTGTACTTGCAATTCTTCGTTCAGTTGCTGGGTTTCGGCCAGCACTTCCTGCAGGCGCTGGCGCGAATGGCTGGCCTCGATGGCGTTGCCGATATTGCCTTTTACCAAGTTGAGGAATTCGACGTCACGCGTGGTAATCGGGCGCAACAGGCCGACCTCGATCACGCCGTTGATCACGCCGTCATTATCGAGCGGCGCCAGCATGACGCTGGCGGCCGGACCGGTACCGAGGCCGGAGCTGACCTGGATGTAATCGGCGGGCACTTGGTCCAGGCGGATCAGGCGGCGCTCCAGTGCGGCTTGCGCCACCAGCGTCTCGGACGGATGCATTTTCTGTTCGCGCGCGTCCCATTCGGACGAGAAACCGTACGACGCCACCCGGTGGAAGCTGCCGTCCGGTGCGCGCAGGTACAGCGCGCCGACCACCACGTCCATGTAACGCGCCAGAAACTGCAGCAGCGCCGACGACAATTGCGGCAACGCCATCTGGCCGATACCCTGTTGCGCCAGTTCGCTCTGGCCGGTGCGCAACCACGCCTGCTGTTGCAGCAGGTCCGCATGTTCGGTATGTTGCTTGAGCACATCGTTATACACCCTGGACAGGCCCAGCAGCTCACGGCGGCCGAACCACGCCAGTGCACCGCCCACGCCCAATGTGAGCAGCAGATACACGGCAGCCACCACGATGGTGACAGTACGGGCGGTATCGTTGCGCTCCTGGCGCATGCGCGCCTCGGTGCCGATAAAAGCGTCGAGCAGGCGGCGGATCTCGTCGAACTGGGTTTTGCCGCGCGCGGTCTTGACCGGGCCGGTGACGTCGCCGTTGGCGGCCCGCAATGCGATCATTTCCTGCGCGTACTTGTCCCAGCCCAGGTGCTGGGCCTGGATATTGCGCAGGCGATCGACCTGGGCCGGGTTGTCTTCCACCAGCTTGAGCAGGTTGTCGATGCTGGCAGTGACCTTGGGCTTGGACAGCACATACGGTTGCAGGAACGCTTCGTCGCCGGCCAGCAGGTAGCCGCGCATGCCGGTTTCCATGTCCACCATCTGCTTGCTGATCTCGTTGGCGCTGCCGATCACCCGTTCGCTGTGCTCGACCCAGTTCATGGTCGTGATCAGGTAGATCAGCAAAATCACGAAGACGCCGGCGCTGACCACGCCGGACGCCAGCGGCAAGGTGATGTTGCGGGCAAGGATGCGGCGGAATGACTGGTCGTCCATCGACGATTTATTGGGCATGATGCGGACCAAGATATCTTGAGAAGCGAGAAGTTTATCGCATTTACAAGGTTGTTCGCCTGACGGGGCAATCGTGCGCGCAAGAAATAGTGACACCGTGGCGTGCGCAAGTCGCAATGCCTTTATGATAACGTTTTCTGGTGCATCGATCCCAACCACTCCACAAGGCTTACATGTCCCGTTCCTTACGCTCGTTGCCTGGCCTGCTGCTGGCAACAACATGGTTCAGTATTTCGGCCCCTGCGACGGCCGCTGCTGCCCCGCCCGCTGTGCTTATCGAACAAGCGCTGCGCTGCGAGTTGCCCACAGGAAAATACGTCGGTGTGCAAAAGTCGCTCGGCCGCCTGGGTGCCAAACCCACTGCCGACGGCGTCGCCGACAGTTTTCAATTGCCCAAGCCGGTACGGCCTTTCAACCTCGACGTGACTCGTGTCAGCGCGAGCGGCGCCGAGGTCGATACCTATATTGCCGTGCTGCCCGGAGTCCGCCTGGAAGACGTTGCCAAGGCGGCCAATCTCAAAAAAGGAGCCGCCGGCTACAGCCGCGACACCAAGTTCGGTACCCTGCAGGCCGACGTGCGCGAGCACGGCGACATCTGGCTGATGTGTACCGCGCTGCGGTAAGCGCCTTCCCCTATTGCCAGATCACCCCGTCGGCCCGCACCGTGGTGCGGTTGAGGATGCGCCGGCTGTCCGCCGTCAGCGGCGTGGCCTTGTGGGCGACGCGTAAATTGTCGGCCACCACCACGTCGCCGGGCAGCCAGTGATGGCGGTAGCTGGCGCCGGGCCGCGAATAATGGCGGTCGATCGCGGCCATCACTTCGCGCGACTGCTCGCTGTTGTAGCCGAGCACGCCGGCAGTCAGGCCCACGTTCAGGTACAGGCCGGGCACATCGGTGTGCGGATGCCGCAGTACCAGCGGGTGCACCACGCCGTTGCGGTGCGCGGTATGCAGGGCATCGAATTCCTTGCGGATTTCGTCGTTGAGCTCGGCATATGCCTGCTGCAAGTCGGTAAACAGCGTGTCGCCGCCCTGGTCCGATTGCACCACCGTGTACCAGAAGCTGACCGGGGTCGGGTCGTCGCGGAACGACCCGTCCGAGTGCCAGTAACGGCCCACCTCGACGTGGCCGTCCTCGGGCCGGCTGGCCACGCGGAAGATTTCAGGTACGCCCGGCAGTTGCCCGCGCACGGTGGGAAACACCTCCAGCGTGCCGAACAGGCGGGTGGCGGCCAGTTGTTCTTCAGGCGCCAGGGACTGGCCCCGGATCACCAGCAAGCCGTGTTCGACCAGCGCGGCGCGCAGGTCGCGGCCCATGGCGGGGTTGGCGTCGCGCAGGTCGAGTCCTTCGATAGTAGCGCCAAAACCCTGGTTGTGTGCAGTGAGTTTCATAAGGCCTCCTCAGCCATTCGTGTATGAATTCACTATAGATTGTTCGGACGGTGCTGATAATATGGGCGCCATCGCATACACTTTTGCGCGCTGCGCAACGCCACCATGGACCGCTTCGCCGAACTCAACGCTTTCAGCCTGGTGGCCAGTCACGGCGGCTTTTCCGCCGCCGCCCGCCAGTTGGGCGTGGCCACCTCGTCGGTCACGCGCCTGGTCGATGCGCTCGAACAGCGTCTTGGCACGCCACTGCTGAACCGCTCCACCCGCAGCATCACCCTGACCGACAGCGGTCGCACCTACCTCGAGCACACCAACCAGATCCTGGCCGCCCTCGACGAGGCCGATGACGCGGCCGGCGGCGGCGACAGCGAGCTGCACGGCCTGCTACGGGTGGCGGCGCCCGTCACGCTGGCCATCCGCTACCTGGGGCCGCTGCTGCCCGGCCTGGCGGAGCGCTACCCGCGCCTGCGCCTCGACCTGCGCCTGGCCGACAGCGTGACCCACCTGGTCGATGAAGCGATCGACGTCGCGATCCGCATCGGCAGCCCGCCGCAGCAACCGAACCTGATCGCCCGCAAGCTGGCCGGCCACCGGCGCCACATCGTCGCCAGCCCCGCCTACCTGGCGCGCCACGGCACGCCGCACACCCCGGCTGACCTGGCCGGCCACAACTGCCTGCAGTTCGCCTACGGCGCCAGCCGCCACAGCTGGCATCTGCGCAGCGATGCGGAAACAGTCGAGGTGGAAATGACGGGATCGCTCACGGTCAACAACAGCGAAGTGCTGCGCCTGGCCGCGTGCGACGGCATGGGCCTGGCGCTGCTGCCCGCGTGGCTCGTCCAAGGCGACCTCGACAGCGGCGCCCTGGTGGCCATATTGCCCGCTTACGAAGCCAACCCGGGCCAGATGGACATCGGCATCTACGCCGTGTACCCGGCCAGCCGGCGCGGCTCGGCCAAGATCCGGCTGCTGATCGACTTGTTGCAGGTGGCGTTGTCGGGCGAGTAGGAAAAAGAACGGTGTATACCGCTCGCCTGTTCACTCAGAACGGCAAAGGCCTGCTGCCGTGATCGCCACGGCAGCAGGCCTGGTTTCGCCAGCGAGCAGTTAAAACCCATCCTGCCGAGGCGCGCAAGCAGCGCCTCATTCCCTGCCGGGACAGGTTCTCAGTGCGCTGCGGTGACGCTTCCCGCTTCGGCCTTGACCTGCTTGCGCAGCTTGGCCACCTCGCCGGCACTCACTGCGGACGCTTCGTTACCCCAGCTCTGGCGCACGAAGGTGACCAGTTGGGCGGTCTCTTCGTCCGACAGGCGCCACGCGAATCCGGGCATGCCAAGGTCCGATGGCGCCGCTCTGGTCGATGGCAGCTTGCTGCCTTCGAGGATCAGACGGATCAACGAGGTTGCATCGTCGGACAGCACGCTCGGGTTGCCGGCCAGCGCAGGGAACACCTTGCCGTTGGACTTGGCGTCGGTACGGTGGCAGGCAGCGCAGTTGTCGAGGTACAGCTGCGCGCCGCGACCATCTTCACGCCCGGATTTCAAGGCCAGCGCAGTGGCATTGCTCTCCTTGTAGGTCGCTTTTTCCGCCAGGCCCGGCGACAGCGACTTCAGATAGGCGGCCATCGCCGTCAAATCTTCTTTGGTCATGTGCTGGGTGCTGTGCGACACCACTTCCGCCATTGGCGTACCCACCACGGCCGAGTGATCGTTGCGTGCTTTTGACAGCGTATCGACGATGTCCTGCTCGTTCCAGCGCCCCAGGCCGCCAGCCGGATTGCCGCGCAGGTTGACCGCCAGCCAGCCGTCGATCACGGGACCGCCGGACAGGTAGGCCGGGCTCGACTCGTCCTGCGCCAGCTCCTGCATGGTGGACGCGCGCGGCGTATGGCAGGCGCCGCAGTGACCGAGGCCCTGCACCAGGTAGGCGCCGCGCGCCAGCATCGCGCTTTCGTACTTGTTGAGCACCAGCGGTTCAACGGGCGGCGCATACATCTTGCGCCAGATCGCCAGCGGGAAGTTCAGCGACAGCGGCCAGCTGATCGCGCTGGACCGGTTGGCGTTCGAGACCGGTTCCACGCCATGCATGAAGTATGCATACAGCGCGCGCAGGTCGTCGTCGCTGATCTTGGCGTACGACGGATACGGCATGGCCGGATACAGCGTAGTACCGTGCGGCGTGATGCCGTGGCGCACCGCCCGGTCGAAATCGTCGAGGCTGTAGTTGCCGATGCCGGTCGCCTTGTCGGGCGTGATGTTGGTGCTGTACAGGGCGCCAATCGGCGTCGCCATCGACAGGCCGCCGGCAAACTGCTTGCCATTCGGCGCCGTGTGGCAGGCGATACAGTCACCGGCGGTGGCGATGTACTTGCCCTGCTCGATCAGTTGCGCGCTTGGCGCGGCCAGGTTGACGGCGCCGGGACCGATGTTCCTGGTCGGCGTCGCTTGCGAGGCGTACAGATATGCACCACCCACGCCGATCACGCCCAGGCCCACGGCGGTCAACAATAATTTTTTCACAGTGTTCATGCGCACTCCTTAAGCCTGGACCAGCGGGCCGGGGTTTTTCAGATACAGCTCGCGGATGGCCGTGGCGGCCCAGTACGTCAACGCGCCGACCATGCCGGTCGGGTTGTAACCGTTGTTTTGCGGGAAGGCGTTGGCGCCCGGCGCAAACACGTTCGACACGTCCCACGACTGCAAATAGCGGTTCAGCGCCGAGGTCTTCGGATCGCTGCCCATGATGGCGCCGCCGCAGGTATGGGTCGATTGGTACTGGGTGATGTTGTAGTGCGTGCCGTCTTTCTTGGCATCGCCCTTCATCGCTTTCGGGCCCAGCACCTTGCACATGTCGGTAGCTTTTTCCACCAGGTATTGCGATGCCTTGATCTCGTTGTCGTGCCAGTCGAAGGTCATGCGCAGCAGCGGGCGGCCGAACGCATCCTTGTAGGTCGGGTCGAGATCGAGGTAGGCATCGTCGTACGACATGCACGAACCTTGCACCTCGTAGTAGAACGAGTGCAGGAAGGAATCCTTGACGCCCTTCTTCCAGGCGCTGCCCCAGTTCGGTACACCGGGCTCGGTCTGGATGCCGCGCACGGGGCCGGCGCCGGGCTGGCGCGCCCAGATGATGCCGCCGCCGATGTAGCCGGTCTGGGCGCTGTCGTTGCGGTTGCCGTTCAAGTCGTCGAACGTGGCGCCACCGCCGCCGATGCCGATAAAGCCGTTGGCGTGCACGGTTTTATCGTAGAACATCACCACGCGGTTCAGGTTTTGATACGAGTAGTTGCGACCGACGGTGCCGGTCCTGGTGGCAGGATCGTACGGCTTGCCGATGCCCGAGACCAGCATCATGTGGACGTTGAACAGCGAGAACGCACACAGCAGGACCAGGTCCGCCGGTTGCTCGGTCTCGCGGCCCTGCGCGTCGAGGTACGTGACGCCGGTGGCTTTTTTCTTGTCGCCGGTCAGGTTCACTTTCAGCACTTGCGCCAGCGTGCGCATCTCGAAATTCTTGCGGCCTTTCAGGACCGGGAAGATGCAAGCGTTGGGGCTGGCTTTCGAGTAGTTGAGGCAGCCGTAATCGGAGCAGAAGCCGCACGCGTTGCACGGACCCATCTGGCAGCCATACGGGTTGGTGTACACGCCCGAGGCATTCGATGCGGGAATCGGAAACGCGTGGTAGCCCTTTTCCTTGGCGGCCTTGTAAAACCATTCCGCACCGAGGTAGTTGGGGTTGGGGCCCAGCGGATATTCCTTCTTGCGCGAGCCTTCGAACGGGTTGCCGCCTTCGCTCAACTGGCCGTTGATGATGCCGGCCTTGCCGGACGTGCCGCACACGTATTCGAAGTGTTCGAAGTGCGGTTCCAGTTCGTCGTACGTGACCGGGAAATCCTGCACCGTCATGTTGGCGGGGATGAATTTCTTGCCGTAGCGCTGCTCGAGGTTGGAGCGCACCTTAAAATCTTCGGGCAAGGCGCGGAAATGCGCGCCCGACCAGTGCGAGCCGGCGCCACCGACTCCGGTACCAGGCTTGAACGAACCCATCTGGCGATACGGCACGGCGATGTCGTTCACGCTGTGGCGCGCGGTGACGGTTTCCTTGGCCAGCGATTGCAGGTACTTGCGATGGACCGAGCCTTCGAGCTCATCGACCACGCGCGGGTAGGCGAAATCCGGTTGCGTGTCGCGGTCCGGGCCGCGTTCGAGGATGACGACGGACAAGCCCGCATCCGTGAGTTCCTTGGCCATGATGGCGCCGGTCCAGCCGGCGCCGACGATGACGGCGTCTACTTTGTTTTTTACGATGCTCATATTCTTCCTTGATTATCCTTTCGGAGGTCGCTTCAAAATGTCCAGGGCTAGGCGCGGCCGCGAAGACAGTGCGTTAGCACGGCGAGTGGGCGCAACGACGCCATGGGCGTTTTGAACGGCCTCAGCGACGACCTGCTAAATCCACCGGTCCAATTGGGTAAGGCTTGTCCCTGACTTCGACCCAATCCAAATAGTCCGCACGCATGCCGGGATAGCCGATCATTTTCCAGGCGCCCATGTTCTTGTTGCCGCCGTGCTTGGGGTCCGAGAAATAACCGTTACGGACTTCCGTCAGCAGGTTGGAGAAGAACAGTTTCGACGACATGTCTTCCCACTTCAGCTCGCCCTTTTCGGCCGCTTTGAGCAGGTCTTCCTGCGCCTTCTTGTCGAGGTCGGCAAATACCTTGCCCGGGTTCTGGCTGGTGACATAGCCATCAAAGGCCTTGATGCCCACGCGCAGGATGTCGCGCAGCGCCAGTTTGCCCTGGTAGCCGAACTCCGGTGCGGCCTTCAGGTACGGGCCCTGCATGTACCAGATGTCGCCGGCCGCGTACGGGGTTTGCATGTGGCGGTCGAGAAATTCGAGCACGCCCGATTCGATGCCGCCGGGGCCGTGTTCGTCGTGCGGGATCAGGCGATCGACTGCCGCACCGAGGAAGCGCCATTCGTTGGCGTTGAAGAACGACGGCTTGTAGTCGTTCGGTTTGCCTTCCGGCGCGATGGCGTCGGCCGCGTGGGCCGGTTGCAGGGCGCGCACGGCGCCGGCAGCACCGGCCACACCCATCGGTATGAACACCATGCTCTTGATCAGACTACGCCGCGACCGCGACTGGTTGTCGTCAGACATTTGCTTTCTCCTTGTGAAATTTCAGGATGCACGCGCGCTGCGCGCTTCCCATCGATAACCGACCCCATAGACGGCTGAAATCGCTTCAGCCAGGCCGGCCTCCTCCAGCTTGCGGCGCAGGTTTTTGACATGCGTATCGATCGTGCGGTCATGCACGATGCGCCGGTCTTCGTACACACCGCCGCGCAAGTCATCGCGTGACAAGGCTTGCCCGGGCGCGTCGCGCAACATTTTCAGCAGGCGGAACTCCACCGGGGTCAGAGGCAGCTCGGTACCATGCAAAAAGGCGCGCACGCCCTGCTCGTCGATCTGCAAGCCTGGCTTGGGACTGCCGGCCGGGCGGCGGCGCAGCACCGCGCGCACGCGGGCCACCACTTCGCGCGGACTGAAAGGCTTGCAGATGTAATCGTCGGCGCCGCCATCGAGGCCGTCGAGACGGTCCTCCTCCTGCGCGCGCGCGGTCATCATGATGATGGGAATGTCGCTGGACGCGCGCAGCGCGCGGCACAGGGTCAGGCCGTCGATGCCGGGCAACATCCAGTCGAGCAGGATCAGATCGACGTCGCCAGCGGCCACCGTGGCTTGCACCGCCAGGCCGTCGTGCCGGGCCGTGACGCGGTAGCCGGCCGCCTGCAAATAGCTGACCAGCAGCCGCGCCAGGCGCAACTCATCTTCGACCACCAATACATGCTGGGCGCTCATGACTGCTGCTGCGCCAATGGCAGCGCGATGGTGATGCACAGGCCGGTGGGCGTGGCATGCGTTGCGGTAATGTCGCCGCCATGGGCGGTGACGATGCTGCGGCAGATCGACAGCCCCAGGCCGCTGCCGCCGGTGGCACGGGTGCGGGCGCTGTCGCCGCGCCAGAAACGCTCGAACAGCATGGTCAGCGCGGCCTCGGAGACGCCGTGGCCGTTGTCGGTGATGGTGAGCACCGCTTGCTGGCGGTGAACATGCAGCACAACGCACAATTCGGTAGCGCCTTCGGCGTGGCGCAGCGCGTTGTTGAACAGGTTGCGCAGCAGCTGGCGCAGGCGGATCGTGTCGCCCTCCACGGTCAGGTGCGGCAGCATCCCTGCCTGGACGGTCATGCCGGCGTGCGCCAGCGGCTCGCGCCACTTGTTCAGCTCACTCTCCAACAGGGTGCCGAGGTTAAGCGGCTCGCGCTGGTAGCCGAAGGCGCCCACTTCGGAGAGCGTGATCTGGCGCATGTCTTCCACCAGCCGGGTGAGCGTGGCCACCTCGTCTTGCAGCAGCGCCAGGCTGGTGGCATCGGTCGGTTCCAGGCCGTCTTCCATCGCTTCGAGCTGGGCCTGCAACACGGACAAGGGCGTGCGCAGCTCGTGCGACAGGTCGGCCATGAAGTGGCGGCGCAGCGCCTCGTTGCTCTCGAGCGTGGCAGCCATGATGTTGAAGTTGTGCGCCAGCGTGCCCAGCTCGTCGCGCTGGCCGCGCGGTACCCGCACCGCGTAATCGCCGGCCGCCACCTTGGCGGCGGCATGGATCAGGCGCCGCGTGGGCGCCACAAAGCTGCGCGCCAGCAGCAAGGCGGCTAACGCCGCCAGCACCAGCGTGGCAATCCCGATCAGCACGCTGTCGCGCTGCTGTTGCAACAAAAAGCCCTGCTCCGCCTCTTCCTGCAAGCCGCGCAGCGGCGCGCCGACCAAGGTGGCGACTGGTCTGCCCTCGACCAGCACCGGCTGGTAGCGCAGCGACGGCCCCGTTTGCAGGTTGCCGGCCAGGTGATTGCCGGCCATGTCGAACAGGCCGAGCCGGCGCGGCGCCTTGTCCGGCACCGCGTAATAGATGGAGCTGCCGCCGGCATCGGCATTGACGCTGGTGCGCGGCGCGGTGGCGCGTTCGCGGCCGATGGCGCCGGTGGTGCGCTCCCACGCGGCGCGGTTGCCGCGCATGAACTGCCAGTTGCCGCCGTGTTCCTGGTACGCCTGCGCCAGCTCTTCCGCCATCGCCTCCATGCGCCGCGATTCGACCTCGTTCAGGTAGCCCTGGAAACCGCGCTGAAAACTCCAGCGCGTGCCGAAGCCGACGCCAACCGCCGTGAGCAGGCTGACGATCAACAGCGAGAGGAATAGACGAGCGGTGATACCGATTTTAACCATCGGTACATTTAGCCACGCAGAGCAGTGCACAACAAGGGTGCACGGTTGCAGGCTAATGATTCTTCACAGAAACTTCACAATTGTGTGGCAGTTCCTCTACTACGCGATATTTCAAGCTATTTTGATTGACATCAAAAAGGACAATAAATTTTTAGGTAAATACGGGGAGAAAAGCACGCGATCAGCAGCGATATACCGTCACGGGCAACCGATATCGGTGCGAGTGGGTACGACTTGGCGTGACAGGAGGACGAAAGTGAGCGGCGGGGGAAGGATGCGATGGGACAATAAAACCCTGCCATGACTGCAGCCAGGCAACTGGCGTCATGACATAAGCAATTGATTTGAAGGGAATTTCTGGTGCGGCTGGCTGGAATCGAACCAGCGACCCTTGGCTTCGGAGGCCAATACTCTATCCACTGAGCTACAGCCGCGCGGGGGGAACCTTGAAGGTGTGCCGTAGGATACCGGTTTTATTGGTCCGCGTCCATCGGCGCGTGTCGTTTTAACCATGTTGAAGTTTCCATGCGCCGATTTTTGAGCCTATAATCGGCCGTTTGATAAAGGTTTTGCAAGGCAGCTCGATCGGTAATTCGGCACGCAACCCGGCACAGACTTCAAGGACATCATGAACGACGCACACAACGAATCCATCATTAAAACGCCCAAACAACTGGTGGGAGCCGTGGTCGGCTTCTTCCTGGTCACGGTCATCGGCATCATCCTGCTGGTCCAGTATGTCACCACGGACAAGCTCACCGGCGCCGGCTCCAACAGCCAGGCGCCCGAGGAAATCGCCACCCGCATCGCGCCGGTGGCCGACACTGGCTTCACTTTCAAGGATGTGAACGCGCCGAAGGTGCTGCAAGCGGGCGACGCCATCTACAACTCCACCTGCGCGGCCTGCCACGGCGCCGGTGTGGCAGGCGCGCCCAAGGTGGGCGATGCCGGCAGCTGGTCGGCGCGTATCGCACAGGGTTACGACACCGTCCTCAAGCACGCCATCGAAGGCTTGCGCGCCATGCCCGCCAAGGGCGGCAATCCCGACCTCGACGACGTCGAAGTCGCGCGCGCCGTGGTCTTCATGGCCAACCAGTCGGGCGCCAAGTTCAAGGAACCGGAAGCGCCAGCCGCCCCGGCGCCGGCCGCAGAAACCCCGGCCGAACCTGCCAAATAAACCAGCCAGCGCATAAAAAAACCGGTCCATCGCGACCGGTTTTTTTGCGCCCCGCTTCAACCTCCCACTTCAGGGTCAGTGCCGACATGTAGACACAAGCCCAGCAGCGACAAGGCTCAGTTCGTGTCCGAATGTCGGCACCGACCCCGAAGTTGAAGTTAGCGGCAGAGGCCGTAGGCTTTGCGCTCGGGGAAGTAGCGGTAGGTGAACGTGCGCATCGGGTATTCGGTCAGGGCGATTTCAAACGCTGGCGGCACCACGTCGAAGCGTTCGGGCAGCTTGTCTTTCACGCGCAGGCGCACACGCCAGATGGTTTCGTCGGCGGTGGCGCCGGCCACCAGCATGTCCGGTACCTTGGGGATGACGTCGACGATCTCGGCGCGCGAGTTGATGGCGCGCTGGTAGAACGTCACCAGCTCGGCCCTGGCGATCACCGCGCCGCGCGGCGCCGTGACGTTGTAGTCGCGCGAGAGGAAACGGGCGCGCTGGCCGCGCGGTACGAAATAAACGAAAGTGAACTCGGCGCCGCCGCCTTCGAGCGTGACCGGTGGCGTGGTCGCGACGCTGATGCCGCGCGGCAGGTCGAAGCGCGAGCCTTCCTGCCAGTCCTTGCACTCGGGCGTGGCAGCCATGTAGACGTCAACCGGCTTGTAGGAGTCGCCGCAGGCACTGAGGGCGAGCATGGCGGTCATGGGGAGTAAGGCACGCATACGCATGGGTTCGGCTTCCGGGGTTGGGACGATGCGGTAGTTTACACGGGACCGTATCGGCGCGCATAAAAAAAGCGGCGTTGTCGCCAACGCCGCTTCGTTCATCGCTTGCTACCGGCTTACCACATGATCACGCGGTCTTTCGGCGCAAGGTACATCTTGTCGCCCGGTTTGACGCCAAAGGCGTCGTAGAAGCCTGGCTGGTTGCGCATCGGGCCGTTGGCGCGGAACTGGCCTGGCGAGTGCGGATCGGTCTTGATCTGCTGGATCTGCGCCGCTTCACGCATCTTCATGCGCCACACTTGCGCAAAGCCCATGTAGAAGCGCTGGTCGCCGGTCAGGCCGTCGATCACCGGGGCTTCCTTGCCGTTCAGCGACAATTTATACGCCTTGTAGGCAATCGCGATGCCGCTGTTGTCGGCGATGTTTTCGCCCAGGGTCAGTTCGCCGTTGACGTGGTAGCCAGGCAGCGGGCTGAACTGGTTGTACTGCTCGACCAGCATCTTGGTCTTGGTGGCGAAGTTCTTGTGGTCGGCCTTGGTCCACCAGTCGCGCAGGTTGCCGTCGCCGTCGTACTGGGCGCCCTGGTCGTCGAAGCCGTGGCTGATTTCGTGGCCGATCACGCCGCCGATGGCGCCGTAGTTGACCGCGTCGTCGGCAGCCGCGTCAAAGAACGGCGCTTGCAGGATGGCGGCCGGGAACACGATCTCGTTCATTTCCGGGTTGTAGTAAGCGTTCACGGTTTGCGGCGTCATGCCCCACTCGTCACGGTCGATCGGCTTGCCCAGCTTGTTGATTTCCTTGTTGTAGTCGAACTCGTGCGAACGGATCACGTTGCCCACCAGGTCGTCTTTCGACACGGTCAGCGCCGAATAGTCGCGCCACTTGTTCGGGTAGCCGATCTTGGTGGTGAACTTGGCCAGCTTGGCTTGCGCCTGCTTCTTGGTGACCGGGCTCATCCAATCGAGGGTGTCGATGCTGGTCTTGTACGACGCCAGCAGGTTGTTGACCAGCGCTTCCATGCGCGCCTTGCGGTCGGCCGGGAATTGCTCGGCCACGTACAGCTTGCCTACTGCTTCGCCCAGCGCGCCTTCGGCAACCGAGACGCCGCGTTTCCAGCGTGGACGCTGCTCGGTCACACCGCTCAGCACGGTGCCGTAGAAGGCGAAGTTTTCATCGACGAACGACTTGTTCAGGTAAGGTGCGAATGCGCGCACGGTCTGCCACTGGAAGTACGCTTTCAGGGTCTCGACCGGGGTCTTGTTCAGCAACGCGGTCATGCCCTTGAGGTAGCTCGGCTGGCTGACGATCACGTAGCTGACCTTGCCGCCGATGCCGGCATCGGCCAGGTAGGCTTTCCAGTCGTAGCCAGGCGCCAGCGTGTTCAGCTTGGCGACATCGACCTTGTTGTAGGCCTTGATCGGATCGCGCAGTTCTACTTTCGTCCATTGCAGCTTGGCCAGTTGTTTTTCGAATTCCACCACGGCGCGCGCGCTCGCTGGTCCGTTGTTGTCGCCGGCCAGGGTCAACATCTTGGCCATGTGCTGTTCGTACTTGGCCAGGGTGTCGGCCAGTTTCTTGTCGTCCGCTTTCAGGTAGTAGTCGCGGTCAGGCAGGCCCAGGCCATCCTGGTACAGGTCGGCCACGTACTTGGTCGAATCCTTGTTGTCCTGGTGGATGGCGAAGCCGTACGGGGTGCTCACGCCGATCTTGTTGAAGTGCGCGATCAGCTCTGGCAGTTGCTTCTTGTCTTTCAGCGCGGCGATGCGGGCGAACTCGCCTTTCAACGGCGTCACGCCCAGTTGCTCGAGCCTGGCTTCATCCATGAAGCTGGCGTAGAAATCGCCAATGCGTTGCGTGTCGCTGCCGGCCGCCGTGTCCTTGGCGTTGGCGGCGTTTTCAATGATGGTGCGCAGTTGCGGCTGGATGTCGTCGCGCAGCTTGGCAAAGCTGCCCCAGCTGGCTTTGTCGGCCGGAATCTCGGTCGTCGCAAGCCACTTGCCGTTCATGTGGGTAAACAGGTCGTCCTGGACGCGCACGGCCGGATCGATGTATTCGACGGCGATGCCGGAGGTCGGCGCTTTGGCTTGCTGGGTGCTGGCAGGAGTCACACTGGTGGTGTTGTCCGCAGCGCCTGCCAGGCCTGCGATCAGGCTCAGCATCAGTGCACTTACGAGATGACGTTTCACGAAAAATCCTTTGAATGAGGAATACAAAAAGGCCAAGAAAGTACTCTTGGCCAGCCATGAAGTTATATATAAAAACACCAACGGTCGCAAGCGGTTTGCGACAGACGGCATCGCCGCAGGGCCAGGCGGCGTATTTCCGGCTTTTTTACCAGATAATCACGCGCTCTTCCGGCGCCACGTACAGCTTGTCGCCAGGCTTGACGCCGAACGCTTCGTAGAAGCCGGGCTGGTTGACCACCGTGCCATTGGCGCGGAATTCGCCGGGCGAATGCGAGTCGGTCTTGATCATCAGGATCTGCTGCGCCTCGCGCGCCTTGGCACGCCAGATCTGCGCCCAGCCCTGGTAGAAGCGCTGCTCGCCCGTAAAGCCGTCGATCACCGGCGCTGGCTTGCCGCCCAGCGACAATTTATACGCCTTATAGGCGATCGCCATGCCGCTGTTGTCGGCGATGTTCTCGCCCAGGGTCAGCGCGCCGTTGACGTGGTAGCCCGGCAGCGGGCTGTAGCCGTTGTACTGCTTGACCAGCGCGTCGGCCTTGGCCTTGAAGTTGGCGCGGTCGGTGGCGGTCCACCAGTCGCGCAGGTTGCCGTCGCCGTCGGCCTGGCTGCCGCCGTCGTCGAAGCCGTGGCTGATTTCATGGCCGATCACGGCGCCAATGGCGCCGTAATTGACGGCATCGTCGGCGTTCACGTCGAAGAACGGCGGCTGCAGGATGGCAGCCGGGAACACGATCTCGTTCATCGTCGAGCTGTAGTAGGCGTTGATGGTTTGCGGCGTCATGCTCCATTCTTCGCGGTCGATCGGCTTGCCGAGCTTATTGACCATGCGCTGGTGACTGAAGCTCGATGCGCGCAACACGTTGCCCACCAGGTCGCCCTTGACGATCACCAGCGACGCGTAGTCGCGCCACTTGCTCGGGTAGCCGATCTTGGGGCGGAACTTGGACAGTTTATCTTGCGCTTCGCGCTTGGTTTCCGGGCCCATCCAGTCGAGGCCGTCGATGCTGGTTTTATACGCGGCCATCAGGTTTTGCACCAGCGCATCCATGCGCGCCTTGCGCTCGGGCGGGAAGTGCTGCGCCACATAGGCCTGGCCCAGTGCCTCGCCCAGCGCGCGTTCGACCAGGCCCACGCCGCGTTTCCAGCGGTCCTGCTTGACGGTCACGCCGGTCAGCGCAGTGCTGTAGAAATCGAAGTCGGCATCGGCAAACGGCTTCGACAGGTAAGGCGATGCACTGCGCAGCAGCTGCCATTCAAAATAGGCTTTCCAGGTCGCCAGGTCGGTTTTTTCCAGGACGGCGGTATAGCCGGTCAGGAAGCTCGGCTGGTTGACGATAGCGTAGTCGGTCTTGCTGCCCACGCCGGCGGACGCCAGCGCGTGGTTCCAGTCGTAGCCTGGAGCCAGCTCGCCCAGCTTGGCAAACGGCACCTTGTTGTAGCGCTTGACCGGGTCGCGGTTTTGCACCTTGGTCCATTGTGCTTCGGCTAGCGCGGTTTCCAGCGCAACGATGGCCTTGGCGCTGGCCTGCGGGCTTTGCGCGCCGGCCAGCTCGAGGATTTTCGCCACGTGGGCTTCGTATTTGACCAGGATGGCGGCCAGCTTGGCGTCGTCCTTTTTCAGGTAGTAGTCGCGGTCCGGCAAGCCCAGGCCGCTTTGCGAAATGCCGACCGCGTACTTGGTCGATTCGCGCGCATCCTGGCGCACATAGACGTTGTACGGCACGGTCACGCCGATCTGGTCCAGGTGGGCGATCAGCATCGGGAAGGCCTTTTTGTCCTTGACGCCGCGAATGCGGTTGAGTTCGCCAGCGAGCGGTTTGACGCCCAGCGTGTCGAGCCTGGCTTCGTCCATGTAGCTGGCGTAAAGGTCGCCAAGTTTCTGCGCATTGCTGCCAGCCTTGCGGGCCTTGTCATTCTCGGCCGCTTCGATGATGGCGCGCAGCTGCGGCAAGGTGTTTTCCTGCAGCTGGATGAACGAGCCCCAGCGAGCGCGGTCGCCCGGGATCTCGGTATTCCTGACCCAGCCGCCATTCTGGTAGGCATAGAAATCGTCTTGCGGACGCACGCTGGTGTCCATGTTCTTGAGTTCAATACCAGAAGACGTGGCGGCAGGCGCCGGGGTATCGGCAGCGCCGGCAAAGGCGGTGGCCAGGCTCAGTGCCAGAGTGGTCAGCAAATATTTTTTCACTACGTGTCCTTTTAGGTCAAAACGTCCGAAAGCGAACAAGGCAGTTGCATGGTTCATGCAGCGCCGGGTTGCCGCGCGAATATTCTAACGCCACAGGACACGTGTTACCGCTCAGTTACTTTACGATACACAGCGAGCGGGTCAGCCGCCGGGCAGGCTCATGCTGGCGCCGCCGGCACCCACGCCGATGCCCATGCCGCCCTGGCCACCGCCCTTGCGGCCGCCGCCGCGATGTTCGCCGCCGTCGTCGCGGCGCTCGCCACGGCCGGGGCCGGGGCCGCCGTTGTCCTGTACCCGCAGCAGGTGTTCATTGAGTTGCTGGGCGACGATGCCGCGCTGGGTTTCGTCCAGCGCGTCGTTGACGATCAGCCACCATTCGCGCAACTGCTTTTCCTCGCCGGCGGCCGTGATGCTTTCCGCTTCCACGGTGCGGGCGACGTCGCGCAGTTCCACGCCGGGCGTTTGCGCAGCGGTCAGCACTGCCGCCTGCAGGCGTTCGCGCCGCGACTTGCGCTCGCGCAGCAGGTTGCGGGTGCGGCTCTCGGTTTGCTGCCACAGCGTTTGCTGGTTGGCGTTGAGCTTGAGTTGCTGCTTGAGGTCGGCGGCCAGCGGCAGGAAATCTTCGGCGCGCATGTCCATCACGGGCACGGCAAACGCCGGCGACAACATGGCGCCAAGCGCCAGCGCGGCGGCCAGGCGGCGCAGGGAAAACGGCAAGGTAGAACGCATATGGTTAGCTCCAGGGTAAGGCCTGCGCAGGGCAAAAAAAAGCCTGCGCTTTTTGGGGCGCAGGCAAAAACCACTTCAGGGTAGAGAGAAATACGAGTTCAGTGTAGGCCGCGAAAATCGCGATCCACAAAATTCTTACAAATGCTTACTGCCGTGAACGTATGGGATACACCCAATACAAACCGTCACAATTGCCGTTTCACCAGTTGGGAATTGGGCTACTTTAAATGTCAACGCGACGCGTTGTAAATCGCCGTAAAGTTATAAATGATTTCGGGAGGGCTACTACGTTTGCTGGGAATCAGGTTTATACTCGTTTCAATGCGGGCGCACGCTACTCTCTTTTTTGGGTGAAACATGGGCAAGAAACTAAAGAATTCCGGGTTGATCGGCTTGGGCGTGGTAGCCGGCGTGGCCATGTCGCTGCAGTTCTCTGCGATGGCGCAGAAGCCGGCGGTGCCAGCGCTGCCGCTGGCGGAATTGCGCCAGCTGGCCGATGTCTTCGGCCTGATCAAATCGGACTACGTGGAACCGGTGGAAGACAAGAAGCTGCTGACCGAAGCCATCTCCGGCATGGTGGCTTCGCTCGATCCGCACTCGGCCTACCTGGACAAGAAAGCGTATGCCGAACTGCGCGAAGGCTCGCAAGGCAAGTTCGTGGGCCTCGGCATCGAGATCGGCCCCAGCGAGGACGGCTACATCAAGATCGTGGCGCCGATCGAAGACTCGCCAGCGTGGCGCGCCGGCATCAAGCCGGGCGACCTGATCAGCCGCCTCGACAACACGCCGTTGAAGGGCATGCCGCTCGACGACTCGGTCAAGCTGATGCGCGGCGAGCCGCACTCGAAAGTGGCGCTGACCGTGCTGCGCAAGGGCGAGCAGGAGCCGCTGGTGTTCAACCTCACGCGCGAGGAAATCATCCAGAAAAGCGTGAAGGGTAAATTGATCGAACCGGGCTACGCCTGGCTGCGCATTTCGCAGTTCCAGGAGCCGACGGTCGATGACATGGCAGAGAAAATTGCCGAGCTCTACAAGCAAGACCCGCACATCAAGGGCCTGGTGCTGGACTTGCGCAACGACCCCGGCGGCGTACTGCAAGGCGCGATCGGTGTGGCGGCCGCCTTCCTGCCAAAAAACGAGGCAATCGTCTCGACCAACGGCCAGCTGGCCGAGCAAAAAACCGTGTATTACGGCCGCCCCGAGTATTACCAGTTGCACGCCGAGACCGATGCACTGGCCAAACTGCCCGAAGCGCTCAAGCAAGTGCCGATGGTGGTGCTGGTCAATACCGGTTCGGCATCGGCCTCCGAAATCGTTGCCGGCGCCCTGCAGGACTACAAGCGTGCCGAAATCATGGGCACGCAAACTTTCGGCAAGGGCTCGGTGCAAACCATCCGCCAGCTCACTGCCGACACCGCCGTCAAGCTGACCACTGCGCGCTACTACACGCCCAAGGGCCGCTCGATCCAGGCCAAGGGGATTACGCCCGACCTGCTGGTGGACGAGTACGCCGACGGCGACGGCGTCAACGCGCTGCGCACGCGCGAGGCCGACCTGGCCAAGCACCTTTCCAACGACCGCGAGCAGGAAGGCGCGCAAAGCAAGCGCGACGAACTGGAAGAACAACTGCGCATCATTGCCATGGAAAAGCAGCGCAAGCCGCTCGAATACGGCAGCAGCGACGATTTCCAGCTGGCGCAGGCGCTTAACCGCCTCAAGGGCAAGCCGGTGCAGTTCGCCAAGCCGGAGACCACGGTGGTGCAGGCCAATCTCGGCAAGTAAAGCGCGACATCACGATTTTAGAGCGGCGCTTCGGGCGCCGCTTTTATTTGCGCGTAACGTGCAGCCATTGTGTAGAATTTGCTCCACTATTGGCACTCGCCATTGCCCCATTTGAAAGCTTAATCATGAAACAAGCCGTCATCAGCGGTACCGGTCTTTTTACGCCATCGCAGTCGATTTCCAACGAGGAACTGGTCGAGAGTTTTAATGCCTACGTGGCGCAGTTCAACGCCGACAATGCCGCCGCCATCGAGGCCGGCACCGTCACCGCGCTCGAACCGTCGAGCGTGGCGTTCATCGAAAAGGCATCCGGCATCAAGTCGCGCTTCGTGATGGAAAAGGCCGGCATTCTCGATCCGCAACGCATGGTCTCGCACATTCCCGAGCGCGGCGACGACGAATTGTCGTTGCAGGCCGAAATCTGCGTGGCGGCAGCCCACCAGGCGCTCGACCGTGCCGGCCGCACCCCGGCCGACATCGACATGGTGCTGGTCGCCTGCTCCAATATGCAGCGCGGCTACCCGGCCATGGCGGTGGAAGTGCAGGCCGCTCTCGGTATCGACGGCTACGGCTTCGACATGAACGTGGCCTGCTCGTCGGCCACTTTCGGCATCCAGCAGGCGGTGGCGGCCGTGCAAAGCGGCCAGGCCCGCGCGGTGCTGGTCCTGAACCCGGAAATCACCAGCGGCCACCTGAACTGGCGCGACCGCGACAGCCATTTCATCTTTGGCGATGCCTGCACCGCCGTGGTAGTGGAACTGGCCGAGAACGCCAAGGGCGCACACCGCTGGGAAATCCTCGATACCAAGCTGAAAACCAGCTTCTCCAACAATATCCGCAACAACTTCGGCTTCCTCAACCGCTTCGACGAAGCGGGCGTGGGCCAGCCGGACAAGCTGTTCCGCCAGCAAGGCCGCAAGGTATTCAAGGACGTGTGCCCGATGGCCGCCGAAATGATCAAGGACACCATCGCCCATGCCGGCCTGCAAGTATCCGACGTCAGCCGCTACTGGCTGCACCAGGCCAACCTCAACATGAACCTGTTAATCAGCCGCATGGTGCTGGGTCGCGATGCCGAGCCGGGCGAAGCGCCGGTCATCCTCGACAGCTACGCCAATACCTCGTCGGCCGGATCGGTAATTGCCTTCCATAAACATTCGGACGACATGGCCGCGGGACAGTTGGGCGTGCTGTGCTCGTTTGGCGCCGGATATTCGATCGGTTGCGTGGTGTTGCGAAAAATTTAATGAACCGACAGCCGTGCTATTCCCTGTTGTCCGGGGATGGCAGAAGTTCCAACTAATTGGCTGGTGGTTTGCATTTTTTGACAGCAATTGCCGTGTGATGTGCTACTCTTGGGTTGTTTTCTAACAATCTTCCAGAGGAGTCCCCCCCGCATGCCCCACAACATCAGTCTGATTACCACCATTGCCGCCGCACTTGGATTCGGTCTTGTCCTTGGTTATATAGCAACGCGCTTGCGATTACCGGCGCTGGTGGGGTATCTCGCTGCGGGCATCATGTTGGGACCGGCAACACCTGGTTTTGTCGCCGATGCCGCGCTGGCTGCCCAGTTGGCCGAGATCGGCGTGATGCTGATGATGTTCGGCGTGGGTCTGCACTTCTCGCTTGACGACCTGTGGGCGGTACGCAAGGTGGCGCTGCCAGGCGCCGTGCTGCAAATCGCGGTGGCTACCGGCATGGGCATGGGGCTGGCGCACTGGTGGGGCTGGAGCATCGGTGGCGGCCTGGTCTTCGGGCTGGCGCTGTCGGTGGCCAGTACCGTGGTGCTGTTGCGCGCGCTCGAGGAGCGCGGCATTCTCGATAGTTTCAATGGCCGCATCGCGGTCGGCTGGCTGGTGGTCGAAGACCTGGTGACCGTGATGGTGCTGGTGCTGCTGCCGGCCGTGGCCGGCTCCCTCGGCGGCACCACCATGGACGCCCACGGCGTGGCGATTCCCGCCGGCGAAGTCGATCTGTGGAGCACGCTCACCATCACCCTGGGCAAGGTTGCCGCGTTTATCGCACTGATGCTGGTCGTCGGCCGCAAGCTGTTCCCCTGGATCCTGTGGCAAGTGGCGCGCACCGGTTCGCGCGAGCTGTTCACGCTGTGCGTGATCGCCGCAGCCGTCGGCATCGCCTACGGTTCCACCCATTTCTTCGGCGTGTCGTTCGCACTGGGCGCCTTCTTCGCCGGCATGGTGCTGCGCGAATCGGAACTGGCGCACCGCGCCGCGCAAGAGTCGCTGCCGCTGCGCGACGCGTTTGCCGTGCTGTTCTTCGTCTCGGTGGGCATGCTGTTCGAGCCGGCCATCGTCACCGAACAGCCGCTCAAGTTGCTGGCGGTCGTGGCGATTATCGTGTTTGGCAAGTCGGTGGCAGCGTTCCTGCTGGTGGTGCTGCTGCGTTACCCGGCCAAGACGGCGCTGATGGTCTCGGCCAGCCTGGCGCAGATCGGCGAATTCTCGTTCATCCTGGCTGCGCTGGGCATGTCGCTGGGCCTGATGCCGGCCGAGGGCCAGAGCCTGATCCTGGCAGGCGCCATCATCTCGATCGCCCTGAACCCGGTCGTCTTCAGCGTGACAAAACCGCTGGAGCGCTGGCTCACCCGCGACGGTTCGGTGATTTCCAACTTCGAGCGCGCAGCCGATCCGCTGGCCGAATTGCCGATGTCGGTGCCGCACGAACACCTCGACGGCCAGGTGGTGCTGGTCGGTTACGGCCGCGTGGGCCGCCGCATTGCCGAGGTACTGCTCAAGCACAGCATCCCGTTCGTGGTGGCCGAGCAAAATCGCGAAGTGGTCGATCAACTGCGCCGCAAGGGCATCCACGCGGTGGCCGGCAATGCCGGCGAGCCGGCGGTGCTGATCCAGGCCCACGTGGCCCGCGCCAGCATGCTGGTGATCGCCACGCCCGACACCTTCCACGTGCGCGCCATGGTGGAAACCGCGCGCCTGCTCAACCCGAACATCAAGACCGTGGTGCGCACGCACAGCGACGAGGAAGCGGAATTGCTGCGCAGCGAGTTGCCGGCCAAGATCTTCATGGGCGAGGAAGAGCTGGCCAACGGCATGACCGATTTTGTGATCAAGAATTTCGAGCGCAAGGAAGGTGGCGGGCACTAACAGTGCCAGCTAAGAACCTATCCCGGTAGGGAGGGGGCAGCGGATTGCGATGCCTCGGTAGCGGGGGCAAGGCGCGAGGAAGAAGCATGGCGGGCCATGCGATGACGAGCAACGCTGGCCCCGCTGCAGAGGCGCGCAAGCAGCGCCTCATTCTCTACCGGGATAGGTTCTAAAGCCGCGCGGCCAGCTCGGCCCCTTCCCTGATGGCCCGCTTGGCGTCGAGTTCCGACGCCAGCGCGGCGCCGCCGATCCGGTGGAAGCGCGGGTCCGCTTCTGCCGGTATCAACTCCGCCAGGCTCTCCTGCCCGGCGCAAATCACCACGTGATCGACTGCCAGCAACCGCTGCTCGCCACCAACCGTGATGTGCAAGCCGTGGTCGTCGATGCGGTCGTATTGCACGCCCGCCAGCATCACCACGCCATGTCTCGCCAGCACCGCGCGGTGCACCCAGCCCGACGTCTTGCCCAGTCCCGCGCCCGGCTTCGACAGCTTGCGCTGCAGCAGGTATAACTGGCGGAACGTCTGCGGTGGCGCCGGCGCCACCAGGCCGCCGCGGGCGTCGCCGTGCAGGTCCACGCCCCATTCGCCGGCCCAGGCGTCCACCGGCTGCGGCAGCGGGTGGGCCGGATCGTGCAGCAGGAATTCGCCCATGTCGAAGCCGATGCCGCCCGCGCCAATGATCGCCACCCGCTTGCCCACTGGCGCCTTGTCGCGCAGCACGTCCAGGTACGACAGCACCTTCGGGTGATCGATGCCGGCGATGGCCGGCAGCCGTACTTTGACGCCTGTCGCCACCACTATGTCATCGTAGCCGTCGGCCAGCAATTGGTCGCGCGTGGCACGCACGCCGAGTTTCACCGTTACGCCCAGCAGCGCCAGCTGGCGCCCGAAATAACGGATGGTTTCGGAAAATTCTTCCTTGCCCGGGATCTGCATGGCAATGCGGAACTGGCCGCCGATGGCATTGGCAGCCTCGAACAGGGTCACATGGTGGCCGCGCTGCGCCGCAACTGTTGCGGCCGACAGGCCGACCGGCCCGGCACCGACTACCGCAATACGGCGCGCGTGCGCAGCCGGTGCATACACCAGCTCGGTCTCGTGGCAGGCACGCGGGTTGACCAGGCAGCTGGCGCGCTGGTTGGCGAACGTATGGTCGAGGCAGGCCTGGTTGCAGCCGATGCAGGTATTGATGTCGTCGGCGCGGCCCGAAGCCGCCTTGTTGACGAAGTCGGCGTCAGCCAGGAACGGCCGCGCCATCGAGACCAGGTCGGCGTCGCCGCGCGCCAGGATGCTTTCTGCTTCGGCCGGCATATTTATGCGGTTCGACGCCACCACCGGAATGGTGACAGCCTGGCGCAGCCGCCCGGCCAGGCCGGCAAACGCGGCGCGCGGCACCGAGGTCACGATGGTGGGCACGCGCGCTTCGTGCCAGCCGTAGCCGCTGTTGAGGATATTCACGCCCGCACCCTGCAATGCCTGGGCAACTGTCACCACCTCGTCCCAGGTATTGCCCCCTTCCACCAGATCGAGCAGCGAGTGGCGGTACATGATGATGAAGTCCGGGCCCACGGTGGCGCGCACCCGGCGCACGATCTCCACCGGCAGGCGCATGCGGTGTTCGATGGGGCCGCCCCAGCGGTCGGTGCGCAGGTTGGCGCGCGCGCACAGGAACTGGTTGAGCAAATAGCCTTCGCTGCCCATGATTTCCACGCCGTCGTAGCCGGCTGCCTTTGCCAGCCGGGCGCAGCGCGCATAGTCGCGGATGGTGGCTTCAATGCCGGCCTCGGTCAGCGCGCGCGGCTTGAACGGCGAGATCGGCGATTTTTTGGCCGATGCCGACACCACCAGCGGCTGGTAGCCATAACGGCCGGCATGCAGGATCTGCAGCAGGATCTTGCCGCCCTCCTCGTGCACGGCGCTGGTGACCTTGCGGTGATTGAAGACGTCGCCGCGCCAGTTCAGGGTCCCTCCAAAGGGCAGCAGCCAGCCTGCGCGGTTGGGAGAGATGCCACCGGTAACGATCAAACCGACTCCGCCGCGCGCACGTTCGCGATAGAATGCGGCAAGTTTGCCGTAGTGATAAAAGCGGTCTTCGAGCCCGGTATGCATCGAGCCCATGATCACGCGGTTCTTCAGGGTCGTAAAACCGAGGTCGAGGGGCGCGAGCAAATGCGGGTGGTGGAGGGATGCCATGCCGTGTGTGTGCGCCCTGTGATAAATACTGGAGGGTTACGGTTAGGTAACGGGAGAGTGTTGCCCTTGTATTCTGCCACCCTTTCCCGTAGGCTGGAAAAATGATGCGATTCCTTCTGTTACTGTTGTTAGGTGTCACCGCCCCGCTGGCCATGGCGCAAACACCGAAGCCGGACACATCCCGGCTGGAGGTGTCGGTCAACCGGGTGGAGGTGGACGGCCAGCATATGTATGAACTTGACGCCAGCGGCGTCGTGGCCGCGCCGTTGCCGCGCGTGTGGCGCATCCTCACCAACTACGAACGCATGACCGAATTCGTGCCCGACCTGGAGTCGTGCAAGGTGCTATCGCGCAATGGCAATGAAGTCATGATCGAGCAATTCGGCGTGGCCCGGCTGCTGTTCATGACGCGGCCGATCCACCTGATCGTGCGCGCCACCGAGCAGCCGATGTCGGCCATCGACATTGCCCTGGTGTCGGGCGACATGAAACACTACGAGGCGCGCTGGGAACTGATCCCCGTGCCCGAGACCGGCGGCACCAAGGTGGTGTACAAGGGCCGCATGATGCCCAATTTCTATGTGCCCAGCCTGTTCGGCTCGAAGATGATACGGTCGGACGTCGAGCACATGATGCGCGCCGTGCTCACCCGCCTGGACCGCCGCGAGGACCGCCAGCCCAGCGTCAATTCCATCCTGATCCCGCCGGCGGCCCCGGCCAGATAATCAGGACAGGCGGGTATCGCGGTCGCGCAGCTCGGCAAAGTTTTCCAGGCTGCCCAGCTTGATCATTACCGGGTTCAGGCTGGCGTGCTGCATGGCGCGCCAGGCGAACAGCCACTCCTGTTCCTGCGCCTCGGCTGCCGTCTTGGTGAAGGCGGCGCCCAGCGCGGCGCGCACGCCGTATTCCACCACGCCATCGATGCCGGCCCAGTTGGGCAAGGTGCGCTGTACCGCGCGATGCAGGCGCTCGCCGAATTCTTCGCTGTTGTGGATCACCAGGCAGCTGTCGGCGGAAAACAGGTCGAACAGCTTGCGGTCCCACACTTGCGAAAAGCTCAGGGCCAGGCACGGCGGGGCCGCGCGCAGGATGAACTGGCCCTGGGTCAGCGCCAGTTCCAGGTCTTCGCGCACGCCGTAGCGGTACAAGGTCGGAGGGCGTTGGTAGTCATGCATACAAAACTCGATTCTAATCAGGTTGTTTGGTTGGCGGACGGCGCACGTGACGCAGTGCGCGCATCGCGGCCGAAGCGATGAAGATTTCGCGCAGCAGGTAGCAAAAACTGCCGATCAGGCAGAACACGGAAAACACGAACATGCCGGCAATGTATTTTTCCAGCGCGATGTCGGTGATATCGCTGAAGAAGAGCATGGCAATCACCAGGCAGACCATCAGGCCGCAGGCGGTTGACAGGGCAATCGAATAATTGATCAGGTGCGAGCGCCGGTACATCACGTCGAGCTCGTTGATATACATGTCGCTGTAAGCGATATCGAGCCGGTCCTCGAGCACGCGCGAGCGGTCGATGATGCGCGCCAGGCGGTTGGTGAGCACGATCAGGTTGGTGCACACGCCGGACAACAGGAACACCGGCGCAATGGCCAGCTGGATGAGGTGGCCGATATCGCCGAGCTGAATATTCATAAATGACGGTACGCTGAAAATAATACTGGGCCTCTTCGGGCGGTCCTTGCTGGGAGTTGCTAGTGTAGCAGCCCGGCACCGCGCCGGGCCAACTTTAGCGCCCAATAAAACGCGTCGAACATAGCCTTCAGAGCAAGGCGCAGCGACGAAGACAGTACGAATGTACGGCGAGGCGCTGCAACGCAGCTCTGGAGGTTATGTTCGGCGCGCCTCAGTCGAACGCGCGTAAACGCCAGAATTGCTCGGTTGCGGCCACCAGCGCGCGCGCGATGCCTTGCTCCATGGCGCCATGGCCAGCATCCGGAATCATGCGCATCACCGAGCCCGGCCACGCCTGCTGCAAGCGCCACGCCGACAGCGGCGGGCAGATCACGTCGTAGCGTCCCTGCACGATGACGGCCGGCAAATGGGCAATGCGGTCGATATTGCGCACCAGCTGGTCGTCGCTGAAAAAACCGAGGTTGGCCATGTAGTGCGATTCGAGACGGCCCACGCCGAGGTCGAGCGCGTCGCATGGCGCGTCCTCGGGCTGCGGCAGCAGGAACACGCGGCGGCCCTCGAAGCGGCTCCAGGCGCGCACGGCCGGCCAATGCACGGCCGGATCGTCGCTCATGATGCGGCGTACGTAGGCGCCCAGCAGGTCGCCACGCTCGTCTTGCGGGATCGGCGCCACGAATTCTTCGTACAGTTCCGGGTAAAACCATTGCACGCCGTGCAGGAACCAGTCGATCTCGGGCTGGGTGCACAGGAAAATCCCGCGCAGAACAAAACCGAGGCAGCGCTCGGGATGGGCTTCGCCGTAAGCGAGTGCCAGCGTGGAACCCCACGAGCCGCCAAACACCAGCCACTGGTCGATCTCGAACTGGCGGCGCAGCCGCTCGATGTCGTCGATCAGCAATTGCGTAGTGTTGTTGCGGCATTCGCCCACCGGGACCGACTTGCCGGCGCCGCGCTGGTCGAACAGGATCACGCGGTAGCGCTCGGGGTCGAAAAAGCGCCGGTGCTGCGGCGACAGGCCGGCGCCGGGGCCGCCGTGCAGGAAGATCACCGGGATGCCGCTCGGGTTGCCCACTTCTTCCCAATAAATGGTGTGGATCTCGTCCACGGCCAGCATGCCGTGGCGGGTGGGTTCGATGGGCGGGAACAGCGGGGAATGGGGGTCGAACATGGCAATCCTTCAGGCGACGATAGCGGATTGTACGTAAAAAAAGCCGGGATCGCGCACGATCCCGGCTCGTCTTGTCGTCACGCCGGCAGGCGATCAGGACATGTGCTGGCCGCCGTTGATGGCGATGTTGGCGCCGGTAACGAAAGCGGCTTCATCGGACGACAGGTAAGCCACCAGGCCTGCCACTTCTTCCGGTTTGCCCAGGCGGCCCATCGGGATTTGCGGCACGATCTTGGTTTCCAGGACTTCGGTCGGGATTTCCATGACCATCTTGGTGCCGATGTAACCGGGCGAGATGGTGTTGACGGTGACGCCCTTGCGCGCCACTTCCAGCGCCAGCGCCTTGGTGAAGCCATGCATGCCGGCCTTGGCAGCCGAATAGTTGGTCTGGCCGAAGGCGCCCTTCTGGCCGTTGACCGACGAGATATTGATGATGCGGCCCCAGCCGCGGTCCACCATGCCGTCGCACACCGGCTTGGTCATATTGAACACGGAGTCCAGGTTGGTGGCCATGACGGCATCCCAGTTTGGCTTGTCCATCTTCTTGAAGGTCATGTCGCGGGTGATGCCGGCGTTGTTGACCAGCACGTCGATCGGACCGATTTCCTTCTCGATGGCGGCGATGCATGCCTGGGCCGAATCGTAGTCGGCCACATCGCATGGATAGGCGCGGAAGTTGAAGCCCTGGTCGCGGGTGGTCGCCAGCCATTGCTCGACCTTGGCGTTACCGGGCGAATACGTGGTGACCACGCAATAACCAAGCGCCGACAACTTGAAACACACTGCTTCGCCCAAACCGCCCATACCGCCAGTAACCAATGCAACTCGTGCCATGTTTTGTCCCCTCGTTAAGTGACTTGAAAAACAGACCGCCGCGCACGGCGGACGGTCCGGGTCTATCGTTTTATTGTCGTTACGCGCGTTCGATGGCCAGCGCCACGCCCATGCCGCCACCGATGCACAGCGACGCCAGGCCCTTCTTGGCATCGCGACGGATCATTTCGTGGATCAGGGTGACCAGGATGCGCGCGCCGGACGCGCCGATCGGGTGGCCGATGGCGATGGCGCCGCCATTGACGTTGATCTTGCTGGTATCCCAGCCCATTTCCTTGTTGACGGCCACGGCCTGGGCAGCAAACGCTTCGTTAATTTCCAGCAGGTCAAGGTCGTCCGGGGTCCAGCCAGCCTTTTTCAGGCACAGGCGGGTGGCGCTGACCGGGCCCATGCCCATGAAGGCCGGATCCAGGCCCGACGAGGCGTAAGCCTTGATCTTGGCCAGCACCGGCAAGCCCAGTTCTTTCGCTTGCGTGGCGGACATCATGATCACGGCGGCGGCGCCGTCGTTCAGGCCCGAGGCGTTGCCGGCGGTGACAGTGCCTTCCTTGTTGAAGGCGGGGCGCAGGCCGGCCAGGCCTTCCAGCGTCGAGCCGGGCTTGATGTATTCGTCGGTGTCGAAGACGATGCTGCCCTTTTTCTGGACGATTTCCAGCGGCAGGATTTCATCCTTGAATTTGCCTTCTTTTTGAGCAGCTTCGGCTTTCAGCTGCGATTGCAGCGCGAACTCGTCCTGCTCGGCGCGGGAAATCTCGTATTTCTTGGCGACGTTTTCGGCAGTAACGCCCATGTGGTACTGGTTGTACACGTCCCACAGGCCGTCGACGATCATGGTGTCGACCATCTTGATGTCGCCCATGCGGAAGCCGTCGCGCGAACCCGGCATCGCGTGCGGCGAGGCGCTCATGTTTTCCTGGCCGCCGGCGATGACGATTTGTGCGTCGCCGCATTTAATGGCCTGGGCTGCCAGGTGAGTGGCTTTCAAACCGCTGCCGCACACGTGGTTGATGGTAAAACCCGGGATGGTGTTGGGCAGGCCCGACTTGATGACGGCCTGGCGCGCCGGATTCTGGCCGACGCCGGCGGTGAGCACCTGGCCCAGGATCGCTTCGCTGACCAGGTTGGGATCGATGCCGGTCTTGGCCAGCAAACCCTTGATGACGTGTGCGCCCAGTTCGGACGCCGGGGTCTTGGCGAGCGCGCCGCCGAATTTGCCCACACCAGTACGGCCAGCGGCCACGATTACTACATCATCCATGTGATTCTCCAAAGCGCCGGCATAAAGCCGGCATGGTTAGCAAAAGCGAACTTCGATCAACTTGATCATACGCCTGCCACGCCCGGGGCGTGGCGGCTTTCGATGGTGCGTTGCCGCGAAAACTCCTGTGCAGAAACTCGCGCCTGCGCAAGGTTTGCCATGTCAACCGTCATCATCAATCGGGAACTTATCGTAAGCGCGGCAATTCCCCGTGCCTTTGATCTGCCTCAATCCCTCACCATACATTTTGAATAAGACATATCTATTTGTCACGACAATAATTTGATACCGTCCAGCGTGGCCGCGCATTGCTCGCGTATCACTTTGACAAAGTCGAGCACGTAAGCCTTGTGCTGCTGCGCCGGCGGCACCGACACGAACAGGTCGCTCCACAAGCCCTGCTCGCCCACCGGCCTGGCGATCACGTAGTCGTAATCGACATAGTTCTTGATAGCCCAGTTGGGCAGCGCGGCGATGCCACGCCGGCTGGCCACCAGTTGCAGCACCGCCACCGTCAGTTCGGCAGTGCGGCGCTCGAACTGGATATTTTCCGGCAGCAGTACTTCGCGGATCAGGTCGATACGGGTTTCCGGCACCGGGTACGTGATCAGGGTTTCGCCGGTAAAGTCGGCGGCGTGCAGGCGGCGCTGGGCAGCAAGCCGGTGCTTTTGCGCCATCACCACCAGGATCTCGAAGCGGAACAGGGGAAACGTCGCAAAGTCCGGGCCGTACGGCGAACCGATCACCAGGTCGGCGGCGCCGGTGCGCAGCAACTCCGCCGGTTCGCTGTGGAAACCCGAGACCAGGTCGATCTCGACGTCGGGCCAGCGCTTGCGGAACTCGTCCATGACGGGCATCAGCCAGTCGAAGCAGGTATGGCATTCGAGCACCATGCGCAGCTGGCCCGTGTCGCCCTGCGTCAGGCGCGCCACTTCGCGCTCGGCGGTTTCGATTTCGGGCAGCAGCAGGTCGGCCAGCTTGAGCAACCGGGCGCCAGTGGCGGTAAACCCGATCGGCACCGATTTGCGTTCAAACAGCGGGCCGCCGTAGCGATCTTCCAGCAACTTGATTTGATGTGACAGCGCCGACTGGGTCAGGTTGAGCAACTGGGCGGCGCGCACCAGGCTGCCGGCCGAGCGCAAGGCGCTTAGCGTACGAAGGTGGCGTATCTCTAACATGCATTAATCTTTTTCATGTGAATCCGAGAGATCTTTCATTTGGATTGTAGATCGAATGCGGCAAACTGTACCGTATCGATATGAAATCCTTATGACAAACCCCAAGACCACCGGAAAAACATTCATCCAGCACGGCAGCGCGCGGCGCCGCATTTTTCCATGCGTTCAGCCGTGCGCGCCTCCCCATTGCGGGTTTTCCACAGTAGAATGCCAGCACCTGCGCATGCGCGCGCGGTTGCAACCCTCTCATACTGTCGCCCATGTCCAAGAGCCTGTTTCAAAAGCCGATCGAAATCAAGATTTCCACTGTTGTTGCGGTCTCCGCCATCCTCACTACGGCAGACGTCTCCGCGCTCGACGCGGCGCTGGCCAAGATGACCGGCGGCAGCGCCGACTTTTTCGAAGACGACCTGACCGTGATCGACATTGCCGCCTTGCCAGCCAGCACGGCCATCGACTGGAAGGCCATCATCGCGGTGCTGACCAGGTATCGTTTGAAGCCGGTGGCCGTGCGCAATGCGCCCGCCGCCATGGCCGCCGAGATCGCCGCGCATGGCCTGAGCCTGGAAACGGCCAGCAAGCCGCGCGAAGAAGCAAGTGTTGCAGCAACCCGCGCCGAGCCGCAGCCGGCGCCCGCACCAGCCCGGGCATCACCGACTATTTCCAGTACCGTCGAACCGCTGCCCAACGGCCAGCAAGTGATGATCATCGACACCCCGGTGCGCGCCGGCCAGCGCATTTATGCGCGCGGCTGCGATCTGATCGTGACTGCCGTGGTCAACAACGGCGCCGAGATCATTGCCGACGGCAGCATTCACGTCTACAACACGCTCAACGGCCGCGCGCTGGCCGGTGCGTCCGGCAATGCCGACGCCCGTATCTTTGCTTTGAACATGTCGCCGGAACTGGTGTCCATCGCCGGCGTGTACCGTACTTTTGAAGACGGCTTCCCGGCTGAATTTGCACGTTCCCCCGCGCAAATACGCTTGATGGGCGACCGAATCGATATACTATCTGTCAATTCTGCAACCCGCGCCTGAGTGGCCGCCGTCCCTCTTTTTGAAAAGGATTATCTGTGGCAAGAATCATAGTTGTAACGTCCGGTAAGGGCGGCGTCGGTAAGACGACCACGAGCGCCAGTTTTTCCACTGGCCTGGCCATGCGCGGCCACAAGACGGCAGTGATCGACTTCGACGTCGGCCTGCGCAATCTCGACCTGATCATGGGTTGCGAACGCCGCGTGGTGTACGACCTGATCAATGTGATCAACAAGGAAGCCACGCTGAACCAGGCCCTGATCAAGGACAAGCACTGCGACAACCTGTTCATCCTGCCCGCTTCGCAAACGCGCGACAAGGATGCGCTGTCGGAAGAAGGCGTGGAAGTGGTGTTGAACGAACTGGTCAACATGGGCTTCGAGTACATCATCTGCGATTCGCCGGCCGGTATCGAGCACGGCGCGCTGATGGCGCTCACCTTTGCCGATGAAGCGATCATCGTCACCAACCCGGAAGTGTCGTCGGTGCGCGATTCGGACCGCATCCTCGGCATCCTGCAAGCCAAGTCGCGCCGCGCCCAGAGTGGCGGCGAACCGGTCAAGGAACACCTGTTGATCACCCGCTACTCGCCGAAACGCGTGGAAGCGGACGAAATGCTGTCGCACGAGGACGTGAAGGAAATCCTGCGCATCTCGCTGATCGGCATCATTCCGGAATCGGAGTCGGTCCTGCATGCATCGAACCAGGGCAACCCGGCGATTCATTTCAAAGGTACCGATGTGGCGCAAGCCTACGAGGACGTGGTCGCGCGCTTCCTCGGCGAAGAACGTCCCCTGCGCTTCGTCAACTACGAAAAACCGGGCTTCCTGCAGCGACTTTTCGGGAGTAAGTGACCATGGCTCTGCTTTCTTTCCTGTTCCCGCAAAAGCAGAAAACTGCGACGGCGGCCAAGGAGCGGCTGCAAATCATCATCGCGCGCGAGCGCAACGGCCGCACCGGGCCGGATTTCCTGCCCGCGCTGCATAAAGAGCTGATCGACGTGATCTCGAAATACACCAAGGTCAACGCCGACGACATCAAGATTTCGCTCGACCGCCAGGGCAACCTGGAAGTGCTCGACGTCAACGTGGTGTTGCCGGACGCTTAAACCGCTTGCTCTGCCGGCACCTGGACCTGCCCTTCGGGGTGGGCCGGGTAGGCCGGGCTTACCGGGTTGGCTATCCCTGCCAACTGCAGCTCCCGCGCCACGGCCACGCACGCTTCCACGTGCTGGTAGCCGATCTGGCGAAACGCAAAAAACCCGATCCCCGCCGACGCCAGCTGGCCCGCCAGCGGCACCAGCTTGCCGGCCTGCTTGGCCGCTGTTTTGACACCCACCCGGCGCAGCACGTGCATCACTACCTCGCGCGTGACCACCTTGCCCACCAACATGCTGCCGATGCCCACCGCCGCCTGGTACGCGATCATGCGGAAGCGCGGGTGCATGCGCTCGATCTGCTCTTCGGACAGGCCGAAGTGGCGGTTGATGTCTTCGATCAGGTTGGCGAACAGGCGCATGTCCGAGATGATGTCGAGCCCCGGAATGGGCACCGCCGCCACGCCGGCCGAGACCATGGCGCGCCGTCGCACCAGTTGCCGGCACCGGTCGCGCACGGCGTCGAGATCGCGCGCCGTGCCGGGTACCAATGTCCAATTTGTGTCTTTTTTCAAACCCATTCTGGCCCCCGGAAGAGATACTGAAGATTCTTTCCAAAATTCAACTTCGTCATTGAATTCACAGTTTTTAAAGTGTACCGTGTATTGAAGAGCCAGCTATACACGATAGGAGCATGTCACTTTCTAGGCAATAGTTGTTGTTCCATGGAAAATAATCTCTGCTAATTTAGGGAGCAATTGTAAATCTCTGGTATATTGCCTGGTGTCAACTCTTTAACAATTATTTCCCACGGGCAGCAGTATGAGAATCGCTGTACTTGATAACGACCGCAGCCAGGCCGACCTGATATGCCAGGTGCTGACCTCCGCCGGTCACATTTGCCATAGCTTCCAGACCGGGAAGGATGTCCTGGCGCAGGTCCGCAAGGACAGTTACGACATGCTCATTCTCGACTGGCAAGTGGTCGACATGACCGGCGCCGAGGTCATGCGTCGCGTGCGTGAAAAACTGCCCGACACCGCGCCGGTGCTATTCCTGACCACCAGTTCCGGCGAGGACGATATCGTCGCCGGACTGGGGGCGGGCGCCGACGACTACATGATCAAGCCGCTGCGCCGCAGTGAAATGGTGGCGCGCGTGCAGGCGCTGCTGCGGCGCGCCTACCCGGCCCAGAACGGCGCCGAGCAGTTGCAATTCGGTCAATATGTATTCGAGACCCGCCCCGGTCGCTTATTGATGGATGGCATCGTGCTCGATGTCACCCACAAGGAGTTCTACCTGGCACTGTTATTTTTCCGCAACATCGGCCGTCCGCTGTCGCGCGCCTACATCCACGAAGCGGTGTGGATACGTGAGACCGCCGTGCCGTCGCGCACCATGGACACCCACGTCTCGCGGGTACGCAACAAGTTGCAATTGAAGCCAGAAAATGGCTTCCGGCTGGTGCCGGTGTACAGCTACGGTTACCGCCTGGAAAAGCTGGGAGCCTGAAATGTGGCCGGTCAGCTGCCCTCCCTTTAGGCAGTCACCCCGGCAGCAGTAGGGACATCGCGCTATAATGTCCGCTAATTCATGACACTGGCCCCGCCCGGAACCGAAATGCAGCTGCTTGCCGTCGGCCTCAACCACCATACCGCCCCTGTCTCGCTGCGCGAGCAGCTGGCGTTCGCCCCCGAGCAACTGGGCCAGGCGGTGGTGGCGGCGCGCTCGTGGTTCGAACGCATCGACCATCGCGGCGCCGACGAAGCGGCCATCCTGTCCACCTGCAACCGCACCGAGCTGTACGCGGCCAGCCAGGTACCCGATCCGCTCGACGCCGGCGCCCACTTCCTTGCCGATTTCCACAAGCTCAACTACGCCGACCTGCGCCCGCACCTGTACATGCTGCCGCAGCACGACGCCGTGCGCCACACGTTCCGCGTGGCGTCCGGGCTCGATTCGATGGTGCTGGGCGAAACGCAAATCCTCGGCCAGATCAAGGACGCGATCCGCACCGCCGACGAAGCCGGCGGCCTCGGCACCTACCTGCACCAGCTGTTCCAGCGCAGTTTTTCGGTCGCCAAGGAAGTGCGCAGCACCACCGAGATCGGCGCCCACAGCGTGTCGATGGCGGCCGCTGCCGTACGCCTGTCGCAGCGCATCTTCGACAAGATCTCCGAGCAGAACGTGCTGTTCATCGGCGCCGGCGAAATGATCGAATTGTGCGCCACCCATTTTGCCGCGCAAAACCCGCGCAGCATCACCATCGCCAACCGCACGCTGGAGCGCGGCGAGGCACTGGCCCACCGCTACGGCGGGCGCGCCATGCGCCTGGCCGAGTTGCAGGACAAGCTGCACCAGTTTGACATCGTCATCTCGTGCACCGCCTCGTCGCTGCCGCTGATCGGCCTCGGCATGGTCGAGCGCGCCATCAAGGCGCGCCGCCACAAGCCGATGTTCATGGTCGATCTGGCCGTGCCGCGCGATATCGAACCGGAAGTGGCGCGCCTGAAC
This sequence comes from Duganella sp. Leaf61, assembly GCF_001421905.1. Classification (NCBI taxonomy): domain Bacteria; kingdom Pseudomonadati; phylum Pseudomonadota; class Betaproteobacteria; order Burkholderiales; family Oxalobacteraceae; genus Duganella; species Duganella sp. Leaf61. The sequence continues at coordinate 107,488 of NZ_LMLM01000023.1, forward strand.
GACGCGTTTTTGTACACCGTGGACGACCTCGGCAAGGTGGTGCAGGCCGGCATGGAAAACCGCCAGGCTGCTGTTGCCCAAGCCGAAGCCATCATCGAAACCCGGGTGCAGTCGTTCATGCACTGGATCGACGACCGCGCCGTGGTGCCGGTCATCCAGAGTCTGCACGAGAACGGCGAGGCGCTGCGCCAGCTCGAACTCGACCGCGCGCGCAAGATGCTGGCCAAGGGCGAAGATATCGACGCGGTGCTGGAAGCGCTGTCGCGCGGCCTCACCGCCAAGTTCATGCACGGCCCGCAGCAGGCGCTGCACCGCGCCCAGGGCGAAGAACGCGCCCACCTGGCACAGTTGCTGCCACAGCTATTCCGCGGCCGTCGTTAGCGCCCCTCCTCTGCCATGCTGCCGCGTCGATCGATGCGGCCTCCGTTATACCTCTCACAGAAATACGCTATGAAACCATCCATGCTGGCCAAGCTCGACCAACTGGCGAACCGCCTGGTCGAACTCGATGAATTGCTGATGTCCGAAGGCGCCACCGCCAATATGGACGCCTACCGCAAGATGACGCGCGAACACGCCGAACTCGGCCCGCTGGTCGCGCTGTATAAATCGTACCAGGACGCGCAAGGCGACCTGGTCGCGGCGCAAGACATGTTGTCGGACCCGGAAATGAAGGAGTTCGCCCAGGACGAGATCGAAGCGGCCAGGGAGCGCCTGGCCGAACTGGAGCTGGAACTGCAAAAAATGCTGCTGCCGAAGGATGCCAACGACGAGCGCAACATCTTCCTGGAAATTCGCGCCGGTACCGGCGGCGACGAGTCGGCGCTGTTTGCCGGCGACCTGCTGCGCATGTACACGCGCTTTGCCGAGCGTAACCGCTGGCAAGTCGAGGTGGTGTCGGAATCGGCATCGGACCTGGGCGGCTACCGCGAAGTGATCGTGCGGCTGGTGGGCAACAGCGTGTACTCGAAACTGAAATTCGAATCGGGCGGCCACCGCGTGCAACGGGTGCCGGCCACGGAAACGCAGGGCCGCATCCATACCTCGGCCTGCACGGTGGCAGTGATGCCCGAGGCCGACGAGGTCGAGGACGTCCACATCAACCCGGCCGACCTGCGCATCGACACCTTCCGCGCGTCGGGCGCTGGCGGCCAGCACATCAACAAGACCGATTCGGCCGTGCGCCTCACCCACCTGCCCACCGGCATCGTGGTCGAGTGCCAGGACGACCGCTCGCAGCACAAGAACAAGGCGCAGGCGATGAAGGTGCTCGCTGCCCGCATCAAGGACGTGCAGTTGCGCGAACAGCAGTCGAAGGAAGCGGCCACCCGCAAGAGCCTGATCGGCTCGGGCGATCGCAGCGAGCGGATCCGCACGTATAACTATCCGCAAGGCCGCATGACCGACCACCGCATCAACCTGACCTTGTACAAGCTCGACTTCATCATGGATGGCGATTTGACCGAATTGACCAATGCGCTGGCGGCCGAGCACCAGGCCGAGTTGCTGGCGGCGCTGGGCGACTGATCTTAAGAGCTTGCTAAGGGCAAACCGGCAACTTTGTGCGAAAATCCACGATTGTCGCCCATCGTCCATTGTCCAACCTGACCGGAACCACCATGCACCAATCACGCTCCCTGCTGTTGTCCATCGCCGTCGCCAGCTTCGGCCTGATCGGCGTTGCCCTGTATCTCCAGCATGGGCTAGACCTGCTGCCCTGCCCGCTGTGCGTGATCCAGCGCTACCTGTTCCTGGCGATCGGTATCGCTGCCCTGGCCGGTGCGTACATCCCCAAGCCGAAACTTGGCGCCGGCGTGGCCTTGCTGGCCGCACTGGGCGGCCTGTACACGGCCGGCAAGCATTTGTACGTGCTGGCCAACCCGGGCCTGTCGTGCGGCATCGACCCGGTGGAAACTTTTCTGAACAAAATCCCTACCGCCACGTATCTGCCATTCCTGTTCAAGGCTGACGGCCTGTGCGAGGACGCTACCGCGCCGTGGTTCGGCCTGTCGATTCCGCAGTGGGCGTTCCTGTGGTTCGCGCTGTTTACCATTGCGCTGGCCTGGACCCTGATCCGCCGCAGCCGCGCATGATCGCAGCAGTCACCGACATCGTTGCCGGCGTGACCGTCGGCACCCTGCAACGGCAGGCGCTGCTCGATGCGCTCGACTGGCGCGTGCTGCTATGCCATGCCCTCAACGCCACGCGCGTCGGTTTGATCACCGGCTCCGAGCGCGCCTTGACCTCTGACGAAGCGCAGCGCTTCGGCGACCTGGTGCAGCGGCGCCTGGCCGGTGAGCCGGTGGCCTACCTGGTGGGCCAGCGCGAATTCTTCGGCCTGCCATTCGAGGTCAGTGGCGCGGTGCTGATTCCGCGTCCAGACACCGAGCTGCTGGTGGAGTTGACGCTCGACCGTTTGCCGCAAGGCGGGCGGGTGCTCGACATGGGTACCGGCAGCGGGGCGATTGCGGTATCGCTGGCACACACGCGGCGCGATGCCGACGTCACCGCGCTCGATGTCAGCGCCGACGCGTTGGCGGTCGCCCGCCGCAATGCCGAGGCCAACGGCGCACGCGTGACGTTCCTGCACAGCGACTGGTTCGCGGCGCTGGCCGATACACCGCCGTTCGACATCATCGCCTCCAACCCGCCGTACATCGCCAGCGGCGACCGCCACCTGTCCGAAGGCGACTTGCGCTACGAACCGGTCGGGGCGCTGACCGATCACGCGGACGGTCTCTCGGCCCTGCGCATCCTGGTCGCCGGCGCCCCGGCGCACCTGGTGCAGCAAGGCTGGCTGCTGATGGAACACGGTTACGACCAGGCCGAGGCCGTGCGTGCATTGCTGGCTACCGCCGGCTACACCGACGTCCAGAGCTGGCGCGACATCGCCGATATCGAACGGGTCAGCGGCGGCCGCCGGCCGCTGTAGTTGTTATTTCCCCAGCAGGCAGCGCGCGGCAGCGAGCAACTGCTGCGCCGGCGCCGGCTTGAACAATACCACCTCGAAATCTTCTGCCCGCGCGGGCGGTCGCAGCGCGTGCAGCAGGCGCGGCGCGGTTTGATACCTATGCACACGGGCACCGTCTGCTGCGGCTGCTAGGGCGGCGGCGGCAGAGGCCGCAGCTGTGCCTGTGCCTGTGCCTGTGCCGGTGCTGGCGTTGGCATCGGCATCGGCATCGGCGCACACTACCAGCGCAGGTGGAATACCGTCCAGTTCCTGGACGTCGTAGCACAGCGTGAAGCCGGCGCTGTCGAACACCTCGGTCAGGTAATCGCGCATGGCGTCGTGCGGTTCGAGCACCAGCACGGTGAGACCGTCGCCGAACGGGATCGGCAGTTCGTCGCGCGCCGTAAAGGGATTTGGCGGCATGGCCTGGTCTTCGTCTGCCGGCGCAGCGGTCAAGGTGAAGCGCAGCGCGGCACCGGCCTGCTGCAAGCGCCCGCCCATGGCGCGTACCAGGTGCGCCGCCAGCACCAGGCCCGGCGCAAGATCATCGCGCTCCAGCGTGGCATGCACGTCGGTCCACGCGACGCCCGTCCCGGCGCGGTCCTCTGTACCTTTGCCAACGTTATTACAACTCCAGTTGCCGCTGTCGTTGTTGTTGTCGTTGTCGTTGTCGTTGTCGCCAGCGTCGCCGTTTCCATCACCGGTGTGGAAAGCCAGCGCCAGCATGCCATCTGCCGCTGCGGCAACGTCCAGCACCAGCGGCGCACCGGAGTGCCCCGCCACGCGTTCCAGCACCTGCGCCAGCAGGCGCGCATCGAGCATGGCCAGACCCGGCAACGACTGCGGTTGATAGCGCACGCCGTGGGCCTGCATCAGCGCGTGCAGATACGTCGGTGCCGGCGCCAGTTCGGGCGCTGCCACTTCGTACCGGGCGCACGCGTGCAGGTCGCCGAGCCAGGCCAGCTGGCGGTGCGCGAGGCCGGCGATGTCGTCCAGGCCATCACCGTGGGCGCGCGCGGCGATCTGCGCCAGCGGCGCGCGCAGGTCATGGTTCAGGCGCGCCAGCAAACGTAACCGTTCCTGCGCCAGCAGCAGCGCGGTCGCGTCAGCACCAGCACCAGCACCAGCACCAGCATTAGCATCGACGCCAGCATCGGCAGCAGAGCCCCGCATCATGAATGGCCGATGGTCTGCCGCACCGACTGCCGGTAGGCGGTGGGCGTGGCGTCGGCGTGTTCGCGGAAGGCGGTAGCGAAATTGGCGGCGCTGCGAAAGCCGATCTGCTCGGCGATCTGCTGCACGCTCATGTCGGTATCGACCAGCAGCTGGCGCCCGCGCATCATGCGCGCTTCGGCCAGGTAGGCGAACACGGTGATGCCGGCCTGCTGGCGGAACGCCTGCGACAACCGCTTCTCGTACGTGCCCAGCGCGCGCGCAATGCCGGCCAGCGTGAGCGGCGCGGCCAGGTTGTCGTCGATCAGGCGCATGGCGGCATCGGTCATGACGGCGTCGGGATGCGGATGAAAATGGATGTCGGGATGAACCGGGGTTGCCTGGGGCGTTGGCGCCAGCGCCGGTCCCGCGATAACGGCAGCAGCGGCCACCACGGCAGCGGCAGCAGCCGCGCGCACGCCGGCCAGCTCGAGGTGGATGCGCACGCGCGCAAACACCTCGGCCGGGTGATAGGGCTTGGTAATGAAATCGACGCCGCCCATGGCCAGGCCGGCCACCCGTTCGTCGGGATCGTCGAGGGCGCTCAGGAACAGCACCGGGATGTCGCGCGTGACCGGGTCGGCCTTGAGCAGGCGGCACGCGGCAAAGCCGTCCACCACCGGCATGCGCACGTCAAGCAGGATCAGATCGGGCGGTTGGGCCAGCGCGCTCTGGTAGCCGGCAGCGCCGTCGGCCGCGCTGCGCACATGATAGAACTGGCGCCGCAGCAGGTCCGTGAGCACACGTAGTTCCTCCCGTTCGTCATCTACGATCAGGATACTCGGCCGTACTTTTTCAGAGCTGTTGACGGATAAGATGGCGCGCTCCCGCTGGGGAATACGCGCCGATTATACACAGCCCACCCGGCGATTTTCACCACCTTTTACCTGCTTCACGTATCTGTCTCCTCCAGCAAAGGTCCTGCCTCTTCATTCAGAATATCAAGTTACCAGTAACCGACCAGGGCCAGTCCGTTGGCGCCGCTCTGGATGCCAACCAGGGTCGCATCGACCACCAGTTGCGCCACCATTTCGTCTCGGCTGTGGTTGTCCAGGTAAGTGTCCCAGCGCGCCAGCGTGGCCGTATCGGGCGCCGCGTCGGTGATGTTGCGGTACAGCTGGGTCACGAACGCGGCGTCATCGAGCGTGCCGTACAAGCGCTGGAACTCGGCCGACTGCGTGAAGCCATGGGCCAGCGTGGCGCCGGTCGTGTTCTGCGCCAGCCAGTACTGGAAGCCCTCGAGGTCGCCAGCGCGATCAAGCGTGAGCTGGTACAACATGCCGATCTCGCGCAGCGTGGACGTGGCGGCCTGGGTGAAGGACAGGTCGAACACCTTGCCGTCGAATTCGCCGAGCTCGATCTGGCGCACGGTGTTCATGCTGCCGACGCCCTGGCCCACCATCACGTCGGCGCCGTTGTCGCCATAGACGGTATGGTTGGCCAGCACCACCTGGTAGCCGGCAGCCGCGCCGGTAAACACGGCGGTGTCGGTGCCGTCGCCGCCGACCAGCAGGTTGGACCCGCTGCCGGCCACCAGCCGGTCATCGCCGGAACCAGCCAGCCAGCCCTGCTCCTGGTCCAGCGTGCGGCCACCGAGGTCCATGCCGTCGGCGGTCCACCACAGGGCCTTGTGGGCGTCGCTGTTGGCGATATCGGTCAGCACGGCAGCGCGCACGCCAACGTCGCCGGGCGCCGCATCGAGCCGCGCCACGAAGCCGGACATTTCGGCGGCGGTCGGTTCGCGGTCGAGCGTATTGCGCAGCAGGGCCGAGACGAAGTCGGCGTTACCGAGCTTCATCACGCCATCGCGCGCCTCGACCTGGCCCAGGAAGGCGCCAGCGTACTGCTGGGCCGTCATGGCCTGGTTGGTCCAGTATGTCAGACCGATCAGGTCGGGCGCGCGGTCGAACGCCGCGTGGTACAGCAGCGACAGCGTTTCCAGGCGCACGGCGTCGGCGGCCACAAAGCCCAGCTGCTGGATGCTCATATTGAGCTCGGACGTGGCGATGGTTTGCGTGACGCCAAGCAGGGTCGATTCGTGCGTGCCCAGCACCGTACCATCGGCCTTGAGCGTGAAGCGCCACTGGCCGCTGTCGGTGCGGCCACCCTGCAACACATCGTTGCCGGCGCCCGCCACCAGGACGTCGTTGCCGGCGCCAGCGAACAGGATATCGTCATCGTCGCCGCCGTCGAGGTAGTCGTTGCCGCCGGCGGTGCCGAGGATGTCGTCGCCGCCGTTGCCGTACAGCGTGTCGTTGTCGAAGCCCACGGTGAGGGTGATGTGCTGGGCGGCGTCGTCGCCGATCAGGAAGTTGCTGCCCTGCCCGCCCTGCACGCGCGCCGCGCCGACGATGGCGCCGAAGTCGAGATTGTCGATCTGCAGGCCCACGCCGGACAGGCCGCGCGCATCGATCACCAGCGCGATCTCGGTATCGGGATCGATCACGGCAGCGGCCAGGGCGCCGGCGCGTGGTCCCTGCGCGGTGGTCAGGGTGCCGGCCTGCACCGAGGTGTCGCCGGCAATCAGCAGCCAGGTGTTGTCGATGGTGCTGTTGCCCGAAATGCGCAGGGTGCCGTTCTGTTGCAGTTCATTGGCATCCTGGCTGGCCAGGAACAGGCGCGCCTGGTCTTCCATCGCGATACGGGTGCTGCTTGCCACCGTATGGTCGTCGATGCGGCCGATCAGGTCGGTTGCAGCCAGGGCGCCGGCCAGCAAGACCGACGGACCGGTGGACTCGAAGCCCACGCCCACCGGCACGCTGACGGTCAGGGTGCTGCCCACGCCATCGGCATTGGCGGCAATGCCGAGCGGGATGTCGGCCAGCGTGGCGTGCGGCGTGCCGGTATCTTCGTTGCGGACGGTGCTGACCACCGGCACCGTCACGGTGCGCGAGATCAGGCCGGTGCGATCATCGACGCCGGTCTGGGTGCGTATATCGACACCATCGACCGTGGCCACCTGGCCGCTATTGACCGGCAGCACCAGCGGCACGGTGGCGCTGTTGGTATTGCCGGCGGCATCGGTCAGCAGCTGGCCCGGCACACCGATCGACACCGGCGCCGTGCCGGTCGGGGTGAGCGTGGCGGTGTAGGTGGTGCCGCTGCCGGTGAAGTTGGTCAGCGTACCGCCGGTGACGATGATGTTGGACACGTTGAGTACGCCAGCATCGCTGAGGGTGAAGGTCAGCGTGGCGCCCTGCCCTTCGACCAGTGCGGCGGCGCTGCTGGTGATGGTGATAGTCGGGGCGATCGTGTCCACCAGGTAAGGCACGCTCTGGGCAGCGCTGACGTTGCCGGCAGCGTCGGCCACCCGCACCACCAGGGTGCCGCTGACGTTCGCGGGCAGGGTCAGGCCGTCCAGGGTCCAGGCCTGGCCGATGGCAATCGCCGTGACCCAGGTGCGGCCATCGTCGATCGAGACTTGCACCACGTCGCCCTCGGCCAGCGGCGCCGACAGCGTGCCGCTCAGCGATTGCCGTGGATTGTTGGTGACCAGGTCGCCAGGCGTGCCGCTGTCGGTGGAGAAGCCGATGGCGCCGGTCGCCGCTGCCACCGGCGGCACGGTATCGATTTGCAGCGATGGCAGCGTGGCATTGGTGCCGCTGTTGCCGGCGGCATCGTTAAAGCCCGACACGGCAATGGTGGCGGTGCCAGCCGGCACGCCGGCCGGCGCCGTGAAGGTAGCCGTGTACACCAGCGGGTCGGCGGTGGCGGTGAGCGGCCCCAGGGTGCCACTGGTGACCGCCACGTTGGCGACAGTGAAGTCCACCGGCGCGGCCGAGAAGGTGAAGGTGATGATGGCCGGTTCGACACCGTTGGCCACCGGCACGTTGCTGGTGATGACGACGGTGGGCACTGCCTGCGCCAGCACGTAGGCGTTAACGGTGGCGGCGCTGGTGTTGCCGGCAGCGTCGATCACGCGTACCTGCAGCACGCCGTTACCGGTCAGCGTGTGGTCGAGCGACCAGCCAGTGCCATTGACCGTGGCGACTTGCCAGGTGGCGCCGTCGTCGAACGATACCTGCACCGCTTCGCCGGCTTCCAGCGGCAGCGACAGGTCGCCGCTGACGGTCTGCTGCGCTGCCGACGTGATCAGATCGGTGCTGCTGATGCCGGTATCGACCGAGAAACGCGGGCTGCCGCTGGCCACTGCGAGCGGGGCCAGCGTGTCGATGGCGATTTGCGGGCCGGTGGCGGCAATGCCGCCATTGCCGGCCAGGTCGGTGTAGGCAGCAGCGGCCACCGTGATGGCGGCGGTGCCGCTGGCCACGCCGGCGTTGGGCGTAAACACCGCCGTGTACACCAGCGGGTCGGTGGTGGCGGTCAGGCCCGACAGCGCGCCATTGGTGACCGCGATGGCAGCGCTGTCGAAGCCCAGCGGCGCTTCGCTGAAGGTGAAGGTGATCAGCGCGGTGCCGGCGCTGTTGACAGCGTCGGTGCTGCTGGTGATGACCAGGGTCGGTGCGATGGTGTCCACCACCAGCCCCGTCAGCGCGCCGCCCACGCCGGCGTTGCCGGCTACGTCGGTGTAGCTGCCGGCGGCCAGCGCCACGCCGACCGCGCCGTTATAGCCGGCTTCGGCCGTGAAGACGGCGGTGTACACGGTGGGGTCGGCAGTGGCGACCAGGGCGCCGATGGTGCCGCCGGTAGCGCTCAGCCCGGCGACAGTGACGCCGGCCGGGGCTTCGGAGAAGGTCAGCGTGATGACGGCCGTGCCGGCGGCGCCGATGGCGGCAACATCGCTGCTGAGCGTGACCTGCGGCGCACTCTGGTCGAGCACGTAGTCGGTGGCGCTTTCGAGACCGGTATTGCCGAAGGCGTCGGACACGCGCACCCGCAGCACGCCGCTGCCAGCCAGCGTGTGGTCGATGGTCCAGGCGGCGCCGGTGGTGTCCACCGTGGCGGTTTGCCAGTTGGCGCCATTGTCGAACGACACTTCCACGCGCTCGCCGGCCTCCAGCGGCACCGACAGGTTGCCGCGCACGGTCTGGGCGGCAACCGACGTGACCAGGTCGGTGTTGCTGGCGCCGGTGTCGGCCGAGAAGCCGGGCACGCCGATGGCGACGGTCAGCGGCGCCAGGGTGTCGATGGCGATCTGCGGTCCGACCGCGCCCAGGCCGCCATTGCCGGCCAGATCGGAATACACGGCAGCCGCCACGCTGATGGCGGCATTGCCGCTGGCCAGGCCGGCGTCCGGCGTGAACCGCGCGGTGTACACCAGCGGATTATCGGTAGCCGTCAAGCCGGACAGCACACCGTTGGCCACCACGATATCGTCGGCGGTAAAGCCCTGTGGCGCCTCGCTGAAGGTGAAGGTGATCAGCGCGGTGTCGCCGGCCTTGAGCGCCGTCACGTCGCTGGTAATGGCCAGGGTAGGCGCAATGCCATCGACGACCAGTCCCGGCAACTCGCCGCTGGTGCCGGCGTTGCCGGCCGTGTCGCTGTAGCTGCCAGCGGCCACGGTGACGCCCACGGCGCCGGTATAACCCGGGTCGGACGTGAAGACGGCGGTGTACACGGCCGGGTTGGCGGTGACGGCAAAGCCGCTCACGGTGCCGCCGGTGACCGTCAGGGCGGCGGCCGTCAAGCCTTGCGGCACCTCGCTGAAGGTAAAGGTGAGCGTGGTGCTCTGGCCCGGCAACAGCACTGCGCTGCTGCTGGCAATGGCCACGGTTGGAGCCACCGTATCGACCGTGTACGGCGTGCTGACGGCGGCGCTGAAATTACCGGCGGCATCGGCCACGCGCACCACCAGGGTGCCGCTGGCGGCCAGGGTCTGGCCGACCAGGGTCCAGCCGGTGCCGGTGACGGTGGCGGCGGTAAAGGTCTGGCCGCCATCGACCGATACCTGCACGACATCGCCGGCAGCGAGCGGCGCCGACAGCGTGCCGCTCAAGGTCTGCTGCGGATCATTGGTGATCAGGTCGCCCGGGGTGCCGGTATCGTTCGACAGCTGCACGCCGCCGGTCACGGTGGCAACCGGCGCCACGGTATCGATCTGCAGCGACGGCAGGCTGCCAGGCGCACCGCTGTTGCCGGCGGTGTCCGTGTAGCCGCCGGCAACAGCAATGCTGGCGGTGCCGGACGCCACGCCGGCCTGCGGCGTGAAGACGGCGGTGTACACCAGCGGATCGGCGGTGGCGGTAACCGCCCCCAGCGCGCCACCGGTCACCGCTACGCTGGCGGCCGAGAAGCCGGCAGGCGGCTCCGAGAACGTGAAGGTGATGACCGCGCCATCGACGCCGTTGGCCACCGCCACGTTGCTGGTGATGGTGACGGTGGGCGCGCTCTGGTCGAGCGTGTAGTTGTTGAAGGTTTCGGGGCTGAGGTTGCCGAAGGTGTCGGCCACCCGCACCCGCAGCACGCCGCTGCCGGTCAGGGTATGCGCCAGCGACCACGTGGTGTCGGCGCCATTGGTGGCCACCGTGGCGGTCTGCCAGGTGACGCCGTTGTCGAACGAGACCTGCACGCTCTCGCCGGCCGCCAGCGGCAGCGACAGCCGGCCGCTGACGGTCTGTTCTGCCACCGACGTCACCAGGTCGGCATTGCTCACGCCGGTATCGGCCGAGAAGTCCGGGAAGCCGATTACGGACGCTGCCGGCGCCAGCGTATCGACCGGGATCTGCACGCCGGCGGCGGCGGCGCCGGCATTGCCGGCCAGGTCGAAATAGCCGCCGGCCGCCACGCCGATGGCGGCGCTGGCGCCGGACACGCCGGCGCTCGGGGTAAACAGCGCCGTGTATACGAGCGGATTGGCGGTGGCGGTCAGGCCCGACAGCACGCCGTTGGACACATTGACATCATCGGCCCCGAAGCCCACCGGCGCTTCGGTGAAGGTAAAGGTGATCACCGCCGTGTCGCCGGCCTTGAGCTGGGCGCTGCTGCTGGTAATGACCAGGCTTGGCGCCACCGCATCGACCAGCATGGTCGGCATGGCGGCACCGAGGCCGGCGTTGCCGGCGGTGTCGATAAAGCTGCCCGGCGCCAGTGACACGTTGGCAGCACCCTCGTACCCGGCAGCGGGTGTGAACACCGCGCTGTACACGTTCGGGTTGGCGGTGACCGCCAGGCCGCTGATGGTGCCGCCTTCCACGGTCAGGCTGGCGGCGGTGAAGAACTGCGGCGCTTCGCTGAAGGTAAAGGTGAGGTTGGCGCTCTGGCCGGCCGACAGCGTGGTCAGATCGCTGGTGATGACCACGCTCGGCGCGGTGGTGTCGATCAGGTATTCCGACGACCAGACCGGGCCATGGTTGCCGGCAGCGTCATTGACGCGGACGTACACCTGTCCTGCGCCGGCCAGCAGCACCGGCGCCGGTAGCGCCCAGGCGTTGCCGCCGGCCGGCGTCACGGCGGCGATCCAGCTGGCGCCGCCGTCGAGCGAGACTTCGACCGATTCACCGGCCGCCAGGTTGGCGCTCAGGGTGCCGGCGATCGATTGCAGCGCATTGATGGTAATCAGGTCGCTGCCGCTGATGCCGGTGTCGCTCGAGAATGCCACCGAGGTGCCGATGGTCGTGGGCGCCAGCGTGCTGTAGCTGATCGGCGTCATCGACGCCACCCCGCCCGGATTGCCGGCCGCGTCGCTGTAACCACCGGCCACGGTGATGCTGGCAGTGCCGCTGGCCACGCCCTGGTCGGGCGTGAGGATCACCGTGTACACCAGCGGATTGGCGGTCTGGGCGAAGCCGCTGATGGTACCGCCGGTGACCACGATATCGCCGATACCGAAGCCCACCGGCAGTTCGCTGAAGCTGAAATTGATCACCGCCTGCTGGCCCAGCCCCAGGATGCCGGCGTTGCTGGTAATTTGCAGTACGGGTGGTGCGCTATCGACCGCGATCGGCGCCGACGTGAAGCCGGTGCCGACATTGCCGGCAGCGTCGGTATACTGCCCGACCGCCAGGCTGACGTAAGCGCCGGCGCCGGCCAGGCCGGCATCCGGCGTCAGTTGTACCGTGTACACGCGCGGATCGGCGGTGACGGTAAAGCTGGCCAGGGTGCCGTTGATGGCCACCAGGTCGGTGACATCGAAACCGATCGGTGCTTCGCTGAAGGTCAACGTATAGGTGGCTATCTCGCCGTCACGCAGCACGGTGGTGCTGCTGACAATCGTCATGGTAGGCGCCACCAGGTCCAGCAGGTAGTTGGCCGAGAACACCGGGCCGGCATTGCCGGCCACATCGGCCACGCGCACCTGCACCGTGCCGCCGGCGCCGCCATTATCGGGCAGCACCTGCAGCGCCAGCGCCCATTGGGTGGTGGAGGTGGCCACTGCAGTGAGCCAGCTGGCGCCGTTGTCGAGCGAGACTTCCACCCGTTCGCCGGTGCCCAGCGCGCCGTTGAGCGTACCGCTGATGATCTGGGCGGCGGTGTCGGTGATCAAATCGGTGTTGCTGACGCCGTTGTCGGCCGAGAAGGCGACCGATGCGCCGCTGGCGGTGGGGGCCAGCGTGTCGATGGCGATCGGCGCGCTGCTGGCGCCGGTGCCGATATTGCCGGCGGCGTCCACCACCACATTGGGCGCCACGCTGATGAAGACATTGGCGCCTGCCAGCCCCGGCTGCGGCGTGAAGGTCGCGGTGTACACCAGCAGGTCGGCGCTCGCGTTGAAGTTGGTGAGCGTGCCGTTGGCGGCGCTGATATCACCGAGCGTGAAGCTCACCGGCGCTTCGGTAAAGGTAAACGTGATGGTGGCGGTCTCGCCCGCCTTGAGGCTGCTGGTGCTGGTATCGATGGTCAGCATTGGTGCCACGGTATCGACCGTGATCGATGGCAGGGCGCCGCCCGTGCCCAGGTTGCCGGCAGCATCGGTGTACAGGCCGTTGGCCAGGCTGACGCTGGCGCCAACGGTCGAGCCTGCCGTTGGCGTGAGCAGCACGGTGTACACCAGCGGGTTGGCGGTGGCCGTGAAGTTGCTCAGGGTGCCGCCGGTCGGAATCAGGTCGGCCTGGACAAAGCCGGTGGGCGCCTCGCTGAAGGTGAACGTGATCAGCGCCGACTGGCCGTCGCGCAGGCTGGTGGCAGCGCTGGTAATGGCCACCGTGGGCGCCGTGGTGTCGATGGTATAGGCGTACGCGGTCACCGGGCCGTGGTTGCCGGCGGCATCGCTCACGCGCACCTGCACTGCACCGCTGCCGGCGTTCATTGTCTGTCCGGCCAGCAGCCAGGTGTTGGCACCCGGCGCGGCAACCGCGCCCTGCCAGGTGATGCCGTTATCGAGCGACACTTCCACCAACTCGTCTGCCCCCAGCGCGCCGGACAGGGTGCCGGAGATATCCTGCAGCGCGGTATCGGTCACCAGGTCGGTGCCGCTGGCGCCGTGGTCGGCCGAGAACGTCACGCTGGCGCCGGTGGTCAGCGGCACGACGGTATCGATGGTAATCGCGGGCGGGGTATTGACGGTGCCGATATTACCGGCCAGGTCGGTGAACTGCGCCACGGTGATCTGGGCGCTGCCTGCCGCCACGCTGGCAAACGGCGTCAGCACCGCCGTGTACACCAGCGGGTTGGCGGTTTGCACCAGGTTGCTGAACGTACCGTCGGCGGCGCCCAGGCTGGCCAGCGTAAAGCCGACCGGTGCCTCGCTGAAGGTCAACGTGATCAGCGCGGTGGCGCCGGCCTTGAGCACCGCGGTGTCGGAGGTAATGGCCAGGGTGGGGACCACGTTGTCGATGACGATCGGCGCCAGGCTGGCGCCCAGGCCGCTGGTCGCGCCATCGGTATAAGCACCGTCGGCGATGGTAATCGTACCCAGCGCCTCCCCGGGCGCCGGCGTAAACACGGCGGTGTACACCAGCGCATTGCCAGCGTCGACGGTAATCGCGCTCAAGGTCCCGCCCGTGACCACTACATCGCCATCGGTGAAGTCAGTGGGCACGGTGCTGAAGCGGAACGTGATGGTGGCCGTAGTGCTGCCGTTGAGCGTGGTGACATCGCTGCTGATCGCCACGCCGGGCGCTTGCGTGTTGTAGTTGATGGTGGGCGTACTGGCGCCCACGCCGTTGTTACCGGCAGCATCCGTGTAGCCGCCGGTAACAACGGCAACCGTCGCCGTGCCAGCCGCCTGGCCAGGGGTGGGCGTGAACACGGCCGTGTACACCAGTGGATTGGCGGTGGCGGTCACAGTGCCGAGCACCCCGCCGCTGACGGCCAGGCTGGCGTTGGTGAAGCTTACCGGCGCTTCGCTGAAGGTAAACGTGATCAGCGGCGTATCGGCGCTGTTGAGCGCGGTCAGGCTGCTGGTGACCTGTACCGTCGGCGCGGTATTGTCCAACGTGTAGCCGAAGCCGGTCGCAACGCCATGGTTGCCGGCAGCGTCGGACACGCGCACCTGCACCTGCTGGCCGAAGCCGGCCGACAGGGTCTGGCCGGCCAGGGTCCAGCCGCTGGCGCCAGCAGTGGCAGTCGCTGCCACCCAGGTCACGCCATTGTCGAGCGAGACTTCCACCGTTTCGCCGGTGGCCAGGTTGGCGTTCAGGGTACCGCTGATCGTTTGCGCGGCGACGCTGGTCACCAGGTCGCCAGCGGCGCCGGTGTCGCTCGAGAAGCTGACGGCGCCACCGATGGTGGTCGGCGCCAGGGTGTCGATGGCAATCGTCGGGATCGCGGCACCGAGGCCGGCATTGCCGGCGCTGTCGGTGTAGCTGCCGGGGATCACCTGCACCGTGCCGCTGCCGTTGTTGACGCCGGCCGTCGGCGTGAACACCACGGTATAAACCAGCGGGTCACTGGTGGCGGTCAAGGTGCCGAGGGTGCCGCCGGTGACAGCCAGGCTGGCACTGGTGAAGCCCACCGGCGCTTCGGTAAAGCTGATGGTGATGGTGGCGGTTTCACCGATCTTGAGCGCGGTGGCGCTGGCGCCGATGGTCGCGGTAGGCGCGACCGTATCGAGCACATACGAGCGCGCATAGACGGCGCCGTGGTTGCCGGCGGCATCAGTCACGCGCACTTGCAGCACATTGCTGCCAGCGAGCGTCTGGCCGGCCAGGGTCCAGGCCGTGCCGCTGGTGATGGCGGCAGTCCAGGAGGCGCCGTTGTCGAGCGAGACTTCCACTGTCTCGCCCGTGCCCAGGATCTGGCCCAGCGTGCCGCTGATGGTTTGCGCAGCGACATTGGCCAGCAGATCGGTGGCGCTGATGCCGTTATCGGCAGAGAACACCGCGCTGCTGGCCACGGCGAGGGGCGCCTGGGTATCGATGGCCAGGGTTGGCTGCACAGGGGTACCGACGGCATTGCCGGCGGCATCGGTGACAGCGCCAGGCGCCAGCGCGAAGCTGGCGTTGACGCCCTGGATGCCGGCGGTCGGCGTGAACAGCGCGGTGTACACCAGCGGGTTGGCAGTGGCGACCAGGCCGCTCAAGGTGCCGCCGCTGGCGGTGATCGTGGTGGCGTCGAAGCCGACCGGCGCTTCGCTGAAGGTAAACGTCACCTGCGTGGTCTGGCCAACACCCAGCGCGGCGCTGCCGCTGCTAATGGTGAGCGTGGGCGCCAGAGTATCGATGGCCATTGGCAGCGAGGCGGCGGCGCTGCCGCTGTTGCCGAACGCGTCGCTGTAAGCGCCGCCAGCCACCACCACCGAAGCGGTGGCTACTGCCAGGCCGGCCGTCGGCGTGAACTGGGCGGTGTACACCAGCGGATTGGCGGTGGCGGTGAAACCGGTCAAGGTGCCATTGCCGGCGGCAATGCTGGCAGCCGTAAAGCCGGTCGGTGCGCTGCTGAAGGTAAACGTGATCTGCGCGGTGTCACCGATCGCCAGGGCGCTGTCGTTGCTGGTAATGGTCAGCGTGGGCACGCTGGTGTTGACGGCGAAGGTCGCCGGGGCGCCCGCCTGGCCCGCATTGCCGGCGTTGTCGATGTAGCCGCCGGCATTGACCGCCACGCTGGCGGTGGCGCCGGACTGGCCGGCCGTTGGCGTAAACACGGCCGTGTACACCAGCGGATTGGCAGTGGAGGTGAAGCTGCCGACCACGCCGCCGGTCACGGCCAGCGAGGCAGTCGTGAAGTTGAACGGCGCCTCGGTGAAGGTGAACGTGAGCACCGCGCTCTGGCCCACGCCCAAGGCGGCGGCATTGCTGGTCACCACCACGGCAGGCGCCGTGGTATCGAGCACATAAGCGGTGCTCGAGACGGGACCGAGGTTGCCGGCCGCATCGGCCACGCGCACCTGCAAGGTGTTGCTGCCGGCCAGATTGACGCCGGCCAGGCTCCAGCCGTTGCTGCCGGCCGTGCCGGTGGCATTGACCCAGGTGGCGCCGTTATCGAGCGACACCTGCACGGTTTCGCCGGACACCAGCGCGGCATTGAGCGTACCGCTGACGGTTTGCGCAGCGACATTGGTGACCAGGTCGGTGCTGCTGGGGCCATTGTCGGCCGAGAAGGTGACGCTGGCGCCGGTGGTGACCGGCGCCACGGTGTCGATGGCAATCGGCGCCGACACGGCAGCCGTGCCGCCGTTGCCGGCGGCGTCGGCGTACGTGCCCGAGTTCACCGTCAAGGTGACCGCACCCGAGGCCACGCCGCTGTTGGGCGTCAGTTGCGCCGTGTAGATCAGCGGATTGGCAGTGACCATAAAATTACTGAGCACGCCATTGGCGACCTGCACGTCGCCCACCACGAAGCCGAGCGGCGCTTCGCTGAAGGTAAACACCACGGTGGTGGTGTCGCCCAGCTTGAGGGACGTGGCCGGGCTGGTGATGGCCAGCGTGGGCGCCACGGTATCGACCGCGATCACCGGAGAAATGCCGCTGCCGCCCGACAGGCCGAGCAGATCGGTATAGCTGCCGCCGGTAACGGTGACCGAGGCCGGGCCCGTGATATTGGCGCCCGGGGTAAACAGCGCCGTGTACACGCCGCCGCCCTGGTTGACCAGGTTGCTGATGGTGCCGCCGGTGGCGACGATGTCGGTCGCGTCAAAGCCGAACGGTACGGCGCTGAAGCTAAAGGTCAGGTTGGCCGTCTGGCTGGCGTTCAGAGCGGCCTTGTCGCTGGTGATGACCACCGTCGGTCCCAGCGTGATCGAAATCCCCAGCGCGGACGCCGCCCCGCCGGCATTGCCAGCAACATCGGTATAGGTGCCGGCCACCAGTTGCACGCCACCGAGCACGCCGCCCAGGCCGCCGTTGGGAGAGTAGTCCACGGTAAACACGCGCGGATCGGCCGTGGCCTGCAGGTTCGACACGGTGCCATTGACGCCGGCAAAGCTGGCCAGCGACAGGCCGTACGGCGCTTCCGAGAACGACACCGTGATCGCGCTGCTCTGGCCCGCGCCCATCACGCTGACACTGGTGCTCAGGGTGGCGGTGGGGCCGGTGACGTCAAGCACATAGGCGGTGCCCTGGGCAGCGCCTGCGTTGCCGGCGGCATCGACGACCCGCACCTGCAGGGTGTTGCTGCCGGTGAGCGTGACGCCGGCCAGGCTCCAGGCGGTGCTGCCGGCGCTGGAACTGGCCGTGGTCCAGCTGACGCCGTTGTTCAACGAGACTTCCACGCGTTCATCGGCGGCCAGGCCGGCGGTGAGCGTACCGCTGACGGTCTGCTGGGCGGTACGGGTGATCAGGTCGGTGCTGCTGGCGCCGCTGTCCGACGAGAAACTCACGGCGCCGCCGGTGGTGGTGGGCGCGGTGGTGTCGAGCTTGTAGTTGATGCTGTATGGCGTATTGCTGCCGCCGGGATTGGTTACCCGCACTTGCAGCACGCCGGCGCCGGTCAGGGTCTGGCCGGCCAGGGTGAAGGCGGTGTTGCCCACGCTGGCGGTGGCATTGGCCCAGGTGGCGCCGTTGTCGAGCGAGATTTGCACCTGCTCGCCGCTTTGCAGGGCCGCGGACAGGGTGCCGCTGATGGTTTGCGCGGCCACATTGGTGACCAGGTCGGTATTGCTGATGCCGCTGTCGTTTGAAAACGCCACCGCCAGCGCGGTGGTGGCGCTGGGCACGCTGGACTGCACCGTGGTAACGCTGTTGCTGACGATGACATGGCCGTCGTTGACGCCGATGGCCAGCGTGGCGGTGCCGGCCTGGCCGGGCGCCGCCTGGTACACCAGCGCCTGCAACGCCGCCTGGGCGGCACCGGGAGCGGTCGACGTGTGGGTGTAGGTCAGGCCGCCATCGGTGGTAACAAAGCCGGCCGCAGCGGCCGACGCGGCGGTAAAGGTACCGAGATTGCTATTGGTGTTGGTGACGCTGATGGTGAGGATCACCGAGCTGCCCGTGTCGGGATCGGCAATGACGACATTGGCAAACGGCCGTACGGTACCGCCCGCAGCCACCGCCTGGCCGCCTACGGTACCGGCAACGACCGGGGCGTCGTTGACCGACAGCGCGCTGATCACGGTGCCGGTGTTGACGGCACTGGACAAGCCGTTGGCATCAACGGCGGTGAGCGAGAACGTGGTGTTGACGGTGGCGCCCACCACGGCCTGGTTGTCGGTCGGGGTGAAGGTCAAGGCTTTGAGCTGCGCGCTGAGCGCTGCCGGCGAGGTGGCACTGAGCGTGTAGTTGCCGGCGCTGCCGGTCAGGCCCGCGCCCGACAGCACGCCGTTGGCGGCGGTGTAGTTGATGGTCAGGCTGACGTTGTCGCCGTCGATGTCGGCGACATTGACGTTGGCGAACGGGTTGATGGTGGCATTGTCGTTGACATTGCCGATCGAAACGCCGGTGATCGTCGGCGGGCTGTTGGCAACGTTGGACACCGCGATGCCCACCCCGGTCACACCGATATCGCCGCCGGTGACCACGCTGTTCCAGTCGTCGCCGGCCGTCAGCTGGTACGTGGCGCCGCCGCTGGCCGCGGTGCCGTTGCGGTTGAGCAGCGCGGCAATTGCCGCCACGTCGGCGCCGGTCAGGGTGACCGAAAACGACGTGGCGCTGGTCACTTCCACGTTGCCGGTAGTGTTGAGGGTATAGGCAACGCCGCCTTCGCCGCGCAGCGAGAGCTTGCTGACGGTGATGTCGTTGGCCGCGCCCAGCGTGCCGACCAGGTTGCTGCCGGTAACGGTCAGCACATGGGTGGTGGCGTCGTAGGTGGCGCCGGTGATGGTGGGCGCCGCCACGTTGCTCACGGTGACCGGGTTGCCGGTAGGATCCTGGCCGCTGGGGCGGCTGACGTCCCAGTTCAGCCCGGCCGACAGGTTGAAGCCGACGCCGCTGACGGCGGTGCCACCGTTGTTGTTGAGCACGCCACCGAGGGCCAGCTTGTCGGCAGCGTTGAGCGTGATTGCAAACGACGTGCCGCTGGCGGCCGTCACCAGCGGCGACGTCAGCGTGTAGCTGCCGCCCTGGCCGGTCAGGCTGAGCTTGGACGGATCGATGCTGTCACCGGCGTTGATGCCGGCAGCAGTCACGGTCAGCACGCCGGTGCTGGCGTTGTACCCGGCCGACGTGATCGACGGCGCCACGCGGGCGTTGGCTACGGTCACATCGTCAATACTGACTTCAAAGCCGAGCGGGTTGACGATGCGTACGCCAAAGATGCCCTTGAAATTGGCGGCCGCGCCCAGATTAAGCAAGCCGTCTTCGTTGATGATCAAGCCGGTGACCGACTGGCCGCCGCCGGTGGGCTGGAAGTTGGCGTCGAGCGCATAGACGGTAAACACCACGTTACCGAGCAAATTGCCGACCGCATTGCCGCTGCCGATCTTGATGCTGGTCAGGTCGAACACGCCGCTGTTGGCGCGCAGGTCCACGTAGCTGACCGGCGAGAGCAGCGAGCCGTTGATGGTCAGGCGGTCGTCGGTCAGCCCCAGCACGCCATTGGCATTGACGACGGTGACGCTGCTGTTGTTGAGGCCGCCGCTCTGGGCATACAAGTCGAGGCCGGTATTCAGGATGTTGGTGACATTGACCACGGTGCCGGCAGCCAGGCCGGTGGCATTGAGCAGCGTAACGTTGCTGTTGGTGTTGAAGGTCAGGGTGCCGGGGTTGCCGTTGTTGACCAGCGCCAGCGTGTGGGCGTAGTCCTGTTGCGCCTGCACCGAGACGGCGCTGGCCGCTTCGATGCTGCCGGTTGCCGCTTCCAGCACCCAGTTGGCGCCCAGCACGTCGCTGCCGGTCACATCGGTAGAGGCGGCCACGTCGGCGCCGGTGAGGCTGGCCAGCGCGTCGATGAAGGCGGCGCCGGTGTCGCCCTGGGCCACGTCGCAACCGTACAACAGCAGGTCGCCGCCTGCGCGCAGCGCGCCGCCCCACTCGGCCAGCGCGGCCGCATGGTTTGCCAGGCTGGCGGCATCGAGCACGGTGTCGCCGATCTGCAACTGGCCGCTGGCGCCGTGCGAGACAATCTGGATGCTATCGAGCCCTTCCAGGCCGGCCAGCGCGGCAGCGATCTGCTGCACGCCGTCGCTTTCCGGCGCCAATTGCACCACCAGCACCCCCGCGCTTGCAGAGGTCAGGAACACCCCGGCGTCGGCAACGCGGGCATCGATAAACAGGACCGAGTGGTATTGACGCTGGCTCATTTTGCTACTCCAAAAAGTTACGCTACAGGAACGATTATGGGTAGCTTCAAAGCGATCACGAAATTTTCCTGTCTGCCAAACACTTTGTCCGGTGCGGCAAATGCCGGCGTCCGTTGGCGCACATAATTTCTGTTACGCATTTTGTTAAAATGCTCTTCTTTTCCCGGCGTTTTCGATGGGTTTCGGCGGGGTTGGCCAATTTCGGTTACTCTCAGCACCAAAATAGCTCTTACTGCATTTGCTTAAAAGGATTACAAATTGCCAACTCTTTTGACACGACGCCTGGCCTTGCTGGCCGATGAAAAACACCGCGCCGTGCTGGCAGGCGGTTTGCGCGGCATCGAACGGGAAACCTTGCGCGTGGACGGCGCCGGCCAGCTAGCCCGCACCCGTCACCCGGTCGCCCTCGGCGCCGCCCTGACGCACCCGCAAATCACCACCGATTACGCTGAAACCCTGCTGGAATTCATCACCCCCGCCCAGTCCGACATCGCCACCACCATCGCCAGCCTCGACAGCATCCACCGCTACGCCTACAGCAAGCTCGGCGACGAACTGCTGTGGAGCCAGTCGATGCCGTGCGCGCTGCCGGCCGAGGAAGATATCGAGATCGCCTGGTATGGCACGTCCAACCTGGGCACGCTCAAGCACGTATACCGGCGCGGCCTGGCGCTGCGCTATGGCAAGGCCATGCAATGCATCGCCGGCATCCATTACAACTACTCGCTCGACGAGCGGCTGTGGCGCGTGCTGGCCGAGAACGGACCGAATCCGAAGCAGCTGGGCGCCAAGGCCTATCAATCGGAAGCCTACCTGGCCACGATCCGCAACTTCCGCCGCTACAGCTGGCTGCTGATGTATCTGTTCGGCGCTTCGCCGGCACTGTCGGCCGGCTTCCTGCGCGGCCGCCCGCACCAGCTGGAACAGCTGTCGGACGACACCCTGTACCTGCCGTACGCCACCAGCCTGCGCATGAGCGACCTCGGCTATCAGAACGATGCCCAGTCCGGCCTGCGCCCGCACGAGAACTGCCTCGACAGCTACGTGGCGGCGCTGACGCGCGCGGTCAACCAGCCGTATGCGCCCTATGCCGAACTCGGCACCAAGCGCAACGGCGAGTGGATCCAGCTCAGCACCAACGTGCTGCAGATTGAAAACGAGTACTACGCCACCATCCGCCCCAAGCGCGTGATCCAGACCGGCGAGCGGCCGATCCAGGCGCTGTGCGCGCGCGGCGTGCAATACATCGAAGTGCGCTGCATGGACGTCG
The DNA here is from genome assembly GCF_001421905.1 of Duganella sp. Leaf61. NCBI lineage: Bacteria > Pseudomonadati > Pseudomonadota > Betaproteobacteria > Burkholderiales > Oxalobacteraceae > Duganella > Duganella sp. Leaf61. The sequence goes on from NZ_LMLM01000023.1 coordinate 129,370, forward strand.
ATCCGTTCGAACCGGTCGGCATCAGCGTGGCAGCCGGCCGCCTGCTCGACGCCTTCCTGCTGTTCTGCGCACTGGAAGAAAGCCCGGCCATCACGCCCGAAGAAGGCGCGCGCCACACCGCCAACTTTGCGCGCACGGTCAAGGAAGGCCGCCGCCCGGGCTTGCTGCTCGACGGCGACCACGGCCCGGTCGCGCTGGCGCAATGGGGCGAAGAACTGCTCGAACGCATCCGCCCGGCCGCCGAGCTGCTCGACAGCCTGCGCGGCGACACCGCCCACGCGGACAGCCTGCGCGCGCAAGCGGCCAAGCTGGCCGACCCGTCGCTCACGCCGTCGGCGCAAGTGCTGGTCGCCCTGCGCGAACACGGCAACTCGTTTGCCGCCTTCGGCCTGGCCCAGAGCGAAAAGCACGCCGCGTACTTCCGCAGCGCGGCCCCGGGCGCAGCGGAAGCCGCCGCGCTGGACGCCATGGCGGCCGAATCGCTGGCCGAGCAGGCCGCCATGGAAGCGGCGCCACGCATCGCTTTCGACGACTACGTGGCCGCCTACCGCAACAGCAACCTGTGCCACTCCACTCCCGGCTGCGACTGAACACCGAGGCCCGAGCGTGCTAACTTTCTACAACGAGCTGCACGCCCAACACCGGGGCGGCCACGAATTTTTCCGGGGCGCCCTGGTGCCGTGCTTTGAAAAGCCGGAACGGGCCGACTCGGTGCTGGCCGAACTGGGCCGTCGCGGCCTGGGCCGCATCGTCACGCCGCAGGGCGTGCCGCTGATGTCGCTCGAACGCATCCACACCCCGCGCTACCTGCATTTCCTGCGCACGGCGTGGAGCGAGTGGCTGGCGCTCGACCCGGCCAACGCCGGGCGCGACGCCTTCCCGTCAGTCTGGCCGGTACGCTCGCTGCGCCACGACATCGAACCCGATAATTTCACGGCCCGCATGGGCCTGTATTCGATGGACAGCGGCACACCGCTCACGGCCGGCACCTGGACCGCCGCCAAGACCGGCGCCGACTGCGCGGTCAACGCCGCCCACGCGCTGCGCCTGGGCGAACGCGGCGCCTTCGTGCTGAGCCGCCCGCCCGGCCACCATGCCGGCAAGGATTTTTTCGGCGGCTACTGCTTCCTCAACAACGCCGCCCTGGCGGCGCAGCACATGCTCGATGATGGCGCCCGCAAGGTGGCCATCCTCGACATCGACTACCACCACGGCAACGGCACCCAGAGCATTTTCTACGACCGCAGCGACGTACTGTTCGTCTCGATCCACGCCGACCCGCGCAGCGAATACCCGTTTTACCTCGGCCACGCCGACGAGCGCGGCGACGGCGCGGGCCACGGTTTCAACATGAATTTGCCGCTCCCGCAAGGCAGCTCGGCCAAGGCGTGGTTTGCGGCGCTGGAGACGGCCTGCATCCGCCTGGGCAGCTTCGGCGCGGACGCGCTGGTGGTGTCGCTGGGAGTCGATACGTTCGCGGGCGATCCGCTGTCGCGGTTTGCCTTGCAAAGCGCCGATTACCTGAAGATCGGCGAGCGGCTGGCGTATCTGAATGTGCCCACCGCGTTCATCTTCGAAGGCGGCTATGCGGTCAAGGAGCTGGGCGTGAACGTGGTGAATGTGCTCGAAGGGTTCGAGACGGCGCTGTAACCGCGCCGTCCCGTTTTTTACATTTAATAGACGTCGCGGCGGTAACGACCGGTCTCGATCAGGTCGTCAAGCGCGGCGCGCCCGATCATCTCTTCCAGCGCCGCATCGACGCCGCCAGCCATGCCCTGCAAGCTGCCGCACACGTACAACACCGCGCCCTCGGCGATCCAGTCGCGCAGCACGTCGGCGCGCACGTGCATGCGGTCCTGCACATACTCGCCGCCGGTCACGTCGCGCGAAAACACCAGGTCGAGTTCCGGCAGCATGCCTGCCGCGCGCCAGCCGGCGATCTCCTGCGCGCAGACGCTGTCGAACTCGCGCTGGCGCTCGCCGAAGATCAGCCAGTTGCGCTGCTGCCCGGCCTGCACCCGCGCCCGCAGGTGCGAGCGCAAACCGGCCATGCCGGAGCCGTTGCCGATGTAGATCGCCGGCCGCGCCTCGGTGTGCATGTCGAACGCCGGATTGGCGATCAGCCGCACCCGCACTTCGTCGCCCACCTGGGCGCCGTCGGTGAGCCAGCCCGAGGCCAGGCCCAGCGCCGGACCGGATGCGCCTTCGTAACGCACCTGGCGCACCAGCAACTGCAGCACGCCATCGCTTGGCAGCGAGGCCAGCGAATAGCGGCGCGGCGCTACCGCCGTCGTTGCGTCTGCCTGCGTTGCCTGTGCCCCTGGCGATGCGGAATGTGTCTCTGGCGGCGCTGCCGCTGCCGGTGCAGCGGCCGGCGTGTAATGGCCAGGCCAGATATCGGCCAGCGCGCCGGGACGCCAGTCGGCCGCAGGGTCGCCGGACAGGGTGATCTCGTACAGGCCATCGCCCACGCTGCCCGGGTTGAGCAGCTCGCGGCCGACGATGCGCCAGCTGGCGTAATCGGTATCGGCCACGGCCGCCGTCAAGGCCAGTTCCGGCGCATCCGAAGCCGAGCCGCCGATCAGCGCATGCAAGGTACCCGACCAGCGCGCCAGCGCGCCGGCATCGCCGTTATCGACCTCGATGGTCGGATGCAGCGCTTGCGCGCCCATGGTGCGCAGGCGCGCGTCGAGCGCGTGGCCGAAGCCGCAGAACTGCGCGTAGTTGCGGTCGCCCAGTGCCAGCACCGCGTACTGCATGTGCTGCAACTCCTCGGCAGCCGTGTGCAGCAGGCGGTTGAAGCGGCGCGCGGCGTCGGGTGGCTCGCCCTCACCGAAACTGCTGGCGACGAACAGCGCGCGCTTGTACTTGACCAGCTGCGGCGGCGTGAGTTTTTCCAGCGAATGCACGTGCACCGCCACGCCGGCCGCCTGCAGGGCTGCCGCGCTTTGCAGCGCCAGGCGCTCGGCCGCACCGGTCTGGCTGGCGTAGGCCAGCAAGACGGCGTCCGCCCCCGTAGCGGCAGGACCGGAACCGGGACCGGCGGCAGCGAACTTCTTGCGCTCGGCGGCGGCGCTGCGTTTTTGCTTGCGCCGGTTCAGGTACAACATCCAGCCGGTGATGGCAAAGCCGGGCAAGGCCAGGCTGATGAGGAACATCACGATCCTGCCCGGCATGCCGAAGAAGCTGCCCACGTGCAGCGCATAGATCGACGCCTGCGCCTGGCCGCCCACAGTCATCTCCGCATACGGCTCGTTCTTGATCATGGCGCCGGTCTGCTGGTTGAGCGCCATGCGCCCGCGCGCGCGCACGTGCGGCGCATCCTTGGCAGTCCAGACGATTTGCAGCGGCGCGGTGGCGCGTTCGGGTATGCGCAGGAACGCCATGCGCCAGTTGGGCGCGGCGCTTTCGAACGTGGCCCAGCTGGCGGCCAGGTCCACCGGCGGCGGCTTGACACCCTTGGCCGGCTTGGGGCCGGGTACTTCGCGCGCCACGCGCGTCACACCGAGCCAGCCATCGACCGTGCTGCGCACCACGTCGAAACTCCAGTACACGCCGGTCAGCGTGAAGATCACGTAACCGAGCATCATCCAGGTGCCCACCACCGAGTGCAGGCCCCACAGGAACGAGCGGCCTTTCAGGCGCAGATCGAGCTTGAGCCAGGCGCGCCAGTCGCCAGCGCGGCGCGGCCAGCGCAAATACAGGCCGCTCAGCGACAGTCCCAGCAGGCACAGGGCCAGGATGCCAAGCGCAATGCGGCCGGCGTCGCGCGGCAGCAGCAGGTGGCGGTGCAGCGAATCGACCCATTCGAATACTTCATCGTAGTGCAGCGGCGGCAGCAGCGCGCCCGTGTACGGGTTCAGGAAGATCGCCTCGCCGCGCTGTGCGCCCTTGGCAGGCGCCAGACCCACGCGCGCGGTGCTGCCCGGCTCCGAATAGATGATGATGCTGGCGATGCGCGCATCCGGGTGCAAGGCCTTGGCGGCAGCGGCGATCTGCGGCGGCGTGAGCACCGGCGCATTCTGCACCGCGATATTGCGCACGCCGGGGTTGAGGAAGTCGAGCAGCTCTTCGCGGAACGAGAGGATAGACCCGGTCAGCCCGATCAGGATCAGGATGGTGCCGGCGGTGATGCCGACGAACCAGTGCAGCTGGAACCAGAGCTTTTTCACAGGCCCACCTTCCCGGCAGCAAAAACAACGGAAATGGCGAGGATCGGATGGATCGGCTGGTGCATGGCGGGCAGACAATAGGGGGAATGTCGACATTCTATAGGTAATAGGAATCATTATCAATTACACCGAGATAATGTCACCCGTGCGACTGTAAAAAAAATATACTGTTGGTTATGACAACGACGCTCCCACTCCCCATCACTGCCGAGGCTGAACAGTTCAAGCTGTTCATCTCCAGCGTCAGCGATTACGCCATCTACATGCTCTCGCCCGATGGCATCGTCTGCAGCTGGAATGCCGGCGCCCAGCGCTTCAAGGGGTATTCGGAGGCGGAAATCGTCGGCCGCCATTTTTCGTGCTTTTACACGGAAGAAGACCGCGCCGCCGGGCGCCCGGCGCAGGTGCTGCACCAGGCCGCGCAGGCCCGTTTCGAGGACGAGGGCTGGCGCGTGCGCAAGGACGGCACGCGCTTCTGGGCCAGCGTGGTGATCGATCCGGTGCGCGCCAGCGACGGCGCCCTGATCGGCTTTGCCAAGATCACGCGCGACGTCACCGAGCGCCGGCGCGCCGACGAAAGCCTAGCGCAGGCCAAGGAGGCGCTGTTCCAGTCGCAAAAGCTGGAAGCCATCGGCAAGCTCACGGGCGGCATCGCCCACGACTTCAACAACCTGCTCAACGTGATCACCAATGGCCTCGACCTGCTGCGCGTGGTCAACGACCAGCAAGCGCAGAACAAGACCATCGACAGCATGGAGCGCGCCGCCAAGCGCGGCGCCAGCCTCACCCAGCAACTGCTGGCGTTCGCGCGCCAGCAGCCGTTGAAACCGGACCGGGTCAATCTCAACCGCGCCATCAGCAGCTTCGAGGCGGTGCTGCGGCGCGCGATCCGCAGCTCGATCCGGCTCGACATGCAGCTCGCCGCCGCCCTGCCCGACGTGATGACCGACCTGACCCAGTTCGAGTCGGCGCTCTTGAACCTGGTGGTCAACGCGCGCGACGCCATCGATGCGAACGGCACGATCACGCTCACGACCGCAGTCGATGGGGCCAGCGTGGTGGTGTCCGTGCGCGATACCGGCGCCGGCATGACCGAGGCCGTGGCGCAGCGCGCGGTGGAGCCGTTCTTCACCACCAAGGAGGTGGGCAATGGTTCCGGCCTGGGCCTGTCGCAGGTGTACGGGTTGATGCAGCAGGCCGGAGGCAACCTGGCAATTACCTCCACCCCGGGCGCGGGCGCCTGCATCACGCTGCGCTTCCCGGCGCTCGCCTATGCGCCGCAGGAGGCGGACAGCGACGAAGCGGTGGAAAAAGTGCTGATCGTGGACGACCAGCCGGACGTGCTGGACATGGCCAGCCACCTGTTCTCCAGCCTGGGCTACCAGGTGCTGGCGGCCAACAACGGCCAGGAGGCGCTCGATACCTTGCGCCGCCATCCCGACGTTTCGATCCTGTTCAGCGACGTGGTCATGCCCGGCATGAGCGGCATCGAGCTGGCCAAGAGCGCGGTGAGCTACCTGCCAGCGCTCAAGGTGATCCTGGCCTCGGGCTATGTCACGTCGGCGCTGCAGCAGGACCACCCCGACCTCGGCCAGTTCCAGCTGATCGGCAAACCATACCGGCTGTCGGACGTCATTCGCAAACTCAAGCTGGTCAGCGCTTAGCGACTTCCCTCCCTGGGTCCAGCCACGCGACAATGGTGGCGATCATCTCGTCGGCATCGACCGGCTTTGAAATGAAACCATCCATGCCGGCCGCCAGGCATTCGCCGCGCTCGGCCTGGGTGACGCCCGCGCTCATGGCCAGGATCGGCGTGCGCACGCCGCGTTCGCGCAGCAGGCGCGTGGCCTCGTAGCCGTCCATCACCGGCATTTGCACGTCCATCAGGATGATATCGAACGGCGCCTGCGCCATGGCCAGCAGTTCCAGCGCATCGCGGCCGTTTTCCGCCACCGTCGGTGTGGCGCCGGCCAGTTCCAGCAGGCGCGAAGCGACCAGCTGGTTGATCGGGTTGTCCTCCACCAGCAGCAGGCGCCGGCCCGCTAGCGGCCTGGCCTGCTGCTGCGCGGTGCCGGCCGCCGGGTCGCCGAGGCCATCATGCTGGCCGGGATTGGCCAGTTGCGCCAGCAACCGTTGCAAGGCGCGGCGCGTGACCGGCTTGGCCACCGCGCCGTCGAACAGGGCATCGTCGAACGCCGGCCCCGCTGCCGCATGCATCAGTACCAGCTGCATGCCGGCTGCGCGCGCGGCGCCCCGCAGTCGCTCGGGGGCTGTCGCGTACAGGCCTGCACTCACCAGCGCCACGCCGCTGTGCGCACCGTCACCGGCCTGCTGGTGCAGCCAGGCGATGGCTGCATCGACGGTATTGGCACTGTGCGCCGGCAGCGCGTAAAACGCGGCGTTCTGCAGCAGTGCCTTGAGCGATGCCAGGTGGGCGTCGATGAACAGCAGCGGGCCGGCGGCCACCGCTGGCAGCAGCGGTTCGGTCTCCGGCCCCGGACTGGGCGCCAGAGCCACCGGCAGCGTGACCGTAAACTCGGCGCCGGCGCCGGTCGCGCTGGTGACCGCGATATTGCCCTTCATCAGCGCCACCAGCTTGCGCGAGATGGCCAGCCCCAGGCCGGTGCCGCCGTACTTGCGCGAGGTGGACATGTCGGCCTGCTCGAACGGCTGGAACAGGCGCTGTTGCTGGTCCGCCGACATGCCGATGCCGGTGTCGCGCACGGTGATGGCCAGCTCGCCGCCGTGCAGCGCCAGGCGCACCACCACCTCGCCGGCAGCGGTGAATTTCAGGGCGTTGTTGACCAGGTTGGTGATGATCTGGCGCATGCGCATGGCGTCGCCGACGAGCCGTTCCGGGAAGTCGGCCGGCACCAGAATGGCCAGCTCCACCCCGGGCTTGCGGCCCGAGGACAGCATGGCCGCTTCGGCGGCCTCGACCAGGCCGTGGGTGTCGAACGCTTCGTGCTCGATCTGGATCTTGCCCGCTTCGATCTTGGAAAAGTCGAGAATGTCGTTGATGATGTGCAGCAGCGAACGGCCGCACGACTCGATCAGTTCCAGGTAGCCGCGCTGCTCGCCGGTCAGGCGGGTATTGCCGAGCAAATGCGCGGCGCCCAGCACCGCGTTCATTGGCGTGCGGATCTCGTGGCTCATGTTGGCGACAAATTCGCTCTTGGCGCGGTTGGCCGCTTCGGCCAGTTTTTCGTTGGCTGCCTGGGCGATCTCGATCTGCTTGCGCGCGGTGATGTCGGTGACCAGGATGTGGAAGCCGCGCACCGGGCCGTCGCCATCGGCGTCGGGAATGTAATCGGTCATGAAATGCTGCGGCCAGCCGGGGCGGTCGAACGCTTCCTCGAAATGCACGGTGGCGCCGTCGAGCACGCGCGCGATGCGGCCGCGCAGCACGCCGTATACATCGTCACCCAGCACCTCGGCCATGTGATGCCCGATCATCGCGTCCGGAGCAATGCCCAGGATGCGCTGGTGGGCGTGGTTGGCAAAACGGTAGACGTGGTCGCGATCGACATACGCGATCAGCGCCGGACTGTTGTTGGCGATGGTGCGCAGGAATTTTTCGCTGTCGTGGGCCTTGCGCTGCGCCGCGCGTTCCTGCTCTTCGCTGCGCGACTTGGCGGCCAGCGACGCTTCGAGCGCCTCGGTACGCTGCGCCACCTTGTGCTCGAGCGCGGCGTTGAGGGTATTGAGTTCGTCGCGCTTTTGCGCGAGGCGCGCCAGCAGTGCGTCGAACGCGCCGGTGAGCGTGTGCACTTCGTAAAAGCCGCCGCGCACCGACAGCGTGGCGCCATTGGTGTCATCATGGTCGGTACTGGCGCCGATGGCCGCTGCCGCCTCGGCTGCGGCCAGGAGCGGCGCGGTCAGTTTGCGCGCCAGCAGCCAGCCGCCCACCGAAAACAGCAGCGTGAGCACGATGCCGCTCTGGTAGATGCGGCGCTGCATATTGACCACGTGGGCATACGCGGTATCAGTATGCTGGCGCGCCAGCACGGTCCAGCCCAGGCCCGGGTAATCGCCCTTGCCATGGGTGGCGTAGCGCGCCGTGATATAGCGTTTGCCATCGACCCACTGCAGCTCGGTGGCCACCGGCGACGCCGCCGGCGCGCCGGGCGCCAGCCGTTCGAGCCGGTTGCCGACGGCGTCGTCGGGTCCCATCAGCACGGTGCCGTCGGCCGCCAGCACCATGATCTCCACCGGACGGTCGGCCACCGGCGCATTGAACATGCGTCCCAGCTGGCCGATCCAGCCCCAGCTCAGGTGCGCGCCCAGCACGCCGGGGGCTACGCCATCGGGCGTGGCCAGGCGCACCGGAAAGGCCAGATCGACAAAACGCTGCGGATTGCCGCGGTCGAGCGGCAAATGCTTGGCCAGCAGCTTGGCGTCGTGGACATCGTGGACGAAGATGCCCTTGACGGCGTCGCTGAACCACGGCCGCGCCGACACATCCACGCCCTCGAGCAGGCCGCCGGTGCTGGCCACGACCTTGCCATCGGCGCCGGCCAGGCCGATCCAGGCGTATTGCGGGGCCGAGGTTTGCACTTGTTCGAGCAGCGCGCGGCGGGCGGCAGTGGCGCGACCGGCATAGGCGGGGTCACGGTCGATGCGCTCGGCCAGCTGGCGTACTTCGAGGTAGCGCGTGGCCATGTTGTCGTCGATCATATCGGCCGCCGTGCGGGCCCGTTCGGCCAGGATCTCGCCTACGGTGCGCTTGATGTCGGTGGTGGCGATGCCGCCCACGATCCACACCATCAGGCCCGTGACCAGCAGCGTGGCAGCGGCGATCACGATCGTCAGCAGCGTGCTGAGGCCTGGCAGGCGGCGGCTGTCGCGCAAACTCATGGGGGCACCGGTGTGAATATCTTGGGAGAAAAGTCTAACACACGGTCTGTGGCGCACATGGCACGGGCGACATGCAAAAAACAGATAACCACGGCAAAAATCATTCGTTCCTTCTGCGCGGCTTCAAGCTGTCGCACAAGTTCTGAGCCCGCACCGTCAGGCAGAGCTTGCCCGATGAAGGCGGTATTGCCTTCGGCCGGCTGGCGCGCCTTGCGCTGCCACAGGTTGCTGACCTCCGGGTGGGCGGACACCAGGATGTCGCAATCGAATCCATTTTCTGCAGCGCGGTGATGCCGCCCGCATGGTCGAAATGCTCGTGCGAGTTGAGGATGATTTTAATGTCCTTGAGCTTGAAGCCCAGCTGGCGTATGTGCGCGGCAACCACTGTCACAACTTCTTACAAATATCGCTTGCGATTAAATCGCACACTATGTATAGTGGTGTTCATGGGCGCTACGCAAATATAAAGACGCAGCGCCAAAGTGAAACAACGCATTAAAATTGAAAAGTTGTTCCCTCATTCACCGTAGTCTCTGAAAGGAATACATCATGTCGATCGAAAAAGTTCTCTACCGCGCAACCGCCACCGCTACCGGCGGCCGTGAAGGCAAAGCCGTCTCGTCGGACAACGTGCTGGACGTCAAACTGACCACCCCGAAAGAACTGGGCGGCGCAGGTGCAGCCGGTACCAACCCTGAGCAACTGTTCGCAGCCGGCTACTCGGCCTGCTTCCTGGGCGCGATGAAATTCGTCGGCGGCCGCGACAAGATCGCGGTACCGGCCGACGTGTCGATCGAAGGCACCGTGGGCATCGGCGCCATTCCGACCGGCTTCGGCATCGAAGTGGAACTGAAAATCTCGCTGCCAGGCCTGGACCGCGACACCGCGCAGAAACTGGTGGACGCTGCCCACATCGTGTGCCCGTACTCGAACGCCACCCGTGGCAACATCGACGTCACGCTGACCATCGTTTAAGCTCAGCCGCAGTACCGCAAAAGCCGGCATTCGCAAGGATGCCGGCTTTTTTCACATACAATTATCGTTTCGCCTACTTCCGGAACACACATGATTGAGTGGCAATGGTTACCCTTTGACGACATCCCCGCGCGCGACTGGTACGAGGTGCTGCGCCAGCGCCAGCAGGTGTTCATCCTCGAACAAACCTGCTTATACCCCGACATCGACGGTCTCGATCCCCACTGCCACCACCTGATGGCGTGGCGCACGGTCGATGGCCAACGCGTGTTGCAGGCGAGCTTGCGGGTGCTGCCCCCGGGCCTCAAGTACGACGAGATGTCGATCGGCCGCGTGCTCACCACGCAGGCTGCGCGCGGTACCGGCATCGGCCGCGCCCTGCTCGACCAAGCCATGCCGCTGGTCGATGCGCTGTACCCGCGCGACGCCTGCCGCATCGGCGCCCAGGCGCACCTGGAAAAATTCTATGGCGGCTACGGTTTTGTCACCGTGACCGAACCGTACGACGAGGACGGCATCATGCACATCGACATGCTGCGTCCTGCTTCCATCACTTCCTAAAACGTCAGCAGGAAGCGGGCGCCGGCGCCGACCGGCCGCGCATAGCGCACCGTGCCGCCGTTGGCGTGCACCAGGTGCCGCACCATGGCCAGGCCGATGCCACGGCCCTGCTTCCTGGTCGAGAAAAACGGCGTGAAGATGTGCGCGGCCAGCGCTGCCGGCACGCCGGGGCCATTGTCGGCCACCTCGATGCGCAGCCGGCCGCCCCGGCTCAGGCGCGCCGTGACAGTGGCCTGCGGCTGCGCCACGCCCGCCGCGGCGGCCGCCTCGGCCGAATTTTTCAGCAGGTTGATCAGCGCCTGTTCCAGCTGGCCCGCATCGATCACCGCTTCGAGCGACGCCGGTTCCACCGCAAACACCACCTGCCCACCCATGGCTTCCCAGCCTGGCACCACCAGCGCCGCCAGCCGCGCGAACTCCGCTGCCAGCGCCACCCGTTGCGGTTGCGCTGCCGGCACCGTGGACAGGCTGCGATAACTGGCCACGAAATCGACCAGGCTGGCGGCGCGGCGCGCAATCGCATCGAGCGCGGTATCGAGGTCGGCGTGGATATCGGCGGGCAGCGTGGCTGCCGCGTCGTCGAGCAAGCCGCACGCCGTGCGCGACAGCGAAGCCACCGGCGTCAGCGAATTCATGATTTCGTGGGTGAGCACCTGTACCAGCTCGCGCCACGCGTTCAGCGCTTCCGCTTCCAGTTCGCTTTCCACCGGCATCAGCGCCACCAGCCGCTGCGGCGCGCCGTGCAGCGCCAGCGCGGAGACAGCCACCAGCGCGCGCTCGGCGCCGCGCTCGGTGTCGAAGCTGACCAGTTGGCGTTGTCCCACCGGCTGCGCCGCCAGCAGCTCGCGCAGCGCCGCTGGTGCGCTGGCGCGGCCCGGCGCCAGCAGGCGGCGCGCACTGCCGTTGAGCGGCGCCAGCGCGCCGGCGCCGCTGGCGTGGTCGAGGCGGAACAGCGCGATCGGTGCATGTTCGAGGCGCGCTTCCAGCGCCAGCAGCGCTGCTAGCTTGTCGTCGCGGTCCCTGGGGGACGCAGCACCACCGCCGGTCGCCTCCATGCGCGGCGGGCGGCGGCCCAGCGCTTGCAGGCAGCGCCATAGCAGTGCGGCCGGCATCAGGCCGAGCAGCGCACACAGCACGATGCGGCGCGGCTCGGGTGTGAGCGCGTCGGCCGCCACGGCCAGCGCCAGCAGCGCTGCCACGCTTGCCACCACACCCAGCTTCTGCCGGCGTTCAGATGCCATGCTTGCCCAGCTTGCGGTACAACGCGGCGCGGCTGATGCCCAGCGTTTTGGCGGCGTGGCTGATATTGCCATTGAACCGCGCCAGCGTGCTGGCAATGGCGTTGCGCTCGAGCGCGTCCAGCGTGCCATCATGATCTGTGCAGGATGGGGCGAACGCGGGCGCTAACGTGCTGGCGTTGATACCGCCGTTGGTGCCATCGGTGCCGCCGCTGGCGTTGGCATCGGCATTCGTGTTGCCATTGATGGCGGCTGGCGTCATGGTGGCAGCCGGCAGCGCCGGGCCGCCCAGCGCGAAATCGGTCAAGCCATATTGCGCGCCCTGCCCCAGGATCACCGCCCGTTCGCACGCATGGCGCAGCGCGCGCACATTGCCGGGCCAGTCGTGGCGCACCAGTGCATCGAGCGCGGCGCCGGCCACCGTGCGCGCAGGACGTTCGTACTGTGCCTCGTACACCCGCAAATAATGCGCCAGCAGCAGCGCGATATCGTCGCGCCGCGCGCGCAGCGGCGGCACGCGCAGCACGATGGTATTGAGGCGAAACAGCAAGTCGGGCCGGAACACGGCCGGGTCGAACAGCCGCGTCTCATCGAGGTTGGTGGCACTGATGATGCGCACGTCGATCGCCTCGGGTTTGTCGGCGCCGATTGGCGTCACTTCGCGCCGCTCCAGCGCGGTGAGCAGCTTGGCCTGGGCGGCCAACGGCATGTTGCCGATCTCGTCGAGAAACAGCGAGCCGCCGCGCGCGGCCTGGAAGCGCCCGGCGCGGTCGGCGCGCGCGTCGGTGAAGGCGCCCTTGCGGTGGCCGAACAACTCGCTCTCGAACGTCGATTCGGGCAGCGCACCCATGTCCACCGCCAGCAGCGTGCCGGCGGCGCGGCGCGACTGCGCGTGGATCGCGCGCGCCACCAGTTCCTTGCCCACGCCGTTTTCACCGAGCACCATCACGTTCGCTTCGGTGGGCGCTACGCTGGCGATCAGCGCGTTCAGTTCGCGCATCGAGGTCGATTCGCCCATCAGCTCAGAAGGAGCTGCCGGTGCGCGCACGGCAGCGCGGCGGGCCAGTGCCTGGTCCACCGTAGCGACCAGGCGCTCGTTGTCCCATGGCTTGGTGATGAAATCCACCGCGCCGCGCTGCAGCGCTGCGACCGCCAGCGGCACGCCGGCGTATGCGGTCATGGCGATGACCGCCGGCGGCTTCGGTTGCGCACGCAACAGGTCGAGCAGCGCCAGGCCCTCGGCGCCATCGATGCAGCCGGGCGTAAAATTCAAATCGAGCAGCACCACGTCCGGTACGCCCTGGGCCAGCAGCGCCGGCAGCCCGGACGGATCGCCGAGCGTGGCCACGGCGCCATGGCGGCGGCGCAGCAACAGGCGGGCGGCAGTGGCGACATCGGGGTCGTCGTCGAGGATCAGGATGTGGGCGGACATGTGGTCATTCTAGCAGCGCGCCAGCGGTGCGGGGACGGCCCCGGCGCCGGTTGGCGGATGCCGCCGCCGCCACTGTCCATCTGCGAACAGCGGGCGGTGTTCGATACCGGACACCTGTTCCCGCCACACCCGCGCAACCCGCATGGTTGCTGGCTTGCGCCGCATGGCACACGCTTTGCTGTACGTCCGCCATGCACAGCAAAAAAAAATCACCGGCCCCCACCACCTTGCCCGCCAGCGGTGCGGCCATGGACACCATTGTTCCGCGCCGGCGCGGACGCCGCCTTGCCATCGGTGCCGCCATCGCGCTGACCATGCTGATCGCTGCCTATGCACTGTGGTCGATGCTGCCGCGCGGTCTGCGTGTCGATGGGACCGACCTGCGCATCGGCCAGGTAACGCGCGGCGTGTTCATCGACGACATCGTCGTGCGCGCCAGCGCCGAGCCGCTGCATTCGGTGATCCTCGACGCGGTGGAATCGGGCCGCGTGGAAGAAGTGCTGGCGGTCGATGGCGCGCTGGTCAAGCAGGGCGAGCTGCTGTTTCGCATCTCGAATCCGCAGCGCCACCTGGAACTGCTGGCGCGCCAGTCCGAACACGCGGTGAGCATCTTCAATCTCTCCAATTTGCGGGTGGCGCAGGAAGCCAGCGCCAGCGACCACCGGCGCCGCCTGGACGACCTGCACTTCAACCTGGAACAGGCGCAAAAACGCCACGACCGCAACGTGCGCCTGGCGGCGCAGGGGTTTATTTCGTCGGTGGCGCTCGAGGAATCGAAGGACCAACTGGCGCAGCAGCAGCACCTGCTGGCGCAGCAGGAACGGGCCACCACCACCGAAGCGCAGGTGCGCAACGCCGCCGCCCAGCAACTGGAAAGCGCCATCGGCGGGCTGGACTCAGGTTTGAAGCTGGTGGCGGGTACGGTCGATGCGCTGGCCGTGCGCGCGCCGGTGGCCGGGCGGCTCACCAATTTCCGCTTGCAGGTGGGCGAATCGGTCGCCACCGGCAAGAACATCGGCCGCATCGACGATCCGGTGCGCTTCAAGCTTGCCGCCAGCGTGGACGAGTATTACCTCAATCGCATGGCCGTGGGCCGCCACGGCGCCGTGACCCAGGACGGCCGCGACTACCCGGCCGATATCCGCGCCATCTACCCGCAAATCAAGGATGGCCGCTTCATCGTCGACCTGGTGTTCACCAGGGAGCAGCCGCCGGTGCTCAATCCGGGCCAGAGCCTCGATGCGCGCATCACGCTGGGCGAGCCGGCGCCGGCGCTGCTGCTGCCCAACGGCGCCTTCATCAACGACAGCGGCGGCGCCTGGGCGTATGTGCTGGACGCCGCTGGCGGTGGCGCCGAGCGGCGCGCCGTGCGCGTAGGCCGCCGCAACAACGCCCAGCTCGAAGTGCTGGCGGGGCTGCAAGCCGGGGACCGCGTGATCCTGTCCAGCTACGCCGCTTACGGAAATTCACCACGGCTGCAACTCGCGCGCTGAAAACTGCAGTAAATTCCTTCATAACCAGAAAGGCAATCGCTATGCTCAAACTCGTCGGCGTCAGCAAGATCCACCAGGCAGGAGAAGTGCAAACCACGGCGCTCGATCGCATCGACCTGCATATCGAGGCCGGCGAATACGTGGCCATCACCGGGCCCTCGGGCTGCGGCAAGTCCACCATGCTGGGCATCCTCGGGCTGCTCGATGTGCCCACCCAGGGCGAGTACTGGTTCGAAGGCCGTAACATCGCTGGCTGGAGCGAATCGCAGCTCAACACGCTGCGGCGCGGCCGCATCGGCTTCATCTTCCAGAGTTTTAACCTGATCGAAGAACTGACCGTGTTCGAGAACGTGGAACTGGCGCTCGAATACAACGGCACGCCGGCGCGCGAACGGCGCACGCGCGTCACTGCCATGCTCGACAAACTGGGCGTGGCCCACCGCGCCGCGCACCGGCCGTCGCAGCTGTCGGGCGGCCAGCAGCAGCGGGTGGCGATCGCGCGCGCCCTGGTGGCCGGACCCGCCGTGCTGCTGGCCGATGAACCGACCGGCAACCTCGATTCCGCCCATGGCGACGAAGTCATGCGCCTGCTACGCCAGATCAACGCCGAAGGCACCACGGTGGTCATGGTCACCCACTCGCCCGACCATGCAGCGCAGGCATCGCGTACTCTAAACCTGCTTGACGGCCGGGTAGTGGTCGATGCCCTGCAAGCTGTATGACGTGATGATCGCCCGTCACTTTCGTATCGGCGCCCGCCTGCTGGCACGCCAGCCACTGCAATCGGGCATCGAGTAGCTGGGGCTGGCCGCCGGCTTTGCCGTGTGCTTCCTGCTGCTCGGCTATGCGCGCTACGCGTTCACCTACGACCGCGACGTGCCCGCCCGCGAGCACGTGTACCTGGTCAAGCACCGGCTCAATTTCATCCCGCAGCCGCAGTGGATGGAGTACACGCCGTTCGCGCTGCGCGAGGTGGCGCTGCGGAGCAGCTTGCCGCTCGACGTCAGCGCCTGGTGGCCGCGCCAGGCCACCGCGCATCGGACAAGAGCGGCCGGTAGTGCTCAACGCCGCCGCATTGCGTGCACTGGGCTGGCAGTCTGCCACGCAGGCCACCGGCCAGCGGATTGTCGGCACCTCGTACCGCATCGTCGGCGTGGCGCCCGATATCCGCTGGGAGTCCTTGCGCGCGCCGGCGCGGGCTATCCTGTACGAGCTGGCGCGCGACAGCAATCTGCTGACGGTGCGCCTGGCCGGCCGCAGCGACCGGCCCGCAGTGGCAGCAGCGCAAGCGGCCATCGCTACCACCGCCGCCCGCTATGTGCCGACCGCGCCGACCGTGGTGCGGCGCGCCGCCAGCTACGCGGCCGAAGCCTATGCCGCCGATGAACGGGTGGCGCGCATGCTGGGCTGGGCAACCGCGATGGTGCTGGCGCTGGCCGCGTTCGGGGTGTATGCAATGGCGGCCGCCAGCGTGCAGCGGCGCGGGCGCGAGATCGTGCTGCGCAAGCTGCATGGCGCCGGCCGCGCGGCGATTGCGACGCTGGTTGCCAGGGAATTCGTGCTGCTGACCGGTGCCGCCGCACTGCTCGGGCTGCCGCTGGCGGTGCTGGGCGTGGAACGCTACCTGGCGCCGTTCGTGGCGCATGCGCCTTGGGGCCGCTGGGCGCCGCTGGCGGCCCTGGCGCTGGCGCTGCTGGTGGTAGCGCTGGCCGCCGCCCGCCATACGCTGGCGGCGATGCGCACGTCGCCGGTGCAGGCGCTGCGCGATTGACAAGCACAGGCGAAAAAAAGCCGGCGGCATCGCTGCCGCCGGCTTTCTTCTGAAACATCCGCTTACTTCACGTTTTCCAGGAACAGGTCGAACACCAGTGGCGTATTCGGGGCAATAGTGCCGTTACCTGTTGCGCCATAGCCCAGCGCCGCAGGGATGAAGACGGTGCGACGGCCACCGACCAACATGCCCCGGATCGCCTGATTGAAACCAACGACAACCGCCGCGTTGGTTCCATCCGCAACCACAACAAACTCAAACGCCGCCGGCGTGGTGGTGCTGGTGGCGACATTGGTTTCAATCACCTTGCCGCGACGATCGGCAACAGTACCGTCAAAGGCGTACAGCGTGTAACGCACGACGGCAGTCTTGCCAACTGCTGCCACTGTGCCAGTACCTGCAATAGGTGCTACCGTGTCGGTGACGACCGATGGCAATGTAGGCACGACATCGGGCAGTACGGTGATGGCCACCAGTTCGATGTCATAGACCATCGGGGAATTGGCCGGCAGCGCAGCGAACGATTTGCCATTGGCAAGAGTCCTGGCCGGCAGCGAATTGGGGCCGTAGGCCAGGTTGGCAGGCAGCACCACGGTGCGCTTGCCGCCCACTTTCATCGGAACCTGCGAGCCATCGGCCAGTTTCACGCCCAGCACGGCCTGGTCGAGGCCGATCAGACTGGTGGAATTCGCAATCGGCCTGCCCACGCCAACTGTAAACGGCTGAATCACGCTGGTCGATTCGCCGGGCGTGGACGTTTCGAACAGCGCGCCTTTGCCGTCAGCCTTGGTGCCGTCGTACAGGTAGCCGGTAAAATTAACGGTCACCAGCTGGCTGCCCGAAGGGTAGGGAATGGTGATGTTAGGATTGTCCGGGTCAGTGTAGATCTTCGTCACGCCTGCAGATGCCGCGGTACCCGACCCCACCAAGGTATCGGTCTGCTTGTACTCCGGCTGCACCACCACCACGGCTTCCGGCGCCTTGTAATGGCCGCCGCACGCGGTCAGCGCGGCTGCGCCGATAACAGCTGCAGCGATCAGTTTCAACATCGATTTCATGATTACCTTTGAGGATAAGTTCGTATTCCTTGGCAGCTTTGCAGCTTTTCAGGAGCAGAAGTGTAGCAGACCGGGCACCCAGTGCCCGGGCCACAACATTCGGTTACATATTTTTGTGGGCGCGCTGGCCTAGATTTCCACCTGCGTGCCCAGTTCGATCACCCGGTTGGGTGGAATCTGGTAGTAGTCGGCCGCGCCGCGCGCGTTGCGCGACATGGTCACGAACAGGTGTTCACGCCATGGCGCCATGCCCTTGTCCGGCGCCGAGATCACGGTCTGGCGGGCGATGAAGAACGAGGTTTCCATCATCTCGAACGGCAGGCCCAGGCATTCGCACTGCTGCAGCACTTTCGGCACGTCCGGTTCGTCCTTGAAGCCGTAATACACGTTGACCTGGTAGCACTCGTGGCCGAGGTCGGTTACCTTGACCTGCTCGGCGACCGGCACATACGGTTCCTCCACGATGTGGACGGTGAAGAACACCACCCGCTCGTGCAGCACCTTGTTGTGCGACAGGTTGTGCAGCAGTGCGTGCGGCACGCCGTCGCTTTCGCCACGCAGGAAAATCGCGGTGCCGTACACGCGGGTGGGCGGCGCCACGAACAGCGAGTCCATGAATTCCTCGAGTGGGATCGCGTGTTTTTGCAAATTCGAGAACACCAGCTCGCGCCCGCGCTTCCAGGTCATCATCACGGTAAACAGGATGATGGCCAGCAGCAGCGGGAACCAGCCGCCATGCAGCAGCTTGAGCGTGCTGGCCGAGAACAGCAGCACGTCGATGGTGATGAAGAAGCCGGTGGCCAGCAGGCACAACCACAGCGGCAAATGCCAGCGATAGCGGATCACGAAGAACGTCAGCACGGTGGTGGCCAGCATGGTGGCGGTGACTGCGATGCCGTAGGCGCCGGCCAGCTTGTCGGATGAACCGAAACCGACGACCGCCATCAGCACCACCACCAGTTGCAGCCAGTTCACGGCTGGAATATAGATCTGACCGATCTCGGTCGCGGACGTGTGGTTGATGCGCATGCGCGGCAGCAGGCCCAGCGCAATGGCCTGCTTGGTCATCGAGAAGGTGCCGGAAATGGTGGCCTGCGAGGCGATCACCGCCGCCGCCGTGGACAGCATGACCAGCGGGTATACGCTCCAGGAACCGAGCTGGTTGAAGAACGGATTCGACACGGCTTCCGGGTGGGTGAGCAGCAGTGCGCCCTGGCCCAGGTAATTGAGCGCCAGCGCCGGGAACACGATCAGGAACCAGGCCATGCGGATCGGCTTCTTGCCGAAGTGGCCCATGTCCGCGTACAGCGCCTCGGCGCCGGTAAAGGCCAGCACCACGGCGCCCAGCGCAACGAAGGCGATCATGCGGTTTTCCAGCATGAAGTGGAAGGCATTGACCGGGTTGAGCGCGTACAGGATCTGTGGCGCGGCCACGATGTTGATCACGCCCATTACTGCCAGCGCGGCAAACCACAGCAGCATGATGGGGCCGAACCAGCGGCCGATGCCGGCCGTGCCCAGGTGCTGCACCGAGTACAGCGATACCAGCACGATGATGGTCAGTGGCACGATGTATTGTTCCAGCCCCGGCGCGGCCACTTCCAGGCCCTCGATCGCGCCGAGTACCGAAATGGCTGGGGTGATCACGCTGTCGCCGTAGAACATGGTGGCGCCAATCACACCGAGCACCAGCAATGGATAGTGCCAGCGCGGCGCGGCCTTGTTGACCGAGTTGAGCGCCAGCGCCATCAGCGCCATGATGCCGCCCTCGCCGCGGTTGTCGGCGCGCAGCACCAGGGTGACGTACTTGAGCGAGACGATCATCGTCAGGCCCCAGAAGATCAGGGAAATGATGCCCTGCAGATTGGCCTCGTTGAGGACCAGGCCGTGGTCGGGATCGAAAATGGTCTTGAGGGTGTAGAGTGGGCTGGTACCGATGTCGCCGTAGACGATGCCGATGGCGGCCATGGTCAGCGCGGCAACGCTGCTTTTCTTGTGTTGCTCGGTCAAGATTGCACCTGTTGTTGTTTTGGTGCATTGCACAGTAGGACAAGGTCCAACAAAACGCAAGCAGATTTTGGCAGGGAGAATGGCATAGCGATCGTTCCAATTCGTCAATATCGCCAGTGTACGCCGCTGGGCGCCGCGTGGGCGTCCGCCTTGCAGTGTGCGAGGCAGTTGAGGCCAGCAAGCAACGCCCGGATAGGTCATAATGTCAGACTTACCACAAGTTTTTGACGGTTTTCGCCGCCTTGCACCATGAACCCAGGAATTCTCTACGCCGCCTCCGCCTTTATTCTCTGGGGAATTTTTCCGCTGTATTTCCACGCCATCCGCGAGGTGCCGCCGCTGGAAATCCTCGGCCACCGCATGCTATGGTCGCTGCTATTCCTGGCCATCGTGCTGACCGTGCGCCAGCAGTGGAAATGGTTGCCGCAAGTGGTGCGCCAGCCGCGCGTGCTCGGCGCCTTTGTTGCCAGCGCGCTGCTGCTGTCATCGAACTGGTTCGTGTATATCTGGTCGGTCAACAATGGCCACGTGCTCGATGCCAGCCTCGGCTACTTCATCAATCCGCTGATCAATGTGATGCTGGGCATGCTGGTATTGAAAGAAACCCTGCGCCGGGGCCAGTGGCTGGCCATCGGCCTGGCCGCATGCGGCGTGGCCTGGCTCACCTGGTCGGCCGGCGAATTACCGTGGATTGCCCTGATTTTAGGCATCTCGTTCGCCTGCTACGGTCTGCTGCGCAAGACCGCCGCGCTGGCCGCGCTCGAAGGCCTGTCGCTGGAAACCATGCTGCTGTTCCCGCTGGCGCTGGGCTACGTGGTCTGGCTGACCTTGCACGGCCAAAACACCTTTGTGAACACCGACACCGGCGCCACGCGCTGGCTGCTGGCGGCCGCCGGTCCGATTACCGCGATTCCGCTGCTGCTGTTCGCGGCCGGCGCGCGCAAAATTTCAATGTCGGCGCTGGGGCTGCTGCAATACCTGTCGCCGAGCTTGCAGGCGCTGCTTGGCGTGTGGGTCTTTCACGAAGCGTTCCCGCAGGAGCGGCTGATCGGCTTTGCGATTATCTGGACCGCGCTGGCGCTGTACGTGGCCGAAGGGCTGTGGGTCAGCCGCCGTAACAGCCCTAAATAGTGGCCGCAAGAGTGGGCGTAACAGGGGATTTGTCGTATCCTGTCGTCCTTCCCCGGATTTTCACCGCGATTTTTACCGCGCTTTTTTACCGCGCTTTTTACCGATTCATATCACCGAGACACTGAATGGCAAATTACGTCTATACCATGAACCGCGTGGGCAAAATTGTCCCGCCGAAACGCCAGATCCTCAAGGACATTTCGCTCTCATTCTTCCCGGGCGCCAAGATCGGCGTACTGGGCCTGAATGGCTCCGGTAAATCGACCTTGCTCAAAATTATGGCAGGCATCGATACCGACATCCAGGGCGAAGCGCGCCCGATGCCGGGTCTGAACATCGGCTACCTGCCGCAGGAACCGCAACTGGACCCGGAAAAAACCGTGCGCCAGGAAGTGGAATCGGGCCTCGGCGAAGTGTTTGAAGCGCAAGCCAAGCTCGACGCCGTATATGCAGCTTATGCCGAGGAAGACGCCGACTTCGACGCCCTCGCAGCCGAACAGGGCCGCCTGGAAGCGATCATCGCCTCGTCCGACGGCGGCAACCTGAACCTGCAACTGGAAATGGCCGCCGACGCGCTGCGCCTGCCGCCATGGGATGCCAAGATCGGCGTGCTGTCCGGTGGTGAAAAGCGCCGCGTGGCGCTGTGCAAGCTGCTGCTATCCAAGCCCGACATGCTGCTGCTCGACGAACCAACCAATCACTTGGACGCTGAATCGGTCGAATGGCTCGAGCAATTCCTGCTGCGCTTCCCGGGCACCGTGGTCGGCATTACCCACGATCGCTACTTCCTCGACAACGCCGCCGAATGGATCCTGGAACTGGACCGTGGCCATGGCATCCCATGGAAAGGCAACTATTCGTCGTGGCTGGACCAGAAACAGGCGCGCCTGAAGCAGGAAGAATCGACCGAATCGGCCCGCCAAAAGGCGCTGCAGAAGGAACTCGAATGGTCGCGCCAGAATCCGAAGGCGCGCCAGGCCAAGTCGAAAGCCCGCCTGGCCCGCTTCAACGAGTTGAGCGAGCACGAATACCAGAAGCGCAACGAAACCCAGGAGATCTTCATCCCGGTGGCCGAGCGCCTCGGTAACGAAGTGATCGAATTCAAGAACGTCTCGAAGGCGTTTGGTGACCGCCTGCTGATCGACAACCTGTCGTTCACCGTGCCGCCGGGCGCCATCGTCGGCATTATCGGCCCCAACGGCGCCGGTAAATCGACCCTGTTCAAGATGATCGCCGGCATCGACACGCCGGACAGCGGCGAAGTGGCGATCGGCCAGACCGCGCGCATTTCGCTGGTGGACCAGAGCCGTGACGAGCTGGGCAACAACAAGACCGTGTTTGACGATGTATCGGGCGGCGCCGACATCCTCAGCGTGGGCCGCTTCGAAATGCCGTCGCGCGCCTACCTGGGCCGTTTCAACTTCAAGGGCGGCGACCAGCAAAAAATCGTCGGCAACCTGTCCGGTGGTGAACGCGGCCGCCTGCACCTGGCCAAGACGCTGCTCAAGGGCGGCAACGTGCTGCTGCTCGATGAACCGTCGAACGACCTGGACGTGGAAACCTTGCGCGCGCTGGAAGATGCACTGCTCGAATTCGCCGGCTCCGTGCTGGTGATCTCGCACGATCGCTGGTTCCTCGACCGTATCGCCACCCACATCCTGGCCTTCGAAGGCAATTCGCAAGTGACCTTCTTCGACGGTAACTACCAGGAATACGAAGCGGACAAGAAAAAGCGCCTCGGCGAAGAAGGCGCCAAGCCAAAACGTATCCGCTACAAGCCGCTCACGGCCTAAGCAGCAGGGCCGGTATCACGCCGGCTTCTCGTGTTGCCCGCACAACGCAAAAAAGCCACCGGATCGACCGGTGGCTTTTTCATTTGAAACTAAGCAGCGTTGGGCTTAGAAAGCGTAACGCACGCCGGCAGTGACAGCACCGCTTTTACGACCGGTGTCGATGTCGTTCTTGCCGTAGTGTTCGTATTCGAGCGAGACTTTGACGTTGTTGGTCACAGCGTACTCGGCACCGACCGATGCGTACAGCGCGGTCTTGTTCTTGTCGCCATTAACCGACGAGATACCGGAGGTGCTCACTTCGTTGGTGTTGCGGGCCACGCCAAGCTTGCCGGTCAGCGCGATTTGCTGGTTCACAGGCCACGTGCCTTTACCGGCCAGGTAGTACGAGTGAGCATCGGTATGCACGCCGCCCGGCAGGCCGCCGGCGGTGTAGTTATACGATTTTTTGCCGAAATCGGTGTAACCGCCTTCAACTGCCCAGGTCTGGTCGATATTGTAACCACCGTAGATCTTGCCGCCAGCCTTGTAGCCGCTGTGGTTTTCGCCACTTACCGCGTTAGGAGCATTGAATTCGTATTTGCTGCCGACGGCGCCAACGCCGACGTAACCGGTGCCTGCGTCATCGGCGTAGGCAGAGGTACCAGCCAGGGCGGCTGCGGAAGCAATAACTGCCAGAATAATTTTTTTCATGATCTCGATCTTTCAGCAAAAGTGGTTATGGACTTGCTTGGGATCGCAATTCTCTCTGTGTTGAATCGCGATGTGTTCAAGATACCACCAGATGCCGAAGGCGTCACGACCGAATTAGTAATAAGTGTAACGAGATGTGAGCCAAACGAATGACTGCCAATTGGTTTCACGACCAAACTTAAGCGAGGCTTAAGAGATTGCGTCAAAACCTTTGGCAAAAGGATAGCTGGGTGCGCCAGCACTCACAGGATCAGCCGGAAAGTGAGGTTGATGCGCGGGCCGCGCGCGGCGCGTTCCTTGTTGATGCCGTGGGTCCAGTGTTGCTGGAGTGTGCCGGCCATCAATAGCAGGCAGCCGTCGCCCAGCGCCAGCTTGATGGTCTGCGGCCGGGTACGGTGCTTGAGGATGAAGGTGCGCGGTGCGCCGAAGCTGACCGAGGCGATGGCCGGCTCGGGGCCCAGCTCGCGCTCGTCGTCGGCATGGAAACCCATGCTGTCGCGCTCGTCGCGGTAGTAATTGAGCAGCACGCTGTTGAAGCGGCAGCCGGTGGCCTGCTCGACTGCCTGTTTGATGTGCAGTTGCAGCGGTGTAAACGGCTGGGGATCGAAGGTCTTGCCGGAATAGCGATACCGCGCTTCGCCATGCCAGGCCGACAGGCGCGGTTGCCAGTGCAGTTTGCCCCACACCTGGATTTGTTCGGCGCGCCAGTCGGTCTCGTCGCGCAGGCGGCGAAAGATTTCTTCCGGCGACAAGTCCAGCAGGAGGCGCTGCTGAAAGGCGAGCTGGCCATCCTCGATCGGGATGGCGCTCAGGGTACTGGCGGCAGCGTCTTCAAAAAGGTCCATGCGCGCATGATACCTGCATGGGACCCAGGATGAACTTAAGCGTACGCCTCGGCCAGCGACATCACGCGCGGGGTGATGGCGATGCCGATGCTGGAGAACAAGGCGGTAATGGCAGCCATATTGCCTTCCAGCTCTTCGGCTTTCCAGCCCTGGAACAGGTCGGTGCCGTCTTTCTGGAAATGCAGGTCCAGCACCTTGCCGCGATCCTTGTGGGTGTAACCGCCGCTATAGGTATTCTTGAAACCCAGCTCGGCCAGCTTTTCCAGCACGGCGGTCGGCGGATGGTCGGGATCGGTGGCAATGAACACGCCGAAAGTTTTGCCTGGCGGCTTGGCGGCGATATCGACGTCGTAAATGCCCGGCGCTTTCGTCACGGTGGTGCTTTTCAAAAATAACATTGTTTACCCCTATACAATTGACGCCAGCGCGACACTTTGTGAACCGCTAATTTCTCAGAAAAAACATTCTGAGAATCAAGCTTATTGCTTATCAGGGCGTTTGTCGATGTATCAACGGAGTTATTTGTCAATTCGTGGCATTTCAACTGCAACACCGCAGTGTTTCGCCGTCATCGGGATTTTCTGCGCGCCAGCGCCGTGGTTGGTGCGACCAGGTCGCGGTACAGGTCGCCGGTGGGTGCGTCCCATTGCGATACCGCCTGCTGCTGGCGCGCCACGGTGGCCAGGTCGCCGCGTGCGATCGGCCCGCTAAGCGCGGTGGCCGCACCGAGCCGAAACACGTTGGCCATCGATTCGGATGCCAGCGGCTGCGCCATGCGCCGCGCCACGTCTTCGGGCACGCCGGCGGCCTGGTAGGCGCGCAGGGCGGCATCGAGCACCGTCACCAGGTAGTTGCTGGCAAACACGGCCGCCGCGTGATACACGGTCTTGGCGCCGGCGGCGATCGGCACCGGCTGCGCGCCGATCGCCTCGAGCGCCGGCATCAGCACCGCCAGCGCCGCAGCGTCGCCCTCCACGCCGCAATAGGTGCCGTCGAAGCGGTCGGCCACTGCTGCCGGATCGGCAAAGCTGCGGATCGGGTGCACGCTGGCTACCAGCGCGCCGGCGTCGCGCGCAGCCTGCAAGTGGGTGGAGGCCAGGGCGCCGCTGCAATGGAACACGATGCTGCCGGCCAGCGGCACGACAGCGGCCAGCGCCGCGCAGGCCGCTTCGACCTGGTCATCGCCCACGGCCAGCAAGTGCAGCTGCGCCGCTTGCAGCTGGTCGTAGCGCTCGACCGGCTGGCCGGCGCCGATAAAATCCACCGCCTGGCGCGCCGAGGCGGCGGACCGCGTGAGCACCTGGCCGATGTCAACGCCGCCCTGGCGCGCCAGCAAGCGGCCCAGCACCCGGCCCACGTGGCCCGCTCCCACCAGGTTGAGCGTTACTGCCATCAGAAACCCGCGCCCGGCTGGCTCAGGTATTCCTGTTCTTCCGGCGTGGACGGACGGTCGATAATCTCGTTGCGATGGGGGAAGCGGCCGAAGCGAGCAATCACTTCGTGGTGCTTGTGGGCGTAATCGAGCATGCCGGCGATGCCCTTGGCCAGCTCGGCCGAGGCGGCCACCGTGGGGTCGCCGGCCAGGCGCGTGTACAGCGCCACCGCCAGGTCTTGCTGCGCCAGGTCTTCCGCGTGCTCGTACGGCAAGTACACAAAACTGCGTTGCAGCGGCGGCAGAGACAAGTCCTGGCCCGACGCGACCAGGGCCTGCGCGGCAGCGAGCGCCTGCGCGTCGCCGGCAAATGCCTGCGGCGTGCCGCGATAAACATTGCGGGTAAACTGGTCGAGCAGCAGGATGCGCGCCAGCGTGCCGGCCGGACCCTGCTGGTCCCATTCCTGCAAGCCGCCCGCTACCGCCTGGTCGATCAGCGCGCCGAAGCGGCGGCCGATCTCGGCGTCGAACCCGTCATCCTTCTTGAACCAGGCGGTGCGCATGGCATCGGCCGGTTGACCCGGGTCGGGGGTGAACCAGAAATCAAGCACGTCCTGGGCTGGTGTTGTCATTTTTAATTCCTTGCGTGGGAGAGTTGGAAACTGTGGATGCCGTCGAAATCGGCCAGTTCGGCCGACAGCACCGACATCGGCGCCCCGCTGCGTTTGCTGAAGGCGATGGCGACGAAACGCCACTCCTGCATGCCGCCGTCGCTGCCGATCATCAGCGAGCCGCCGGCGATTTCATAGCCGCGCTGCAGCGCCATCTCGCGCAGCGCCTGTTCCTGCGGCCGGTACCCGGCCTTGAAGCGCATGGTGATCGCGATCGCGTGGCGCGACGGCAGCCACGCCTCCACCCGCGTGAGCAGCACCATGGAGCCGGCGCACAAAATGGCCAGCCCGATCGCGCCCAGGTAAAAGCCCACGCCCACCATCACGCCGATCACCGCCGAGGCCCAGATCGACGCGGCCGTGGTCAGGCCGCTGATATTGAACCCCTCGCGCATGATCACCCCGGCGCCGAGGAAGCCGATGCCGGTGACAATGCCCTGCACGATGCGGGTGGGGTCGGAGTTGATCAGGTACTGCGACACGTGGCCGCCGAACCAGTGGCCCGGATAGCCGCCGATGACGGTGAGCGCGGCCGACGCCATGCACACCAGGCCATAAGTGCGCATGCCGGCCGCGCGGCCGTGGTACGAGCGCTCGTAGCCAACCACCAGGCCCAGCGCCAGCGCCCCCAGCAAATTAAGCAGGATCACCAGGTTGGTGGCCACTTCCGACTGCGACCAGTACGCGCCGAGGAATTCGATTGCCGGCATGAGGCGCCCTTGGTTTATGTTGGCTTTTTCTGCAGCTGTTTTTCGAAGGCGATATCGAGCTTGCTCACCCGCTTGGGCGCCAGTGGCGAAATGCCGTTGACGAACGCGACGAAGTCGTCGAGTTCGAGCGGTGGGCACAGCGGCGGCTCACCGGCGCCGTCGCTAAGGGTAAAGTGGCCGGCGCCGGTGCGCGCCATCGAGTAGCGCGGGTTGCCGGTGCGGGCTTTCAATCGGTCGAGCGCCGAGGTGGCGCGGGTGGCGCGTCCGCTCATACTGCCTCCGTACGTTGGGTGAGCCAGGCCAGCGCGGCCCCCGTCACCAGCGGTGACAGGCGCTCGCGCACCATGGCGTGATAGTCGTTGAGCCAGCGCCGCTCGTCGTCGCGCAGCAGCGCTGCGTCCAGGCAGCGGGTGTCGATCGGGCACAGGGTGAGCGTTTCGAACTGCAGGAAGTCGCCGAAATCGGTCTGGCCGGCAGCCCGGTTGAGCACCAGGTTCTCGATGCGGATGCCCCACTGGCCGGGCCGGTACAGGCCCGGTTCGATCGACGTGATCATGCCAGCTTCCATGGCCGTTTGCGGCTCGGGCATGGCCGACGGCGAGATCGACTGCGGTCCTTCGTGCACATTGAGGAAGTAACCGACACCGTGGCCGGTGCCGTGGCCGTAGTCCATGCCGGCTGCCCACAGCGGGGCGCGGGCGATGGCGTCAAGCATCGGCGACCTCGTGCTACGCGGGAAATGGGCCGACGACAGCGCGATCAGCCCCTTGAGCACCAGCGTGAAGTCGCGTTTGTGCTCGGCCGAGATGGCCCCCACGCCCACTACCCGGGTGATGTCGGTGGTGCCGCCCAGGTACTGCCCTCCCGAGTCGATCAGCAGCAGGCCGTCGCCGTCGATGACGGCGTGGCTCGCCTCGGTGGCGCGGTAGTGCATGATCGCGCCGTTCGCCTGGTACCCGGCGATGGTGGCGAAACTGGGGCTGACAAAACCGGGACGGCGGGCGCGGGCCGCCGTGATCTGCTCGTCGATGGTCAGTTCGGTCAGCGGCGCGCGCTGCGGGTCGGCCAGGGTGGTATCGAGCCAGCTGAAAAACTCGCACAGGGCGGCGCCATCGTGTTCCATGACCACGCGCACTTGGCCCGCGTCGGCCTCGCTCTTGCGCGACTTGGCCAGCGTGGTGGGGTTGGTCGCCTCCACCACTTTGACTTTGGCGGCAATCGCCTGGCGGGTGCCGTGGGTGATGCGGCGCGGGTCGATCAGCAGGGTGGACTCCGGCCCCAGCGCAGCCAGGGCGGCAGCAAAGCCGTCGTAACGGGCGACGTCGATGTCTTCCTGGGCCAGCTGTTCACGCAGTTCGGGCGAGATTTTATTGTCGGCCACGAACAGCGTGGCGCGGGTGGGCGTGACCAGCGCGTGGGCCAGGAAGATCGGGTTGAACGGCACATCCGCGCCGCGCAAATTGAATAAATAAGCAATATCGTCAAGCGTGGAAATGACGTGGCGGTTGGCGCCCAGCTGTTGCATGGCGCCGCGCAAATCGGCCAGCTTGCCGCTGCGGCTTTTTGACGCATACGGCGGCAGGTGTTCATACACGGGCGCGGCGGGCAGGCTGGGACGATCGGGCCAGACGGCATCGAGCAGGTCGAGATCGAAGCGCAGCGCGACATCTTTGGCGGCCAGCGCCTGCTGCAACAGGCGGGCGATCGATAATCCCAACACCGCGCCATCGACTGCCACGGTCTGGCCGGCTTTTAAATAGGCGGCCAGCCAGTCGATATATTGCACGCTGGCGCCGGACGTTATTTTCATTAATTGAATACCGCTGCCGGCCAATTGCTGTTCGGCCTGGGTCCAATAACGGGCATCGGTCCAGATACCGGAAAACTCCTGGGTAATAATGAAGGTACCAACCGAGCCGGTGAAATTACTGAGCCATTCACGGCCCTGCCAGCGCGGTGGCAGGTATTCCGATAAATGGGGATCGGCAGATGGCACCATCAGGGCGTCGATGCCGTGCTGGCGCATCGCGGCGCGCAGTTGCAGCAGGCGCTCGGCGGTGTGGTGGGTAGTGGTCATATGCATGAGTCCGTTGCGCCGCAAGCGCGGCATGGTCAATTATCCCTATGATACCGCGATTGCCCGGGCACTGGTTCCCGCCTGGAATCGCGGTCTGCGCGCACTTGCTCACGTCCGACGGGTGGTTTTCGCCGTTTTTATGCCAGTTATTGGCGCGTGTTTGCCAGATTCCGGCATAAACAGCGCACCCGGTATAATCGGCGGACCATCCAGACTGCGGGGACTACCGTGAAGCTCGAACAAGCCAAGGCGTTGTGCCGCTCCCTGCCGGGCGCGACCGAAGACGTGAAATGGGAATCGACGCTGGTGTTTTCGGTGGGCGGAAAAATGTTTGCAGCCACCGATACCGGGCATAAAGTCACGCGTTTGAGTTTGAAAGTGGATGACGATTTGTTTCTCGGACTAACCGACCGCGACGGTATTATTCCCGCGCCCTACCTGGCGCGCGCCAAATGGATACGCATCGAAGATATTCAAACCATGGGCGATGCGGAATTAACCGGCTTGATTAACAGGGCCCATGAACTAATATTGAATAAGCTGACCAAAAAGCTGCAACGCGACATACTGGGCGGCGCCAGCGCTTAATTCGGTCGACTTGCAAATAGCCAACTTTGCCGCAGGAATTCGCCAGATGAAGGATAATGGCGGGTATCGTTTTTACCGAGAAAATCATGCAAGATTTCCACCATAACCGCGCCCGCGCGCTGCTGCAAAATGCGGAAGAGTTGTTCACCAAGCAAGACGTGGACACCGCTGTCACGGCCATGGCCGACAACCTCAACGCCCGCTACAACCACCCCGAGGCCGAAGCGTTTCCGCTGGTGCTCGGCGTGATGGGCGGCGCGGTGGTGTTTACCGGCAACCTGCTGCCGCAACTGACCTTCCCGCTCGAGTTCGACTATATCCACGTGAGCCGCTACGGCGACGAAGACAAGGGTGGTGAAGTTGTGTGGAAAGTGGTACCGCGCTCCAACGTGGCGGGCCGCACCGTGATCGTGCTCGACGATATCCTCGACGAAGGCGAAACCCTGGCCCATGTCAAGCAGCGCCTGCTGGACATGGGCGCGGCGGAAGTGATCCTGGCCGTGTTCGCGGACAAGGCCATCGGCAAGACCAAGCCGGTCAATGCCGACATTGTCGGTTTGACCATTCCCAACCGTTTCGTGGTCGGCTTCGGCATGGATGCCTACGGCTACTGGCGCAACCTGCCGGGCCTGTGGGCGATCCGCCCCGAAGAACTGCAGCAGACGTAATCAGGGCCGCAGCGCGTATTTATCGACGAACTTGCGGATGCCGTTCGGGTTGTCGCGCTTCCAGGCTTCGAGCTC
Organism: Duganella sp. Leaf61; assembly: GCF_001421905.1. Lineage (NCBI taxonomy): Bacteria > Pseudomonadati > Pseudomonadota > Betaproteobacteria > Burkholderiales > Oxalobacteraceae > Duganella > Duganella sp. Leaf61. The sequence continues at coordinate 159,557 of NZ_LMLM01000023.1, forward strand.
GGGGCGCCACGATTCGCGGTAGTCGAGCAGCAGCAATGCTGTCTCGAGTTCGCCATCCTTGTCGAGCATCTGCAAGGTTTTCAGCGCCGGGGTGGCGAGCCCCGGATCGCCATTGGCCGTCACCTCATCGACCACCTTGAATCCGAGGCGCCATCTGGCCGCTTCGGCCGCCAGCGTCGCGGAATTTCCGTTGCCTTCTTCTCGTGCACCCAGGTCGAGCGCTTGCTGGCTGGCGAGCATCAACCAGAACGCGCCGTCGGCAGGCCGGCCTTTTTCCGTGCTCGCGTATTCCTCGTCAAGATGGACCACGGGCTTGTTGTCGGCGTTCAGGCTGCCCCAGGACTTGCGCACCAGCTTGAGCGGCGTGACGGGGTACCCGGCCGCATCGCGCAACTGCGCAAGCTTGATCCAATTCGGTACCTGGCTCGGCTGGGCGGCGATGCCTTCGAACAACGCATCCTCGGCTGCGCCACGCTTGCCCTGGAATGCCAGCGCATCGGACAGGTAGCGCCAGCCCTGGGAATTGAGCGGCTCGATCTCCACGCCCTTGCGGTAGCGGGTTTCCGCTTCTGCATATTTTTTCTGCGCATAGTAGCTGTCGCCCGCATACACCCAGGCCATGGAATAACCGGGATCGATGGCAGCGGCGCGCTCGTAATGGGCCAGCGCAACATCCATCTTGTTTTGGGCAAAGGCGGTTTCGCCCAGGTCCATTTCCGCCTGCGCGGCCGCGCTGGCCTTGTGCAGCGGCGGCGGCGTATTGTCCCTGAGCTTGCGCTGCACCTCGTGGGCCAGCGGCTCGTCGGGAAACTTTTGCAGGATCTGGGACACCAGCGATTCCGCCTGCTGGCGCAGCTTGACCTGGCGCTCGCCTTGCGCCTGTTCGGACGCCTGGCGGAACAACTCGGCGATTTGGGACAGCGGCACCGACGACGACGGATCGGCCTTGGCGGCCGCCGAGTACTTGGCCAGGGCTTCCTGCATCTTGCCCTGGCTCGACAGCACCTGGGCCTCGTCGAACAGGGGCTGGGCTGCCGCGTTCATTTTCATATTCACCTGCGCGGCGCACACGGTGGACACAGTGGACAGCAACGCCAGAGTGATGGCGGCAACGGCGTGCGAGATCTTCAAGATGGTTTCCCCGTGATTGGATGAAACCATCTTAGCTTAACGGCAACCGAAAAAGATTACCGTTGAGATAATTTACCTGGTGTTACAGCGCCAGGCGGGCGCGGGCGGCGTCGTACTCCTGCTTCAGGCGCACCACCATCTCGGCCGTCGTCGGGATATCGTTCATCAGGCCCACGCCCTGGCCGGCCCCCCAAATGTCGCGCCAGGCCTTGGCGCTGCCCGAGCCGAAATTCATGCTGGTCTTGTCCGACTGCGGCAGCGCGTCCGGGTCCAGGCCGGCCGCAACAATCGATTTTTTCAGGTAGTTGCCGTGCACGCCCGTAAACAGGTTGGAGTAGATGACGTCGGCAGCCGTTGATTCCACGATCGCGTCGCGATAGTCAGCGCTCACATTCGACTCCTGCGTGGCCAGCCAGCGCGAGCCGATGTAGGCAAAGTCGGCGCCCATCGCTTGCGCGGCCAGGATGGCGTCGCCGGTAGCAATCGCGCCGGACAGGGCGATCGGGCCGCTGAAAAACTTGCGCACTTCGCCCACCAGCGCGAACGGCGACAGCGTGCCGGCATGCCCGCCGGCGCCGGCCGCCACCAGGATCAGGCCATCGACGCCGGCTTCCAGCGCTTTCTCCGCATGGCGGATCGAAACGATATCGTGCAGCACGATGCCGCCGTAGCTGTGGATGGCGTCGAGCATCTCTTTCGGCGGCGCGCGCAGCGACGAGATGATGATCGGCACCTGGTGCTTGACGCACACTTCCACATCGTGGGCCAGGCGGTCGTTGGACTGGTGGACGATCTGGTTGACCGCGATCGGGCCCACTTTTTTACCGGGATTGGCGGCCTGGTAGTCGGCCAGTTCCTTTTTCAGGTCGGTCAGCCACACGTCGAGCAGTTCGGCAGGACGGGCATTGAGTGCCGGGAACGAGCCGACGATGCCGGCCTTGCATTGCGCCGCCACCAGCGCCGGACCGCTGGCGATGAACATCGGTGAAGCGATGACGGGAAGTGAGAGGTTTTGCAACACTGCAGGCAGGGCCATGGCGAACTCGCTGAGAAGGTTGATCGGATCGAAAAATCGGTCGAGCGATTATAGATCGAAAAAAGTACGATCGTGCCAAAAATAGGGGCCATGCTCTATTTCAGCGCAGGAAACCATCCTCATCAAACGAGACCGTGTCCCTGCGGCGGGCGATTTCCACCCACACCGCCTGTTTATAGGCGTCGTCGGCCTTGGACCAGGCCATGATTTCGTCGATGGTTCGCAGGCAGCCCATGCAGTACTGGCGTTCGACGTCCATCTTGCAAAGGCTCACGCAAGGAGAAGGGATAGGGTTAGGTGGCGCACTCATGACCCACATTATGCACGTGCGCTGCTTGATTTGCCGCAGATCGTCCTTATACTACCATCCAGGTAGATGGTAAATGGATGGAGACATATGGCCAAGCAAGAATTAAAACTGAAGACCGCCGACTCGGAAAAGATCACGATCAACCTCGGCCCGATCGACCTGGGCCAGATCGACCTCTTGGTGCAAGAGGGGTTTTATTCGAACCGGACGGACTTGATCCGCACCGCGATCCGCAACCAGTTGAACCAGCACGCCGACGTCGTCAAGCAGACGGTGGCGCGCAAAAGCCTAGTGCTCGGCATGCAGCATTACACGCGTGCCGACCTCGAAGCCATTCGAGAAGCCGGCGAACGGCTGCACATCCAGGTACTGGGATTGGCCAGCATTGCCAGCGACGTCACGGTCGAACTGGCGCTGGCAACAATCGACTCGATTTTCGTTTTAGGTTCGCTGCATGCCAGCGCGGTACTGAAAACCGCCCTGGCGCCACGCATCCACCACTAAGGGAACACCATGAAACTTCCATTCATGTCGCATATGCGACAGGCAGCACAAAAGCTCGTCCGCAAGGGCGCCACCGCGATGCTGCACAAGGCTGTCGAAAGCATGATGCAACAACAGCAAAAACTTCAGGAACAACGGATGAACACCCCAAAACCGTCGCCCAAGGCGCCACCGGGCGGCATGCGCGACCTCAATCCCGCGCCTGATTACACGTCGGCCAAAACCGCCACGCCGCCACCGGCAGCAGCTACTGTGAAAGCGGCCGCCGTGGATACGGCCACCGTGGATACGGCCGCCGTGGAAGCGGCCGCCGTGGCAGCACCTGCCGACGAAACACGTCATAACTTCCAACCGGCGCCGGAGCCCAAATCCAGGCCCGCACCGGAAGCGGCACCGCAGCAGGCAGCGCAGCAGGCAGCGCAAGCCGCGCCCGCAGTCGACGCTGCACCGGCGGCCGCCCCCAACCCCGCCATCAATCCCGCCGCCTACGCGCAGGACATGCTGGAAAAAATGGGCATCAAGATCGATCTGACGGCCAGCTTCGAGCGCGGCATCGACCTCGGCACCTTGCGCCACCCGGGCGTGCACACGCCGCAGGTGCCGCTGCCCGCCGGTGCGCGCTTCGAAACCGGCAGCTATGCCAACCACGCGGGCAGCCGCAACTACAAGCTGTTCATCCCGTCGACCTACAGCGGCCAGCCGATGCCGCTGCTGGTGATGCTGCACGGCTGCACCCAGAACCCCGACGATTTCGCCGCCGGCACCCAGATGAACCAGGTCGCCGAGGAAGCAGGCTGCCTGGTGGTCTATCCGGAACAGACCTCCGGCGCCAACCAGTCGAAATGCTGGAACTGGTTCAATTCGATCGACCAGCAGCGTGGCCAGGGCGAGCCGTCGATCATCGCCGGCATCGCTGAAAAAATCAGCGACGACTATGCGGTCAATCCGCAGCAGGTGTACGTGGCCGGGCTGTCGGCCGGCGGCGCCATGGCGGTCATCGTCGGCACCTTGTACCCGGAGCTGTTTGCGGCGGTGGGCGTGCATTCGGGCTTGCCATTCGCGTCGGCCACGGATTTGCCGTCGGCGCTGTCGGCCATGAAGCGCGGCGCCAGCAACGCCAACGTGCCCAAGGCCGGCAACGGTTCGCAACCGATCATCGTGTTCCACGGCGACAGCGACACCACCGTCAACCCGCGCAACGGCGAGCAGGTGATGGCCCAGCATTTGCACAGCATTGACACCGATCCGGCGGTGCAATCGGGCGCGGTACCGAACGGCTACCGCTACACGCAAACCACGCACACCAGGGCCGACGGCTCGCCGCTCGGCGAACACTGGGTGGTGCACGGCGCCGGCCATGCCTGGTCGGGCGGCAGCGAACATGGCACGTACACCGACTCGCGCGGCCCCGATGCCAGCCGCGAGATGCTGCGTTTCTTCCGAACCGTCAGTTAAAGGACCTCGCAAAACTGCGCGATCCGCTCGCTACGGTTTATCGAGTCCCTTTCAGCAATTGGATGCGCGCCGCCAGGCATGCCGGGCACCAGCAGCCGATGGTTTCGGCAGTGGCGGCGCTGTCCGGCACCGGCACTGCCGGCGGCAGGTACGTGCACCAGCAAGGCGGCGCCGGGATGGCGGTTGCCGGGCCGGTATCGGCCATCGCGCAGGAGAAGGTGGCGCCGCAGCGCGCGCAGTTGCTCATAGGTCAGTCTTGATCGGTGTGGCGGCCAGACTAGCCGATGAACGCTGAAAATACAACCAGATGGCCCTATAATGCGTGCTTGACCGCAGCCGCAGGCTGTAAAATTGCTGCACTTTCTTTACCGGACTCGCCATGACCCAATTTTCTCACCTTAACTTAGGCATGAATGACGATTTGACCGCGGTGTCCCCGCAGATCAAGGCGCAGATCCTGGCTGAGGCACTTCCCTATATCCGCAATTACCACGGCAAGACCATCGTCATCAAATACGGCGGCAACGCGATGACCGACGAACGCCTGAAACACGGCTTCGCGCGCGACGTCATCCTGCTCAAGCTGGTCGGCATGAACCCGGTCGTGGTGCACGGCGGCGGTCCGCAAATCGACAACGCCCTGAAAAAAATCGGCAAGCAAGGCACCTTCGTGCAGGGCATGCGCATCACCGACGAAGAAACCATGGAAGTGGTGGAGTGGGTGCTCGGCGGCGAAGTCCAGCAGGACATCGTCATGCTGATCAACCACTACGGCGGCCAGGCGGTGGGCCTGACCGGCAAGGACGGTGGCCTGATCCGCGCCCGCAAGATGGCCATGCCCGACAAGGACAATCCGGGCCAGACACTGGACATCGGCTTCGTCGGCGAGATCGACGCCATCAACCCGGCAGTAGTAAAAGCGCTGCAGGACGACGCCTTCATTCCGATCATTTCGCCAATCGGTTTCGGCCAGGACGGCCAGGCGTATAACATCAACGCCGACGTCGTCGCCGGCAAGATCGCCGAGATCCTGAAAGCCGAAAAGCTGATCATGATGACCAATATCGCCGGTGTGCAGGACAAGCAGGGCAACCTGGTGACCGACCTGTCGGCGCGCGAGATCGACGAGATGTTCGCCGACGGCACGATCTCGGGCGGCATGCTGCCTAAAATTTCATCGGCGCTGGACGCAGCCAAGTCGGGCGTGAACACCGTGCACATCATCGACGGTCGCATCGAGCACTCTTTATTGCTCGAAGTATTGACCGAACAGGCATTTGGAACTATGATCCGGTCTCACTGAAAAAACGGCGACGCACTTCGCGCCGGTATTTGAAGTGATTCGCCACATTTGTTTGCCCTTTTAGCTCAGTGGTAGAGCACTCCCTTGGTAAGGGAGAGGCCACGTGTTCAATCCACGTAAAGGGCACCATCTTCCTGTAGTGCCCTCCCCGCCCTAGTAAATCCGCTCGACCTTCAGCCCGCGCTTGCGCAGCAGTTCCGGCACGCTTCCTTTGCCCACCAGGTGCAGCACGCCGATTGCGGCCAGGCTGTTGTTTTCGCGCGCCATCAGGCGCACCATGGCGTCGGCCAGTGCCGGGTTGCGCCCGTCGAGCAATACCTTCTGCACGAAGCGTCCCGAAAAACTGTCGTCGGTGGCCGATTTTTGCGCCAGCGCGTCGAGCGCTTTGACGTCGGCGTGGCGCCAGGCATCAGCAATTTCGCGCGACTGGTCGGCCTGCTCCTTGTCTTCGATGCCGGCAATCGCCTCCTGCAGGAACAGCACCTGGTCGGCGGTGGACAGCTTGCCGAACAAGGACATTTGCGCTTCGGGCGATTCGAGTTCGATCACTTTCTGGCCGTTGTCGTGGGCCTGGCGCGACAGGTAGCTGTCCACCGCCAGCGACGGATCGTAGCCTTGCGCCGCAAATTCGCTCACCGTGAGCATGCTGGCCAACATCCACGGCCGCATCATGGCTACCGACTCGGGCGCGATCTGGTACTGCTTGAGCAGGCGGTCGAGGCGCGCACGCCAGGCCGGCGACAGCGACGCCATCGAGGCGCCGCCCTTGAGCGCCAGGCCATATTTTTGCAGGGCACGGGCCAGGCGCTGCTGGTCGCCCAATGGATCGATCTCCAGCGCCAGCACCGGCGCCTGCTTGAGCACACCGGCCAGGCGCGGCTCGAGCGGATAGAAATCCCGGGTGCCCACGTGAATGGTGCCGAACAGGTACAGCGTGCGCCCGCCCTGCTCCACCTTGAACAGCGCACCGCGATTGGGGGTAGTAGTGGCCGCCGGCGCGGCGACCGGCGCCAGTGCTTCGGCCCGGGCCGGCCCGGCCAGCAGGCAGATCAAACTGTAGAACATCACTATAATCAGGCGCATGGCTGTCTTGGCTCTCTTTGTAAATCGTCTCTCGTGAATACTACTCTTTCCTCGCCGGTATGGTTGTTTGATCTGGACAACACGCTGCACAACGCTTCGTACGCTATTTTTCCGGCCATCGTGGCCAATATGAACCTGTACATCGCCCGCGTGCTGGGCGACGGCATCACGCCCGCCAGCGACGCCGTGGTCGATGCCGCGCGCACCCAGTACTGGCGCCGCTATGGCGCCACCCTGCTCGGACTGGTCAAGCACCACAACGTGCAGGCTGCGCACTTTTTGCACGAAACCCACAGCATCGAGGATTTGACCTCGCTGATCCGCGCCGAGCGCGGGCTGCGCCAGCTGCTGCGCCGCCTGCCGGGCCGCAAGATCCTGCTGACCAACGCGCCGCACCGCTACTCCACCCAGGTACTGCGCCACCTGGGCCTGCACCGTTCGTTCGGCCACCACATCGCGGTGGAAGCGATGACGGTCAACCGCCAGCTGCGGCCCAAGCCGTCGAAACTGCTGCTGCGCAAACTGATGCGCATGCACCGCCTGACCCCGGCGAACTGCATCCTGGTCGAGGACACGCTGGCGAATTTGCGCAGCGCGCACGCGCTGGGCATGCGCACGGCGTGGGTGACGCAGTACCTGACGCTGCGCGACACGGCCGGTCTCGCCCATCCACAAAAAAGGCTGATCCGCCCCGCTTATGTCGATGTCAAAGTAAAATCTGTCCGGAACTTGCCGGCGCGGCTGCATCGCCTGCGCTGACCACCTTTACTTTTACTTTTTACCCGCGAGATCACATGGCAAGCACACCGCCCGGCCAGCGCCGCCTCGACATCCTCCAAGCGCTGGCGGAGATGCTGGAACAGCCCAAGGGCGACAAGATCACCACGGCCGCCCTGGCGCGCAAGCTGGGCTTTTCCGAGGCGGCGCTGTACCGCCACTTCGCCAGCAAGGCGCAGATGTTCGAGGGCCTGATCGAATTCATCGAGTCCAGCGTTTTTGGTTTGATCAACCAGATCGCCGAACGCCACGACGACGGCCTGACGCAGGCGCGCGATATCGTCGGCATGCTGCTGCACTTCGCCAGCCAGAACCCGGGCATGACGCGGGTGCTGATCGGCGAGGCGCTGGTCAACGAAGACGACCGCCTGCAACTGCGCATGAACCAGTTCTACGACCGCGTGGAACTGGCCCTCAAGCAGGCCTTGCGCGTGGCCGCCACCGAAGGCCACGGGCGCGAAGAAGAAGTCGCGCCGCGCGCGGCCATGCTGGCGAGCTTCGTCATCGGCCGCTGGCACCGCTACGCCAAGAGCGGCTTCAAGAACAACCCGACCCAGGACGCGCCGCTGCACATCGCGCTGCTGCTCGGCTAACCGCAGTGATGTCCATGACCGCCGAATGCTTTGCCCTGCTCGATGACGCCAGCCCGCTGCTCGACGGCGCCACCGTCGCCACGACCTCACGCCTGTACACCGACCACGTGGCCACGCTGCGCTGCGAAGCCATCGGCGACTGGCAGCAAGTACTGGACGCCATGCAGGCAGCACTGGCGCGCGGCGAGTACGCGGTCACGCTGTGCACCTACGAGCTCGGGGTAGAGTTGCTGGGCATCGCTGACGGGCGGCCCGGCACATCGCACCGCCGCCCTGCCGCGTCTGGCGCTGCGCCGCTGGCGCAGGTGCTGCTGTTTCGCCGGTGCGAACTGAAAACGGCGGCCGAAGTGGGCGACTGGCTGGCGGCGCGTTCGTTCCCGATCGCGCGCCCGGCCGGTATCGCCAACGTGCGCGCCAATATCGACCAGCCGGCCTTCGACGCCGCGCTGGCGCGCATCCACGCGTACATCGAGGCTGGCGACACCTACCAGGTCAACTACACCATGCGGCTGCGCTTTGACGCGTTTGGCGGCATCCATGCGCTGTATGCGCGGCTGCGCGCGCGCCAGCCGGTGCCGTATGGCGCGCTGGTGCAGTGTGAGGACGGCTCGGCGGTGCTGTCGCTGTCGCCCGAACTGTTCGTGCGCCACGCGGGCGGCGTACTCACTGCGCGGCCGATGAAGGGCACGGCGCCGGCCGCACCGCCGACCCAGGCAGACACGCACGCGGATGACAACCTGGCACGCGCACGCACGCTGGCGGCGGACCCGAAAAACCGCGCCGAAAACCTGATGATCGTCGACCTGCTGCGCAACGACATCGCACGCGTAGCGCAAACCGGCAGCGTGCAGGTGCCGGCGCTGTTCGACGTGCAGCGCTACGGCAGCGTGCTGCAAATGACCTCCACCATCACCGCCAGTCTGCGCCCCGACGCCACGCTGGCGCAGGTGTTCGAGGCGCTGTACCCGTGCGGCTCGATCACCGGTGCGCCCAAGCGCCGCGCCATGGAAATCATCGGCGAACTCGAACCCGACCCGCGCGGCATCTACACCGGCGCCATCGGCTGGTTCGATCCCACGATTGATGCCAACCCGGGCACGGTGGGCGACTTCTGCCTGGCAGTGCCGATCCGCACCCTGGCCCTGGGTGCGCCCGATGCCGCCACCGGCGTGGCGCAAGGCGAGATGGGCGTGGGCGCCGGCATCGTGTACGACAGCGCCAGCGGCGACGAATACGACGAGTGCCGTCTCAAGGCGCGCTTCTTGACGGGACTGCCCAACAGCTTCGAGATTTTCGAAACCATGCTGGTCACGCCGGAACAAGGCGTGCAGCATCGCGCGCGCCACCTGCGGCGCCTGGCGGCATCGGCGGCGTACTTCGGTTTCGCGTGGGACGACAAGGCAGCCAGCGCCTACCTGGACGCGGCGTGCTCGATGCTGGCGGACGAAGCGCAGAACGGGCTGGCGGCCGTGGCGGCATTCCGCCTGCGGCTGGCGCTGGCGCAATCGGGCGCATTCACGGTGCAGCACGCGCCGCTGGCGCCGTTGCAGGAGCCGGTCCGAGTACTGCTGGCGCCCGACACCACCGCTGCCGGCGACCTGTTCCTGCGCCACAAGACCAGCATCCGCACCCGCTACGACAACGCCTGGCGCGACGCCGAAGCGCAGGGCGCGTTCGATACCCTGTTTTTCAACGACCGCGGCGAACTGACCGAGGGTGGGCGCTGCAGCGTGTTCGTCAAGGTCGATGGCCGCTGGCTGACGCCGGCGCTGCACTGCGGCGTGCTGCCGGGCGTGATGCGCAGCGTGCTGCTCGACGATCCGGCGTGGCAGGCCAGCGAGGCGGTGATCACGCGCGAGATGCTGGAGCGCGCAGAGGAACTGGTGGTGTGCAATGCGCTGCGCGGCGCAATGAAAGCCACGCTGTAGCAGCGCAGCGCCGTTGGTCTGCGGCCGCCAGAGCGGCGTCAATCCGAGCGGCAGTGACCTTATTCAGTAATCGCGCGCAACCGGGCCAGCGCGTCTTCCACCACATACTCCGGTACGGTCTCGACACGTTTTGCCTTTCTTGCCTCCAGGTCCAGCATGCGAACCTGGTTGACCAAAGCGACACCTTGCGTCCTGGTGCCGGCACCGCTCAGGGAAGCGGCGAAGCCGGCATGGCGTGCGAAGTCGCCGCCTTGGGTGATGGGCGCAACCAGAACCACGCCCAGTGCGTTGAACGCGCTGGTGGAGAGCATCAAGGCTGGCCGCATGCCTCTTTGCTCGTGTCCTTCGGTGGGATCGAGGCTGACCATCACAATGTCGCCGCGTCCAAATTTACTACGGCTCACCACGCTTCACGTCCGACTGGCTTGAGGTGGGACCAGGCTGCCATATCGGCCGGTTCCGCCGCAGAAAGGTCGCATTGCGCTACCAGGTCAGCCAGTGAATACGACGGGCGGGCGGCTTTCAGCAGCACCCCTTCGGGCAGCACATTGACACTGAGCTTATCGCCCAACGTTACCTTGAGCAGGCCCAGCAACTCGGTAGGCAAACGCACGGCTGCGCTATTGCCCCACTTCTGAATAGATAACTCCATAACCCCCCCTGATGTAGATACATTGTAGATTCGTGTAATTGGCCTTGTCAAAGATATTCTTGACGCCTCACCGATGCTGAGCATCGAGCCCGAACCGCTTGCGATACGCCCCCGGCGTGGTCCCCGCCACCCGCCGGAAATGGTGCCGCAACGATTCCATCGAGCCGAACCCGCTGCGCTCGGCCACCTGCGCCAGCGGCACTTCGGGGGCTTCCAGCAGTTCCTTCACCAGCGCGATGCGCTCGCGGATCAGCCAGTCCACCGGCCCCAGCCCGGTCGCCTGCTGGAACTGGCGCTGCAAGGTGCGCGGGCCACCGCCGAGCCACCGCACAATGGCGTCATCACCACACCAGGAGTTTGCCATGTCCCAGCCTTCCGCCGTTGCCGCCGTACCAGCCGCCCCTAGCGCTGCCGCCCTCGCCCACTTCGAGGCCAGCTTTACCTTTGAAACCGATTGTCGGGATGTGCACGAGGCGCTGGCCGGCGGCGCGCCGGACTTCGTGCTGCTCGATGTGCGCGGCACGGAAAAATACGCGGCCGGCCATGTGCCGGGCGCGCGCGACCTGGCACACCGCAAGATCGTCGCCGGCAAGCTGGCGCAATATCCGCCCGATACCTTGTTCGTGGTGTATTGCGCCGGTCCGCACTGCAATGGCGCGGCGCGCGCAGCCGTGCGGCTGGCCCGGCTGGGCCGCCCCGGCAAGCTGATGATCGGGGGTGTTACCGGCTGGCTCGACGAGGGGTTCGCGCTGGCGCGGCTGCCATAGCGGACACCTGCTGCGGTTCGTCGAGCCGCTAGAGGTCGACGATCATCTCGAAGCCGCCGTAAATCATGCGCTTGCCGTCGAACGGCATGTTTTCCGGCTGCATGAATTCGGCCAGCCTCGGGTCTTTCATGACCTTGTCGTTGATTTCGTCGCGGGCGGCGCGCGAGGCATAGACGATCCAGGAAAACACCACCACTTCGTCATCCTTCAGTTGCACCGCCTGCGGGAACGACGTGTGCTCGCCCGGTTTGACGTCGTCCGCCACCGTCTCGCGAAATTGCAGCGCGCCGAATTCCTTCCAGATCGCGCCGCATGCCGCCGCCATTTTCTTGTAATCCTCCAGCTTGCTGCGGGGGACCGGAATCACGAATCCATCGACATACGCCATGACCGCCTCCATCAAAATGGTTGAACGGTCAGCTTAGGCCACGCCCCTTTGCAATTCAAGCGGCGTGGACTTTTATTCCTGGTGGAACTCGCTGGCGTTGGCGAACAAATCCCAGGCTGCGATGAACAGCGCGGCAACCACCGGGCCGATCACGAAACCGTTGAGGCCGAACAGCGCCATGCCGCCCACGGTGGACAGCAACACCACGTAGTCGGGCATCTTGGTATCTTTACCGACCAGCAGCGGGCGCAGGATGTTATCGACCAGGCCGATCACCACCACGCCATACACGGTCAGGCCCACGCCTTCCCACACCGAACCGGTCGCCAGGAAGTAGATCGCCACCGGCGCCCACACCAGCGCTGCGCCAATGGCTGGCAGCAGCGACAGGAAGGCCATCAGCACGCCCCACAGCACCGGTGCGCTCACGTCCAGGTACCAGAAGGCCAGGCCGCCCAGCGCGCCCTGGGCAATTGCCACCAGGATGTTGCCCTTGACGGTCGCGCGGATCACGGTCGTAAAATTCTGGAACAGGCGCTGCTTGTACTTGCGGCTCAGCGGCACGGCTTCGCGGATGCGCTTGGCCAGCTTGTCGCCGTCGCGCAGCAGGAAGTACAGCAAGTACATGGCAATACACAGGCTGGTCAGGAAATCCATCGTGTACAGGCTGAAGTTGATGGCGCGCTTGGCCACTTCCTGGCTCACTTGCGCCGCGCCTTCTGTCAGCTTGTCCTGCAAGTTGGTCAAACTGGTCAAATGGAAGCGGTCCAGCAGGTTGATCATCCAGTCCGGCAACACGGCCATCACCTTGGCGAAGAACATGCCCACCGTGATCTGCCCCGACTGCATCATCTCGACCACCGCAGCGGCCTGGTTGACGATCGACACCGCGATCAGCGTCAGCGGCAAAATCACCATCACCAGGATCAGCAGCAAGGTCAGCAACGCTGCCAAGTTGGGCTTGTTGCGTGTGCGTTGCAACAGCCAGCGGTACACGGGCGCAAAGATAATCGCCAGCACCACGCCCCAGAAGACCGCGCCGCCATAAGGAATCAGGATCCAGATGAAGGCAATGGTGATGATGCCCAGCAGGGCAAGAAAAACTTTTTGTTGGAAGGTAAATGGTTGCATGGTTCATCTCGTGGTGTAGGTCGCCACCGATTAAACCACGATTGACCAGTGGCAATAACAATCAGGCGCAGCGCCCGGTGCGCAAACGCACGCAAAGCACTACGCGGACATGCTAGTTGGTGACGAGCGGCATGAAACCAGTTTTATGCGGCATGGTGAACAAACCGGCCGTATCCCACCGGTCGGTCAGGACGCCAGCGCTTTTTCGACGGCGCCAACCAGCTGCTTGTCTTCGGGCGTGATCTTGCTGCCGAAGTTGGTCAGCACCTTGCCGTCGCGGCCGATCAGGTATTTGTGGAAGTTCCACGCCGGGGCCTTGCCGGTGGCCTTGATCAAATCGGCGTACAGCGGGTTCGGATTTTTACCGGACACCACTGTCTTGGCAAACATCGGGAACTTGACGCCATAGGTGTTGTAGCAGAAGTCGGCGATTTCCTTGGCGCTGCCCGGTTCCTGCTGGCCGAAATCGTTCGACGGGAAGCCCAGCACCACCAGGCCCTTGCTGCCGTACTTGGCGTACAGCGCTTCCAGGCCCTCGTACTGCTTGGTGAAACCGCAGTAGCTGGCGGTATTGACCACCAGGATCACCTTGCCCGCGTACTGGCACAGGTCCTGCGGTGCCTCGTCCTGCAGGCGCTTGAAGTTCTGCCTGAGGATGGCGGGGCAGCTGGCCGGCGCCACGGTGGCGGCAGGCGCTGCGGCGGCAGCGGCGGGCGCCTGGGCCAAGGCGGAGGCAGCCGCCAGCAGGGTCAGGGACGAGGCAGCGCACAATTGGGCAAGGATCTTGGACATGGTGGAGTGGGCAAGAATGAAAGAAAATTCATTCTATGCCAAATGCCCGCCCCTTGTCCGACTGCTGTGCAATTTACGCGATACCGCCGAGGCACACGTATTTCACGACCAGGTAGTCGTCGATGCCAAGGTGCGAACCTTCGCGGCCCAGGCCCGATTGCTTGACGCCGCCGAACGGTGCGATTTCGTTCGAAATCAAACCGGTGTTGACGCCGACCATGCCGCTTTCCAGGCCCTCGGACACGCGCCAGATGCGGCCCACGTCGCGCGCATAGAAATAACTGGCCAGGCCGAATTCGGTATCGTTGGCCAGCGCGATCGCCTCTTCCTCGGTTTTAAAGCGGAACAGCGGCGCCATCGGGCCGAAGGTTTCCTCGCGTGCGACCAGCATGGCGCTGGTGACGTCGGCCAGCACGGTGGGTTCAAAAAAGCTGTGGCCCAGCGCATGGCGCTTGCCGCCGGTGAGCACGCGCGCGCCCTTGTCCAGCGCGTCGGCAATGTGCTGCTCGACCTTTTCCACGGCCTTGGCATCGATCAGCGGCCCTTGCGTGACGCCTTCCTCGACGCCATTGCCCACCTTGAGCTTGTCCACGGCCGCCACCAGTTTTTCGGCAAAGGCGTCGTACACGCTATCGTGCACATACAGGCGGTTGGCGCACACGCAGGTCTGGCCGGCGTTGCGGTACTTCGAGGCGATCGCGCCTTCTACCGCCGCATCGAGGTCGGCATCGTCGAACACGATGAACGGCGCATTGCCGCCCAGCTCCAGCGACAGCTTCTTGATGGTGGGCGCGCTCTGCTCCATCAGCAGGCGGCCGATGTCGGTGGAGCCGGTAAATGTCAGCTTGCGCACGATGGGATTCGAGGTCATTTCACCACCGACGTCGCCGGACTTGCCGGTGACCACGCTGAACACGCCGGCCGGCACGCCGGCGCGTGCGGCCAGTTCGGCCAGCGCCAGCGCGGAAAACGGCGTGGCCTGGGCCGGTTTGAGCACCATCGGGCAGCCCGCCGCCAAGGCAGGTCCGGCCTTGCGGGTGATCATGGCGATCGGGAAGTTCCACGGCGTGATGGCGGCGCACACGCCGATCGGCTCGCGCGTGACCAGGATGCGCTGGCCGGCAGACGGCGACGCCAGCGTCTCGCCGGCCACGCGCTTGGCCTGCTCGCCAAACCACTCGATGAACGATGCGCCATAGGCCACCTCGCCGCGCGACTCGGTCAATGGTTTGCCCTGCTCGGCCGTCATCAACAGCGCCAGGTCGTCGGTGTTTGCCAGGATCAGGTCATTCCACTTGCGCAGGATGAGCGCGCGTTCGCGCGCAGTCTTCTTGCGCCAGGCGGGCCAGGCGGCGTTGGCGGCCTCGATGGCGCGCCGGGTTTCGGCTGCCCCCATGACCGGCACGGTGCCGATCTGTTCGCCGGTAGCGGGATTTGTCACTGCTACGGTGGCGCCATTGTCGGCATCAACCCACTGGCCGTTAATGTGCGCCTGCTGACGCAGCAGCGAAGGATCTTTCAGTTGCAGCATCGTGGTTCTCCTCAAAAAACCACTATGCCACAGCCGAAAAAATCGTGACTTACACGACGGTGAACGAGGACAGGTCCGGGTGCGGCGGCGGATACTGGAGGTTCATGCCTTCCAGGGTTTCGAGCAGCAGGCTGGCAATGGCCAGGTTGCGGTGCACCTTGGAATCGGCCGGCACGATGTACCACGGCGCGTAGTCGGTATTGGTCTCGCGGATCGCCTGCTCGTATGCCTTGACGTAGTCGTCCCACTTCTTGCGCTGCTCGATATCGTTGGGATCGAACTTCCACTGTTTATCCGGGTCGTCGAGCCGCTCCTGCAGACGCTCGCGCTGCTCTTCGTGCGAGATATGCAGGAATACCTTGATGATCACGGTGCCGGTTTCTGTCAGCATGCGCTCGAAGTCGCGGATGTGAGCATAGCGGCGCTGGCACTCGTCGTCGTCGATCATGCCCTGCACGCGGGTGATCAGGACGTCCTCGTAGTGGCTGCGGTTGAAGATGGCGATCTCGCCCTTGACCGGCACCTGCTGGTGCACGCGCCATAAATAATCGTGCGCCAGTTCCGCATCGGTGGGCGCCTTGAAGGCCACCGCGCGCACGCCCATCGGATTGACGCCGCTAAATAGCGCGCGCACCAGGCCATCCTTGCCGGAGGTATCCATGCCCTGCAACACCAGCAACACCTTGTGCTCGCGCAACGCATACAGGCGGTCCTGCAGGTCCGAGATGCGGTCGATCAGGCCGGCCGTGCGTTCGTTGTCGAGCGCCTTGGCTTTCGACTTGCTCAAGTCGGGATTGGCGGCGCGGCTGGAGAACACGCTGTTGCCGGCGTCTTCGTCGAGCAGCTTGGGCTTTTCTGGGGCGAGAAAGCGCTTGCGGGCGTCGTGGGTCATGGAGTGTCTTATGTTTTTGTCGAAAGACGAGCTTATCACTTTGCCGCCAGCGTCGCCGCCCGATACCCCCACCATGCCGCTTCCTCGAATACCGAAAACCCCGACAAATCGGCATGCGCGAACAGGATGCTGCCATCGGCCTCGCGCAGCGCCTTCATGCCGGCATTGCTGCGGAAGTTCGGCCACGGCACGCTCATCGCATGGCCGCGCAAGGTGATGTCCACCCGCTCCACGCATGCTGCAAACTGCGCACCGTACGCGGTTTTCAGATCGGCGCTGGCCAGCGCCAGCAGTTCCTCCGGGCTGGCCGCCACCATCCAGCGCCGCGCATTCACCGCCTTGCGGTCCGACAGCGCCACGTAGGAACTGAACACGGTTTTTTCGGGCGGGCGCACGCGGATGTCCTGGTGGGTGGAGACGACAAAACCGAGTCCCGGCTCGCTATAGACCACGTTATCCCAGGACAGCGGCTGGCCGGGCAGCTCGTCGGGAAAACGCTTGAGCAGGAAATTGGCCACCAGCCACGGCGCATATTCCGGAATGTGCCGGGCCGGATCGAAACCATAGCCGGCGATGTTTTCCACCACGCGCGCGGCCACGTAGGTCGGCATGGCGCAGATGGCCTTGCGGGCGCGCACCAGGTACGTGGTCGGCTTGCCGGCCTCTAACCGGAAGCACAGCGCCTCGACACCGGTAGCGGTTTTCCTGAGCGAGATGCAGGTGCCGGTATGGCGCTTGATGCCTGACGACCGCTCCATGCCGCGCACCAACGGCTGCAAGCCGCCGGGCCAGGTCAGCCAGGTGCCGTCATTGGCATTGGCGGCCTTGCCCCAGCGGCTGCAATAGTAGTGCAGTCCGGCCCATGCCGATACCTGGTCGTAGCGGGTACCGTAATCGTCGCGGCAGCAGTAGTTCAGGTACCAGTGCAAGGTGGGCGCGCGGTAGCCGTTCTGTGCCAGCCACGCTTTGAGCGTGATGCGGTCGAGCGCCGTCCATACCGGATCTTCCGACGACATCACGGTCGGGAAGACGAACACGCGGCGGCCGTCGGCGCCATGCAGCTGGCGCAGGCGCGCCACTTCCTTGAAGAAGCGTGCGTGTTCGTCGAGCTCCCACTGCGGCACACCCTCGGTGGGCATGAAGCCTTCCTGCCAGTGGCCGTCGTGCAGCAGCCGCTCTTCCGGCGCGTGCAGGATGAAGCGCTCATCGTAATATGGCTCGTCGCCGAAGGCGTCCTTTTGAATGATGTCCAGGTCGGCCAGGATTTCGCGCACGTGCACCGACTCGGGCGACGGCAGCGGCAGGTAGTGGGCGCCGGTCGGGTATTCGAGGTCGCCGAAGGCGCCGCCGGCAGCGTTGCCATACGCTTGCGGGCCGTCGATCATCAGCATGTCGGTCTTGCCGAGCTTATTGAGCTTCCAGGCGGCGGTGAGGCCCGCCACGCCGGAGCCGAGGATGGCGATGTCGGTGGTGATCACCTCCGATGGCGGCGGCAATGCCTTGCGATCGCGCAGAAAATGGCCCTCGTCGCGGCCCGGGTAGTGCAGCACCGGCGTGATCTCCTGCCAGCGCTGGAAACCGGCCACGCTGCCGGCGGCGGCCAGGCCGGCCATGCCGCCCCATACAAGGAAGGATCGACGCAACATTAGCGGATCACCCGGCGCCAGTCTTGCTCGAACTCGTGCACCAGCGACTGCGTGTTGAGGCGATTGGGCGCCATCGGCAATGGCTGCATATCGGGCGGGAAGATGAACATTTCGCGCGTGGTTGCTTCGTTCAGGTAGCGCATCGGCAGCCGGTAACTGGTCGGCGGCGTGTAGTCGGCCTGCGGGCTGGCCAGCACAAAACCCCATTCGCCGAACGACGGCACGTAGGCGTGATACGGCGAGGTTTTCATGCCCACTTCGCGCAGCGTGGCGTCGATGGTCCAGTAGGCGTGCGGTGCAAAAAACGGCGACGTCGATTGCACCGACATCAGGCCATTGGCGGCCAGGTGTTTTTTCAGGATGCCGTAGAACGGCACCGAGTACAGCTTGCCTAGCGCAAAGCTCGACGGATCGGGGAAGTCGACAATCACCGCGTCGAACATGTCGTCGTTTTGCTGGAGCCAGATCGCCGCATCGGCATTGACCACGCGTACCCGCTTGTCGGTGAGCGCGCCGTGATTGAGCTTGACCAGTTCCGCGCGGGTGGCAAACGCGCCGGTCATGGCCGGATCGAGATCGACCAGCGTGACGTGCTCGATATTTTTGTAGCGCAGGATTTCGCGCAGCGCCAGGCCGTCGCCGCCGCCCAGCACCAGCACGCGTTTCGCCCATGGCAGCGGTTCGAGCACCGGGTGCACCAGCGCCTCGTGGTAGCGGTATTCGTCGCGCGACGAGAACTGCAAATTGCCGTTGATGTAGAGGCGCAGATCGTCCTTCCAGCGCGTGACCACCAGCCGCTGGTACGGCGTGGTGGTGGCAAACACGATTTCATCGCCGAACAGGCCATGCTCGCCCCAGTAGGTCAGGCGGTCGGCCGAAATGAACCCGCACACCAGCAGGAAAAACACGGCGCTCGCGCGCAGCATGCGGCCGGTGACGTTGGTGAGCTCTGTGCGAAACACCCGAATTGTCCACAGGGCCACGCCCACGTTGAGCATGCCGAACACAAAGCCGCTGCGCACCAGTCCCAGCTTGGGCGCCATCACCAGCGGGAACAGCAGCGACACGGCCAGCGCACCCAGGTAGTCGAACGTGAGCACACGGCTGACCAGTTCACTGAAGTCGGTCTGGCGCGCGTTGAGCGCGCGCATCACCAGCGGCACTTCCATGCCCACGAACGCGCCGACCAGAAACACCATCGTGTAGAGCATGGCGCGAAACGGCGCGGCGCTCCACGAAAACGTCAGGAACAGCACCGCAGCCGACACGCCGCCCACCAGTCCCACCGCCAGTTCGATATCGACGAAGCGCGCCATCACGTCCTCGTCGCGCACGTACTTGGAAAAGTGTGCGCCCACGCCCATGGCAAACAGGTAGCAGCCGATAATGGTGGAAAACTGCAGCACCGAGTCGCCGAGCAGGTAGCTGGCCAGGGCGCCGGCGATCAGTTCATACGCCAGGCCGCACGACGCGACCACAAACACGGACAAGATCAGGATTTTTTTGTTCATTGCGCTTCTTTTGGCCTTTTTATGCACTACCATGCTGCTTCGTTAGCAATTTCGCCATCACTTTAACCTGCGAGAGCGCGCCGTGCCAGCTATCCTCAATTATCTGATCCATCTTTTACTGGCAGCCACGCTGCTGGCCGTGTTCTTTGCCGCGTACACGCGCATGACGCCGTACAACGAGGTGCTCTTGATCCGCCAGGGCAACCAGGCCGCCGCCTTGTCGCTGGGCGGCGCCTTGATCGGCTTTTCGATCACTGTTGGTTCGGCGCTGATGCACACGCTCGGCTACCAGCAGTTCTTCGCCTGGGCGTTCGGCGCGATGGTCGTGCAGATGCTGGCCTACGCCATCACCACGCGCGTGCTGAACATGGCCAAGGACCAGATCGAGGGCAACAACACGGCGTTCGGCGGCCTGCTGGGCGCGATCGCCATTTCCATCGGCGTCATCAACGGCGCCTGCATTTCCTGACATTTGAACGGAGGTCCACCATGGGTATCGGCAGCTTTATCAAGAAGCAGTTTATCGACGTACTGCAATGGAACGAGGAAGTGGACGGCGTGCTGGCCTGGCGCTTCCCGATGCAGGACCAGGAAATCCAGAACGGCGGCGTACTGGTCGTGCGCGAGTCGCAGATGGCGGTATTCGTCAACGAGGGGCAAATCGCCGATGTCTTCGGCCCCGGCACCCACAAGCTCACCACGCAAACCCTGCCGCTGCTGACCAACCTGAAAAACTGGGACAAGCTGTTCGATTCGCCGTTCAAGTCGGATGTCTATTTTTTCAGCACGCGCGTGCAGACCGGCCGCAAATGGGGCACGCCGCAGCCGATCACGATCCGCGACAAGGACTTCGACATGATCCGCGTGCGCGCCTTTGGCATGTACTCGTACCGCGTCAGCGATCCGCGCCAGTTCTTCAAGGAGATCAGCGGCACGCGCGACATCTACACCCGCGAACAGGTCGAAGAGCAGTTGCGCGGCATCCTGATGTCGTCCATGGCCAGCTCGCTGGGCAGTTCCAACGTACCGTTCCTCGACATGGCCGCGAACCAGGCGCTGATGGCGCAGCAGGTCAAGGGCGATCTGCTCGAAGCGTTCGGCCGCTATGGCATCGGCCTCGATGAATTCAACGTCGCCAGCGTGAGCCTGCCCGAGGAACTGCAAACCGCGCTCGACGACCGCATCTCGGCCGGCATGAAGGGCGGCCTCTCGGCCGACAAGATGACCGGTTTTACCCGCTACCAGACCGCCACCGCGATTCCGCTGGCCGCGCAGAACGAAGGTGGACTGGCCGGCATTGGCGCTGGCCTCGGCGCCGGCATGACGGTGGGCCAGGCCATGGGTACTGCGATGGGGGCGTCGATGGCGCCCGCCGCTGCTCCCGCTGCGGCGCCGGCTGCCGCAGCACCGGCCGACGACTCGATCGAAGCGCGCCTGCAAAAGCTCAAGGGCCTGCTCGACAAGGGCCTGATTTCGGCTGCCGACTACGACAGCACCAAGGCCGAGCTGCTGAAAAAACTGATCGGCTAACTACCTAGAACCACATGCAAATCGTCTCCTGTCCCAGCTGCGGCGCGGAAGTCAAATTCCGCTCGCACGCGTCGGTGGTGGCCGTGTGCGAGTACTGCGCCACCACCGTGCTCAAAGACGCCGACACGGTCAAGTACTTCGGCAAGATGTCGGCGGTGCTGGAAGACTATTCGCCGATCCAGATCGGCACCGCCGGCGTGCTGGCCGGCCGGCCGTTCACGGCCATCGGCCGCATCCAGCTGCGCTATGCGGCCGGCATGTGGAACGAGTGGTATCTGCTGTTCGACGACGGCGCCACGTCGTGGCTCGGCGACTCCTCCGGCCTGTACACGATCACCGCCGAATTCAAGGGCGATGCCCGCCTGCCGGCGTTCGAACAGCTGCAACCGGGTCGCAACTACGACATCAACGGCGCGCCCTACACGGCTGCCGAAATCCGCGTGGCCGATTGCGTCGGTGGCCAGGGCGAGCTGCCGTTCCGCGTGGGCGACGGCTATCAATCCAAAGTGGCCGATTTCCGCCGTGGTAAAGAATTCATCACGCTCGATTATTCCGACGGCGCCCCGGTGGTGTACACCGGCGCGGCCGTCACGCTCGACAGCCTGCAACCGCAGTTGCTGCGCGACGAAGACACCATCCTGCGCGCGGCCGGCCGCTATCGCGGCAAACTGGCCACCCTCGATTGCCCGTCGTGCGGCAGCGCCATCAAGTACCTGCCCGGCGTGACTACCACCCTGGTCTGCGCGGCCTGCCAGGCGCAGATCGACGCCACCAGTCCCAAGGCGCAGGTGCTTGCCGCCGGCGAACAGGTAGCCAGGGTGGCGACCACCATTGAACTCGGCGCCACCGCGAAGATCAATCAACAGGACTTCACCATCATCGGCGTAATGCGCCGCGCCGATGACGAAGGCACCGAGTGGACCGAGTACCTGCTGTACGGCGCCCGCGCCGGCTTTTCGTGGCTGGTGGAGACCGACGAAGGCTGGTCCGGCGCCACCGTCATGGCCGAGTGGCCGCTGCAGTACCAGCCCGGCGCGGACAACGTGGTGATCGACCGCGTGCGCTACGAGAGCCTGTACGAATACGGTTCAACCGTCACCTGGGCCGCCGGCGCCTTCAACTGGCGCGTGGCTGTCGGCGATGTCACCCACGTGGAGGAATACGAAGCTGGCCAGATCAAGCTGGCGCGCGAGACGACCGAACACGAAATGACGTGGTCGCGCTCCGCCCCCGTGCCGGCCGACCAGATGCGCGCATGGTTTGGCGCCCAGTTCCACGGCAAGGTCAACGCCACCGGCGGCGCCAAGCCGTTCGCGCGCAACCGCCACCGCGATGCGGCCAAGTACATCATCATGTTCATGCTGGTGGTGAATGCCTTGCCGATGCTGATGAATTTTTCATCGACCTGGTACCTGAGCGCCCTGGGCGCGCTGGCCATTTATTTGCCGGCCACCTTCCTCGATAACAACGACAAGCCATGAGCAAATTTTTCCTGTACGCCGTCATCGTCACCCTGGCCACTTCAGGCGCCTCGTGGGTGCGCGCCGTCTCGGGCGACCGCGACAAGTCCAATTATCGCGGCAGCACCTGGAGCTCGTTCGGCGGTGGCGGCGGCAGCTATGGCAATGGCTCCGGTGGCGGAGGCCACAAGTGAAGCGCGAGGCGCTACCGGCCAGCGTGCCATACATCGCCATCGTGCCGGTACCAGCTGCGCACGCAGCGGCGACTGCGACTGCGGCGCTCAAGCACCGCCCGACCGGCACCCACGTGCTGGCCGATCTCGGTGGCATCGCTGCTGAAAAACTGTGCAGCTGCGCATCGCTCGAAGCCCTGCTGCGCGCGGCCGCCGAAGCGGCCAACGCGCGCGTGCTGCACAGCCACTTTCACGGTTTCGGCGACGGCCAGGGCGTGACCGGCGTGGTGTTGCTGGCCGAGTCGCATATCTCGATCCACACCTGGCCCGAGTGCGGCTTTGCTGCGGCCGACATCTTCATGTGCGGCGATGCGCGGCCGGAGTTAGCGCTTGCTATCGTGGTGCAGGCCTTGCAACCGACTGCACACAGCGTGCAGTCGATCTATCGGTCACCGCCCGCCGTCCGGTTGCCATAGCGGCGCAGCAACGCCGGCAAAAAGATGATGGTCGAGTCGATCAGCGCGTGCGTGATCATGCACGCGACCAGGTCGCGCGTGACAAGATAGAGACCGGTGAGCAGCACGCCGCCGAACAGCACACCCACCAGGTGGCCCGCCGACCAGCCACCCAGGTGCGCCAGCACGAACACCAATAACGGCATCGCTGCCGCCACCCAGACGTTGCCGGTCAACTCTTGCAGTCGTTCGATCGGATAACCGCGAAACAGGATTTCCTCGGTGATGGCAGCCGTGATCACGGCCGCGTAGCGGAACCACAGCGGCATGTCGGTCAGGCGCTTGAGACCCTGGGCCGAACTTTCCGGCATCGCGCTGCGCCCGCGCTGCAAAGCCAGGTGCAGCGACAGCACGGTCAAGGTGACCATGGTCAGGCCGATCAGGACGCCGGCGGCCCAGGCGCCGTAGTGGCCGCCTTCGATGCCGATGCTGGCCAGCGACCTGCATTCCCAGAACAGGACAATCGCCACCACCGCCAGCGCCAGGCCCCACATCGACGACAAATGAAACGCGGCCTTGATCGGCGCGTGCTTGTTGCGTGACTTGATGAGCGCTAACACCGACGTGCCGCCGAGCGCAACGAGCAAGCCGGCCAGGGTGGCAACGGAAACTGCGATCATCGACAACTTTCAGACTGGACGGGCGCCGATCATGGCATGTGCTGCCGCAGAAATCAACGGCATCAATCAGGCTGGGCGGCAGCGAGTTCCTGGTCCTTCTGTTGCGCGGTTTGAATCGCCGCACGCGCCTTCACCCGTGCGACATAGTCGATGATTTCGTCGCGCCTGGGCAGCTTGGTCATCCAGGCCAGCGACGTCCCCCACAGCACGTCGAGCGCGGTGAACCGGTCGCCGAGCATCCACGGACCGCGCCCCAGCTGCGCGACCAGGGTGTTGAACACATCGTCGAAGTCGCCATAGCCGTTCATGGCCTTGTCGACCTCCGCGCGCTGCATCCAGTTGTCGATCAGCGCCGGCTCGAAGCAGCTGCCATAGAACGCCATCCAGCGCAGGTAAGGGCCGCGCAGCGGATCGCCGATCGGCGGCGCCAGGTTGGCAGCCGGGAACAGGTCCGCCAGGTAGAGATAAATCGCCACCTGCTCGGTGACCAGTGCACCGTTGTGCTCGATGGCGGGCACCTTGCCCATCGGGTTGATCGCCAGGTAGGCCGGCGCGCGGTTTTCGCCGCGCTTCATGTTCATGACGTGCAGCGCATGGGGTGCTTGCAGTTCCTCGAGCAGCGCGAGCACGCCGGTCGAACGCGAGTTGGGGCAGTGATGAAAAATCAGTTGGTCCATGATGATCTCCTGGTGAAAACCTGACGATAGCTGCTGCTAAGATGGCAGTCTTGGAAAAACGCGCAGACTTGAACCAATGACGACGACACCGCTGGCACTGCAAGACCGCTACAAGGGCGTGGTCAACCCGGCTGCCGTGGGCCAGCGCTTCCGCCTCGAGCGCTATGCCGCTCCGCCCGACCTGGCGCCGTACATCGAGTGGTACTGGATGGTCACATGGGATTTGCCGCCCGGGGTAGTGCACGTACAACGCACCCTGCCCTCGCCATGCATCCAGGTCGTGTTTGACCGCGGCCGCAGCGCGGTGTTCGGGGTGATGACGGGATCTTTTGAATACACCCTGACCGGCAAGGGCGCCGTGCTGGGCGCACGCTTTCGCCCGGGTGCATTTCGCGGCTTTTTAAAACGTGCGGTGCAAAACATCACCAACCAGCAAATGCCGGTCTCGGCAGTGTTTGGCGGCGCTGATGAAGAACATGAACGCAGCGTGCTCGATGCCGCCGACGCCGGCGATGACCCAGCCATGGTCGCAGCCGCCAACGCGATTTTCCGCCGTGCGCTGCCGGCGCAGCCGGACCCTGGCATTGAACGGGTTGCAAAGACCATGGAACTGATCAGGCAGCATTCCGGAATAACCCAGGTTGCACAACTGGCGGAGCGCCTGGGCACCAGCGTGCGCGCCTTGCAGACGCTGTTTCGCGACTACGTGGGCGCCGCGCCCAAGTGGGTCATCCGCCGCAACCGCCTGCTCGACGCCGCCGACCAGCTGGGCAACGGCGACGACATCGACCTTTCCACGCTGGCGCAGAATCTTGGCTACTACGACCAGGCGCATTTCACGTCGGATTTCGAAGAACTGGTGGGCAAGCCGCCAGCGCATTACCGTGAGAGCTGCAAATCCTGACGTTCAGGACGTCCGCTTTCTGGAAGAAGTCTTTTTTCGATCGGAAGCTGCCGAAGCTGGAGGTTCGGGTGAGCGAACATTGACGATACGCGTCAATGTTAATGTCTCAATTTCATATGGCACCCGAACGTTAGGGCCCTTGAAGTCTTTTGTATTCCGAGTAATAACGGTAAGGTTGTACACCTGTGCAGTTGCTTTGATAATTGCGTCCATCAAGGCGATTTTTGGCCCTTGCCGGATACCTTCTGTACGTATCCTGGCGGCGGTAGTCATAATGGCATCATCAATGCGGATGATTTCAAAATCACCGTTACTAAATAGCAGCTCAAACCTGTCTTCTTCATCCGGCTTGATATTGGCGCGAACCTCCATCCAGGACACGACACTAATAGCAGGCTCATCCCAATATGTCAGCTCGTCGCGCGCCTCT
Source organism: Duganella sp. Leaf61 (assembly GCF_001421905.1). Classification (NCBI taxonomy): domain Bacteria; kingdom Pseudomonadati; phylum Pseudomonadota; class Betaproteobacteria; order Burkholderiales; family Oxalobacteraceae; genus Duganella; species Duganella sp. Leaf61. The sequence continues at coordinate 185,296 of NZ_LMLM01000023.1, forward strand.
CCGATCCCGTTGAGGTAATCGATAATAATGTTGCTGTCGAAAAGGACTAGCGCCATTCTTCCCGCATCATCCGTTGGTATTCCAAACCGTCTTTAGGAATATCCGTGCGATCTTTCCAAATGCCCGCAGCTTTCGCCAACGCGGCAGCACGGCGTGCCCGTCGGCCTTCGGGGGTATCGGGATAGTTGGGTGCGCTCTTAACCGCTGTGGTCGGCGAGGTCTTACGCTGAGTGGTTGTCATGATGAGCCACCTGCTCAAATTTTGATCAATACGACCAGTGTAACGCAATCCATCGCGAATGTCGCCACCACCGTTATGCAATAAAAAAGGCAGCCGAAGCTGCCTTTTTGCTGTGCTGCTAATGCGTTGCTTAGTGCTTGGCGCGCAGTTTGGCGATGGCGGCCAGTTGGCCAATCGCCGCTGCCAGTTCGGCTTGCGCTTTCGCGTAGTCGATGCCGGCAGTGTTGTTGGCCAGCGCTTCTTCGGCACGCTTCTTGGCCGCTGCCGCTTTGGCTTCGTCCAGGTCGGCGCCGCGGATGGCGGTATCGGCCAGCACCGTCACGGCGTTCGGCTGCACTTCCAGCAAGCCGCCGGCGACGAAGACGAACTCTTCTTCAGCACGGCCAGGAACCTTGATGCGCACCGCGCCCGGGCGGATGCGGGTGATCAGTGGCGTGTGCTTCGGGTAGATACCCAGCTCGCCCTGTTCGCCCGGCAACGCGACGAATTCGGCTTCGCCCGAGTAGATCAACTCCTCGGCGGAAACCACGTCAACGTGAATAGTGTTTGCCATGTGTGTCCTATCGGATGGAACGGCCCCGGCAAACGCCAGGACCGCACTCAACAATTAGCTCAACGATTAGTTGAGTTTTTTGGCTTTTTCGATGGCTTCTTCGATCGTGCCTACCATGTAGAACGCTTGTTCCGGCAGGTGGTCGAGTTCGCCCGACGCGATCATTTTGAAGCCCTTGATCGTGTCTTTCAGCGAAACGTATTTACCAGGCGCGCCGGTGAATACTTCAGCAACGTGGAACGGCTGCGACAGGAAACGCTGCATCTTACGAGCGCGCGATACCAGCAGCTTGTCTTCAGGAGCCAGCTCGTCCATACCCAGAATCGCGATAATGTCGCGCAGTTCCTTGTAACGCTGCAGCGTGCCTTGAACGGCGCGTGCAGTGTCGTAGTGGTCCTGGCCAACGACCAGCGGGTCCAGCTGGCGCGAGGTCGAGTCCAGTGGATCGACCGCAGGGTAGATACCCAGCGAAGCGATGTCACGCGACAGAACGACGGTCGAATCCAGGTGACCGAAGGTGGTCGCAGGCGACGGGTCGGTCAAGTCATCCGCAGGAACATACACGGCCTGGATCGAGGTGATCGAACCGGTCTTGGTCGAGGTGATGCGCTCTTGCAGACGGCCCATTTCTTCGGCCAGCGTAGGCTGGTAACCCACAGCCGATGGCATACGGCCCAGCAGTGCCGATACTTCGGTACCGGCCAGGGTGAAGCGGTAGATGTTGTCCACGAAGAACAGAACGTCTTTGCCTTCGTCACGGAATGCTTCCGCCATGGTCAGACCGGTCAGCGCCACGCGCAGACGGTTGCCTGGTGGTTCATTCATCTGACCGTAGACCATCGCTACTTTGGAGTTCTCCGGGTTTTCCAGATCGACCACCTTCGCGTCAGCCATCTCGTGGTAGAAGTCGTTACCTTCACGGGTACGCTCACCCACACCGGCGAACACGGACAGACCCGAGTGCGCTTTAGCGATGTTGTTGATCAGTTCCATCATGTTGACGGTCTTGCCAACACCTGCACCGCCGAACAGACCGACTTTACCGCCTTTGGCGAACGGGCACACCAGGTCAATAACTTTAATGCCGGTTTCCAGCAGATCTTGCGATGGCGACAGCTCGTCGTACGCAGGAGGAGCGCGGTGGATCGAAGCGATCTGGTCGTGAGCGACCGGGCCGCATTCGTCGATCGGGTTGCCCAGCACGTCCATGATGCGACCCAGGGTTGCTTTACCGACTGGCACCATGATAGGTTTGCCGGTGTTCTGGATCATCATGCCGCGACGCAGGCCGTCGGAGGTACCCAGCGCAATGGTACGGACAATGCCGTCGCCCAGCTGCTGTTGTACTTCCAGGGTCAGCTCGGAGCCTTCCATTTTCAAGGCATCGAATACCTTGGGCATCGCGTTGCGTGGAAACTCAACGTCCACCACAGCGCCGATACACTGAACGATTTTGCCATCAGCCATGTTCGTTCCTTCAAATATAGTTAAATTCGTTTAAACCGCTGCCGCACCGGCGACGATTTCGGAGAGTTCTTTGGTAATCGCAGCCTGACGCGTCTTGTTATAGATCAGCTTCAGTTCACCGATGACGCTACCAGCGTTGTCGCTGGCCGCTTTCATCGCCACCATGCGCGCCGATTGCTCGGACGCCAGATTTTCAGCGACCGACTGGTACACCAGCGCTTCTACATAGCGCTCGAGCAGTTCGTCAATCACCGCAGCCGCGTCAGGTTCGTAGATGTAATCCCAGTTGTGATTACCTGCGTCCGCCTGAGTCTTGGCAGCTGGCAGTGGCAGCAACTGCTCCACAACCGGCTCCTGCTTCATGGTGTTGATAAACTTGGTGTAGCAGATGTACACAGCGTCAACTTCACCGTTCTGGAACTTCTCGAGCATGACCTTGACAGGTCCGATCAATTTTTCCAGGTGCGGCGTGTCGCCGATCTGGGTCACTTGCGCGACCACAGGAACGCCTACGCGATTCAAAAACCCCAAACCTTTGTTACCGATGGCAACTGCCGCAATCTTGTTGCCAGCCGTTTCCAGCTCGCGGGATTTCTGCGTCACCATGCGCAAGATGTTGGTGTTCATACCGCCGCACAGACCTTTGTCGGTCGTGACCACGATGAAGCCAACTTTCTTGGCCGATTCCTTTTGCTCTTCAGCCAGGAACGGGTGCGTGTATTCCGGATTGGCGGCGGCCAGATTGGCGGCGATATTGCGAATCTTTTCACTGTAGGGACGGGCGGCGCGCATACGATCCTGCGCTTTGCGCATTTTCGATGCGGCAACCATTTCCATCGCCTTGGTGATCTTCTTCGTATTTTCTACGCTCTTGATCTTGCCACGTATCTCTTTGCCTACTGCCATGAGTCCTTACTCCTTCTGCGCTGAGGACGGCGCGGGGCGAACCCCGGCGCCGTCAAGCACCTTAAAATGCGCCGGATTTCTTGAAGTCGGCAATGGCGGCAGCCAGCGATGCTTCGCCGTCTTTGTCCAGTTGCTTCGACGATTCAATCTTCGACAGCAGGTCAGCTTGCTTGGTCTTCAGGTAAGCGTGCAGGCCGGCTTCGAATGGCAGTACTTTCTTCACTTCGACGTCGTCCAGGTAGCCTTTGTTCACAGCGAACAGCGAGGCAGCCATCAGCGAGATCGACAGTGGCGAGTACTGAGCTTGCTTGAGCAGCTCGGTCACGCGGGCACCGCGGTCCAGCTGTTTGCGGGTCGATTCGTCCAGGTCGGACGCGAACTGCGCGAACGCAGCCAGTTCACGGTACTGGGCCAAGTCGGTACGGATACCGCCGGACAGGTTTTTGATGACCTTGGTTTGAGCAGCACCACCAACGCGCGACACCGAAATACCGGCGTTAATCGCAGGACGGATACCGGAGTTGAACAGCGAAGTTTCCAGGAAGATCTGACCGTCGGTGATCGAAATCACGTTGGTTGGCACGAATGCCGAGACGTCGCCAGCCTGGGTTTCGATGATCGGCAGGGCGGTCAGCGAACCGGTTTTGCCGGTGACGGCGCCGTTAGTGAAGGCGGACACGTAGTCGGCGTTCACGCGGGCTGCGCGTTCCAGCAGGCGCGAGTGCAGGTAGAACACGTCGCCTGGATACGCTTCGCGGCCTGGTGGGCGGCGCAGCAGCAACGAGATCTGACGGTAGGCAACTGCTTGCTTCGACAGGTCATCGTACACGATCAGGGCGTCTTCACCGCGGTCGCGGAAGTATTCGCCCATGGTGCAACCCGAGTATGCCGAGATGTACTGCATGGCAGCCGATTCCGACGCGGTCGCCGCGACGACGATCGTGTATTCCATGGCGCCGTGCTGTTCCAGCGAACGCACGATGTTCTTGATGGTCGAGGCTTTTTGGCCGATCGCCACGTAGATACAGGTCATGCCCTGGCCTTTTTGGTTGATGATCGCATCAACCGCAACGGCGGACTTACCGGTTTGACGGTCGCCAATGATCAGCTCGCGCTGGCCACGGCCGATTGGTACCATCGCGTCGATCGATTTCAGGCCGGTTTGCATCGGCTGCGAAACGGATTCACGGGCGATAACGCCCGGTGCGATCTTTTCGATTGGCGAGGTCAGCTTGGCATCGACAGGACCTTTGCCGTCGATTGGCTGGCCCAGGGCGTTGACCACGCGGCCACGCAGTTCAGGACCGACTGGTACTTCCAGGATGCGGCCGGTGCACTTGACCGTGTCGCCTTCCGAGATGTGCTCGTAAGCACCCAGAATCACGGAACCGACGGAGTCGCGCTCCAGGTTCATTGCCAGGCCGAAGGTGTTGCCTGGGAATTCCAGCATCTCGCCTTGCATTACGTCCGACAGACCGTGGATGCGGCAGATACCGTCGGCCACGGAAATAACCGTGCCTTGATTGCGCACTTCAGCGCCGCTGTCAATGCCTTGAATCCGGCTCTTGATCAGCTCGCTGATTTCAGATGGGTTGAGTTGCATGCTAACTCCTAAATTGTGTTCTCTCCGCTTGCGCGAGGGTATGTTTGGTCTGCCGTAGCCAGCGGGTTCTTACTGAACCAGCGCGACGTGCATCTGTTGCAGCTTGGCGCGGACCGAAGTGTCGAGCACTTCGTCGCCAACCACCACGCGCACACCACCGATCAACGATGGGTCGACCGTGACAGTCGGGTTAAGCTTGCGGCTGAATTTCTTTTCCAGCGTGGCGACCAGCTCGGATACCTGGGCGGCGCTCAGATCGAACGCGCTCGTGATCTCGGCGTCCGCTGCACCTTCTGCACTGTTTTTGAGCAGTTGGAACTGGGCACCGATTTCCGGCAGCAATTCGATACGGCCATTGGCGACCACCATGCCGAGGAAGTTATTCGCTTCTGCGGTCATCGGCGATTTCACCAGCGACGCGATGGTGGCGGCGATATCGCTCTCCGACACTTTCGGATTGCGGGCATAGTCCTGGACATCGGCGTTGCTGCCGATCTGGGCCATTTCAGACACCAGATCGGACCACTGCGCGAGGTTGCCGGCTTGGGCTACGCGGAAGAGGGCTTCCGCGTAAGGACGGGCGACGGTTGCGAGTTCAGCCATGATTACAGCTCAGTCGCGAGGCGGGCCAGCAGGTCGGCGTGGGCCGACGCGTTGACTTCGCGCTTCAGGATCTGCTCGGCGCCTTTGACGGCCAGGTCGGCTACTTGTGCGCGCAGTGCTTCGCGGGCTTGGGTAACTTGCTGATCGGCTTCAGCCTTGGCTTGCGCAATGATGCGGTCGGCTTCAGCTTTGGCGTTGGTCTTGATTTCTTCTGCGACCAGTTGCGCACGCTTTTCTGCGTCCGCGACGCGCTGGGCAGCTTCGTCACGGGCGGAGGTCAGGGCTTCTGCAGCGCGCTTTTCAGCGACTGCCATCGAAGCCTTGCCTTGGTCGGCAGCTGCCAGACCATCGGCGATACGCTTGGCACGCTCGTCCAGCGCGGTGTTCAGCGCCGGGAATACGAATTTCATCGAGAACCATACGAGCACCGCGAAGGTGATCATCTGGCCGATGAGCGACATATTAACGTTCATACCTTGCTCCTAATTAGTTTCCCCGGTTGGAGCAGTATTACTGGCCAGCAGCGGCGATAACAGCGGTCAGGAATGGGTTGTTGAACGTGAACAGCAGAGCAACACCAACGCCGATCATCGAGATCGCATCCAGCAGACCAGCGATAACGAACAGCTTGGTTTGCAGTTGTGGCATCAGTTCTGGTTGACGTGCCGACGCTTCCAGGAATTTGCCGCCCAGAATGGCGAAGCCCAGTGCGGTGCCGATAGCGGCCAGGCCAATGATGATAGCGACTGCCAGAACGGTCATGCCTTGTACTTGTGCGATCAGAGCTTGCATATATTTCTCCTAATTTAAAAAACGAAAGATACTAAAAAATAAAACTATAAAGTTGGTGATTAGTGCTTCTCAACCGCAAGGGCCAGATACACAACCGTCAACGCCATAAACACAAAAGCTTGCAAAGTTACAATCAAGATGTGGAAGATTGCCCATGGACCACCCAACAGCCACTGCGCCCACCAAGGCAACAACGCGATCAAGATGAAAATCAGTTCGCCGGCATACATATTGCCGAACAGTCGCAGTGCCAGCGAAACTGGCTTGGCGAACAATTCAACCATCTGCAGCAGGAAGTTGACCGGTGCCAGCAAGATGGCAGCGAAGCCGGTTGCATGGAATGGTGCCGTGAACAGCTCCTTGGCGTAACCGCCGAGGCCCTTGGCTTTGATCGAGAAACCGAAGATGCACAGCAGGACCGACAGCGACAGGGCGAAGGTCAGGTTGGCATCGGCGGTTGGTACCACACGCAGGTTGTACACGCCGAAGAACTCCAGTGCCTTCGGCAACAGGTCCACCGGCAGGAAGTCCATGGCATTCATCAGCCACACCCAGACGAAGATGGTGATGGCCAATGGTGCGATCACCGCGCTTTTGGCGTGAAACGCGCTATTAACAGTGTCGTTCACCAGTTCCATGACCAGTTCGACAAAGTTTTGCAGCTTGCCCGGCACGCCAGCGGTGGCGCGGCGCGAAGCCATGTAGAAGACACCGAGGAAAATCGCGCCCAGGATGGCCGAAACCCAGAACGTGTCCAGGTTAAACATGCCATCGCTGGTTTGCAGATGTTGCAAGTGGTGCTTGATGTATTCTGTGGCGTTAGCCGGGGCTGAGTGCCCCCCGTGTTCAGTGGTCATAATGTCGTCAGATTTTGTTAATTAAACTGCAAGCAGTGCAAACCAATACGCCATGGTTGCCACCGCGAAACCTAAGATCAGCCATAACCAAGCGGCCGATGAAAATAGCACCAGCGCGACAATAAACAGCGCTGCAGTGATGGAAAACTTGACCATTTCCGCGCGAAAATGCGTCCGGAAAGTCTTTTTTGGATCATTCGTTGCGCCCATGACAATCATCGCGTACACCAGGCTCCCGATGACTGCGATTGCTCCGCCATAGGCGGCCGACCATGCTTTGAGTACTCCACCCAGGTTCCAGGCGAGCAAGGCGAATCCAGTTGCGATGGCCAACTGGAGGGCGACGACTTTAAACATCGGCCTCGAAACACTCGTCGTTTTAATCACTGCGAGGCTCCAAAAAATTGCCGATAAACTCAAAGACGCGTGATTATATGTGTCTTTCCTGTATCACGTCAAACATGCTGCACCGCACCAGAGCATATAGTGCGCGAAAGAGACGCTTTTACAAACATTTCCAATCGTGTTGCACCACTTTGGCGCCGGATGAGGTAAAAGGGAGAAAACAGCTTATTTGTGATTTGAAATCAACAATGCTGCGATCCGCTGTCATTTCCCATTTTTCCTCGTGCTGGCTCACGCACGCAGTCTTGCCAGCACGCCATCGAGGATATCGAGGTCGGCAAAGTCGATAATCATCTGGCCGCGTCCCTTGCTGCCCATCTTGAAGACCACCGGCGTGGCCAGCTTGTCCGACAGTTCTTCTTCCAGCCTGGTGATATCTCCGGACTTTTCCTTTTGCCGCGCCTCGGCCGGCGCCGCCTGTTGCTCTTCCAGCGTGCGCGTCACCAGTTTTTCCGTTTCGCGTACCGATAACCGTTTGGCAACTACCCTGTTGGCCAGGTTGATTTGCGTGGCCGCATCGACTGCCAGCAACGCGCGTGCGTGGCCCATGTCGATATCGCCGGCCATCAGCATGGTTTGTACGCTGGACGCCAGGTTCATCAGGCGCAGCAGGTTCGACACGGCGCTGCGCGAACGGCCCACCGCGTTGGCAGCCTGTTCATGGGTAAAACTGAAATCGGTGATCAGGCGGTGGATGCCTTGCGCTTCTTCCAGCGGATTGAGGTCCTCGCGCTGCATGTTCTCGATCAGCGCCATGGCAGCGGCAGCCTGGTCATCGACGTTGCGCACCAATACCGGCAGCACGTCCAGTCCGGCCAGTTGCGCTGCGCGGAAACGGCGTTCGCCAGCAATGATCTCGTACGTGACCGCGCCGGTCAGCGGATCGGTGCCGACCGGGCGCACCAGGATCGGCTGCATGATGCCCTGGGTTTTGATCGATGCCGCCAGTTCCTGCAGGCCGCCCTCGTCCATGCGCGTGCGCGGCTGGTATTTGCCGGCCTGCATTTGCGTGACCGGCAATTCGGATGGCGTGTTGGCGTCCGCCGCCTTATCGTCGCTGCCGCCAAGCAGCGCGTCGAGACCGCGGCCCAGGCCCTTGAGTTTTTTGGTTGCCATAAATAGGTGCCTTACATTTTCTTGATGCGTTCGACCATCTCGGCGCCAAAAGCGATATACGCCTGCGCGCCCTTGGACGATGGATCGAACGTGACGCCGGGCATGCCATACGACGGCGCTTCGGCCAGACGCACGTTGCGCGGGATGATGGTTTTGAAGACCTTGTCGCCGAAGTGCTGTTCGAGCTGGGCCGAGACCTGCTGCGACAGCGTCATGCGCGGATCGAACATCACGCGCAACAGGCCGATGATCTTCAGATCCTGGTTAAGGTTGGCGTGCACCTTCTTGATGGTGTTGACCAGGTCGGACAAGCCTTCGAGCGCGTAGTACTCGCACTGCATCGGGATGATCACGCCGTGCGCGGCGCACAGGCCGTTCAGGGTGAGCATCGACAATGCCGGCGGACAATCGATCAGGATGAAGTCGTAGTCCTTGTCCACTGCCGCTAGCGCGAGCTTGAGGCGTCGCTCGCGGTTATCGAGCGCCACCATCTCCACCTCGGCGCCGGCCAGCTCGCGATTCGATGGCAGCACGTCGAACCTGCCCGCCTCCGACCTCAGGCGCGCGGTGGCCACGTCGGACTCGCCCAGCATCACCTCGTAGGTGGAGGCGGCCAGGCCGGCCTTGTTGATGCCGGCGCCCATGGTGGCATTGCCCTGCGGGTCCAGGTCCACCAGCAGCACGCGCTGGTTCAGCTTTGCCAGTCCGGCCGCCAGGTTGACGGTGGTGGTAGTCTTGCCCACCCCGCCCTTCTGATTCGCTACGCAGAAAATTTTCGCCATGTATTTTTTATCGTCTTCCTACAGAATTTTCCAACAAATTATTTATACGGTTTAAATTATTTATACCGTTTATTTGATATAAACGATTTATACGATTTAAACCATTTATACTGTTTCTGCGTGTTCTGATTTTATGAACACCAGATGGCGCTCCGCCTCCAGCCCCGGCACCTGCAAAGGCTGCAGTTTCTGCACCTTCCATGGCTCCGGCAGCCGCTCGCGTTCCTCCGCTGGCGCCGTGCCTTTCAGGGCGATGAACTGGCCGCCCTGCTCCAGCAAATGGCCCGACCAGTTGACGAAGTCGGACAGGTCGGCAAAGGCGCGCGAGGTGATCACGTCGAACTTGGTTTTGACTTCCAGCTGCTCCACGCGCTTGGTGTACACCGTCACATTGGTCAGTTCCAGCTCCGCTTTGACCTGGTTCAGGAACGCGGTTTTCTTGTGCACGGTGTCGATCATCGACACTTTCATGTCCGGCCGGCTGATGGCCAGCACCATGCCGGGCAAGCCACCGCCGGCGCCCACGTCGAGCACGTTTTTGGCGTCTTTGAACGCGGCAACGGCGGCCAGCGAATCGAGCAAATGCAGTGTGACCATCTGCAGAGGATCGCGTACCGACGTCAGGTTGTACACCGCATTCCACTTGTTCAGCAGGGCCAGGTAATCGAGCAGTTTTTCGACCTGGGCTTCGCTCAGGTCCAGGTCAAGGCCGGCGATTCCGGTGCGCAACACGTCAGCAACCACGGCGCGATCGAAGACCTTCATTGCGCCACCTCGTCTTTCTGCTCCTTGTTCAAAAAGCCGCCGAAGCCCACTTTTTTCAGATGGACCAGCAGCAGCGAGATCGCCGCCGGCGTTACACCGGATATGCGCGAGGCCTGGCCCAGGGTTTCGGGGCGCTGGGCATGCAGTTTCTGGCGTACTTCCACCGACAGCGCGGTGATGTCCAGGTAATTAAAACCTTCCGGCAGTTTGAGGTTTTCGTAGTGCTCATGGCGTTCGACTTCCTTGGTCTGGCGGTCGATATAGCCCGAATACTTGAGCTGGATTTCGATCTGTTCGCGCACTGCATCGTCGCTCACGCCCGGGCCGGCCAGGTCGCGGCCGTCGATGCTGGACAGGGTCATCAGCTTGTCGTAGCCCACGCCCGGGCGGCGCAGCAGGTCGGCCAATGAGTATTCGCGCTCGATAGCCTGGCCAATCACGCGTTCCGATTCGGCAGCTTCCACGATGCGGGGATTGACCCACGTGGAACGCAGGCGCTCGAGTTCACGGGCAACTGCCTCGCGCTTGCGGTCGAACGACTCCCACTGGGCGTCGCCCACGCAGCCCAATTTGCGGCCGATTTCGGTCAGGCGCATGTCGGCGTTGTCTTCGCGCAGGCTCAGGCGATACTCGGCGCGGCTGGTAAACATGCGGTACGGTTCCATCACGCCTTGCGTGACCAGGTCGTCGACCATCACGCCCAAGTATGCTTCCGAACGCGCCGGGGTCCACGCTTCGCGGCCCTGGGTTTGCAGCGCGGCGTTGATGCCGGCCAACATGCCCTGCGCTGCCGCTTCTTCGTAACCGGTGGTGCCATTGATCTGGCCGGCGAAATACAGGCCGCCCACGGCCTTGGTTTCCAGCGATGCTTTCAGGCCGCGCGGGTCGAAATAATCGTATTCGATGGCATAGCCGGGACGCAGGATGTGGGCGTTTTCCAGCCCCTTCATCGAACGCACCAGGGCGATTTGCACGTCGAACGGCAGGCTGGTCGAGATGCCGTTTGGATAGAATTCGTGGGTCGTGAGACCTTCCGGCTCCAGGAAAATCTGGTGCGATTCTTTCGAAGCAAAGCGGTGGATCTTGTCTTCGATCGACGGGCAATAGCGCGGACCCACGCCTTCGATCACGCCCGTGTACATCGGGCTGCGATCGAGGCCGGCACGGATGATGTCGTGGGTTTCGTTATTGGTGTGGGTAACCCAGCACGGCAGCTGCTGCGGATGCATGGCGGTGTTGCCCATGACCGAGAATACCGGCACCGGATCGAGGTCGCCCGGCTGCTCGGTCATTTGCGCGAAGTCGATCGAGCGGCCGTCGAGACGCGGTGGCGTGCCGGTTTTCAGACGACCTTGCGGCAGTTTCAGTTCTTTCAAACGGGCGGACAGCGAGATCGCTGGCGGATCGCCGGCACGGCCGGCCGAGTAGTTTTGCAGCCCGACGTGGATTTTCCCGTCGAGGAAAGTACCAGCGGTCAGCACCACGGCTGGCGCCAGGAACTTCAAGCCGATCTGGGTAACGGCGCCGACCACGCGGTCGCCCTCCACCATCAGGTCATCGACGGCCTGCTGGAACAGCCACAGGTTTGGCTGGTTTTCCAGGCGCGCACGGATCGCTGCCTTGTACAGGATACGATCAGCCTGGGCGCGCGTGGCGCGTACTGCCGGGCCTTTCGAGGAATTCAGGATGCGGAACTGGATGCCCGATTCGTCGGTAGCGATCGCCATCGCGCCACCCATGGCATCGACTTCCTTGACCAAGTGGCCTTTGCCGATACCGCCGATGGAAGGATTGCACGACATCTGGCCCAGTGTCTCGATGTTGTGCGTCAAGAGCAAAGTCTTCTGGCCCATGCGGGCGGAAGCAAGTGCGGCCTCGGTGCCGGCGTGACCACCGCCGACAACGATGACGTCGAATGAAGTTGGAAATAACATGATGGAATTTTTAAAGCGGAGGGAGTAAGGTCAAATTATAGAGTCTTTTTGTAGCTGCGACTTTTTTAGGCAAAAATATTCTGCTTTGGTTCCACGTGAAACATTGAAAAAGGGCGCTTATCTTTCGACAAGCGCCCTGCTTTTTGATGTGGTTTTGGTTCCACGTGAAACATCACACCATCGTTACCACCTCAGGTAAGCGTCGTACCCGGTCTTGGCAATCAACACCGACACCACGATCAGGAACAATTTACGGACAAATCCGCTGCCATGTTTCATCGCCAAGCCGGTGCCGATCACCGAGCCGGCAATCTGGCACACGGCCATCATCAGGCCCAACTGCCACAGCAAGTGGCCGCTGTAGCCGAACCAAACCAGCGCGGCAAAGTTACAGGCAACGTTGACAATTTTGCTGACCGCCGACGCGCTGAGGAAGTCGAAGCCGAAGACCCGCACGAACAGGAACACGAGGAAGCTGCCAGTGCCGGGACCGAAGAAGCCGTCGTAAAAGCCGATCGCCGAGCCGATGATCAGCGCCAGCGTTTGCTCCTTGCGCCCGGTGTGCAACGGCGCGTGCACCGAACCGAGGTCTTTTTTGGCAAACGTATAGATCGCCACCAGCAGCAATACCACCGGCAGGGCCGTACGCAGAAAGTCGGGCGACACCTTGGTCACCGTGTAGGCACCGAGGAAGGAAAAGATCAGCGCGGCAAACGCCGCTGGTGCGGCGACGGTCCAGGCTACCGCCACGCGGCGCGCATAACTGACCGCCGCCACGCTGGTGCCGAAAATCGACGCCAGTTTATTGGTGCCGATCAAGGTGGCCGGCGCGGTGTTGGGGAACACCGAAAAAATCGCAGGCATCTGGATCAGCCCGCCGCCGCCCACCACCGCATCGACCAGTCCCGCGCCAAATGCGGCCACACCCAATATCAAGTAATCCACTGCTACCGCCGTCCGTCAATTTTTCAAGGCTGTATTGTACGGAAAAACCGGCCCCAGGCTTCATGCCGAGATGGCATGGCAATGGCAAGTGATACGAAGGAGCAACAGGCAGGCAGCGTCTGCACTACCACGAACTCCGGCCCAAAGCGCGTGCAGATCATGCCGATTCGGCATAGCTCTGCAAATTGCATGGGCAACAGATTCCAGTGGCGAAGCCCCATGTGATGAATCCCCACATTCGGGTCGCTGTGCAGATACTGGTCAGTACAGCGATGTGGCTGTGGCTGCGGGTGGGCGCGGGTGGGTGCGGCTGCGGGTAAAGATAAGTGGAACTTGCTCAGTGAGCAGTTGGTAGCGCGGAATACAAACAAGCAGAAGGCGGCAGCGCAGTGCGCTGCCGCCGTGTGCCAAGCTTATTGCGGCACGTCCACCGTCGTGCCGCTGACAGTGATCGCGTTGGCTGGCGCCGGGGCGGCTGCAATCGGCGGCAGGTTCGCGTCCGTCAACGGTACCGTATTATCCGGCCGCGTGGTCGTGCGCACCACTTGCGATGGCGGCAATGCGGCATTGCTGCGCAAGTGCGCCATCATCGCGTCAAGTGCACGGAACAGGTACACGTTCAGCGGGATCACGTACTGCGGCAGCGCATTGGTCAGCACATCGAAGTGGTTGCCATTGGTGACCTCGATGTAACGCAGTTTGCTTGAGGAACCTTCCGCTGCCGCATTCAGCCCCAGGTATGCACGCGACGTAAAGTTCACCACCATCAGCGTGTCGCTGCGACCGTGGACGATGATCGCCGGTTTGCCGTTCAGCTTGCCATTTGCAACCACCTCGGCCGCCCCATCGCGCACCCGCTTGCTTTGCGCTGCCAGCGCGCCGGTCAGCGCGTTGCCATTGACAGGATCGATGCCGGTGGCCAGCGCCCGCAGGCACAGGAAGCCGTCAAGCGACTGGTCGGCCAGGTTGGTGCTGGGCGACACACCTGCCGCATACGACCGGGCGCCGCCGACCGAATCCTCGTAGATCGGAGTGCCGATGATGCCGTTCTGGGTAGCAAAGCTGGCGGCCCTTTGCGCGGCCGTGAACGTGGTGGGCAAGCCCGCCGCATCGACCGGGCCGAAGGTAAAGCCGCACACTTTGTCGGTGGGCGCGAAGCGGCCATAGGCAAACGTATAGGTGACAGCCACCAGCACGTTAATCGGCGAATAAGTTGACTGCAAGGGATCGGATTCCGCCAGCCAGCCATAGGCACGCAGCCGCGCCCTGGCGTCAAGCTGCTGCGCCGCCAGGTCGGCTCCTGCCAGCAATCCCTTCGCCACAAGCGCCGTGCAGCGGCCGGACGTCGCTGCCGTGGCGGCAATGCACGGCTGGTACAGCGCTGCATACGTCGAGTAATCAATCAGCAGCTTGCCCTGCCCCGTCACCGGCGTGCCGTTCTGGCGCACCGAGTAGCTGGTGTTGTCCCTGGGCTGGATCTGCGGCTCGCTTACCGCCAGGCCGGTGATCAGGCCCTTGCGGTCCTGCTCGGCTGCCAGCAGCGCGGCAGCGCCGCCGTTGGAAACGCTGGAGCCGATGGTGATGGTGTTGCGCGGCGTAAAGCGCACGCGGTGGCCCTTGCCGTCCTTGCCCACTTCGCCATACTTTTCGTTGAGCGCGTAGTACGCGAACTCCACCGATTGCAGCACGTGTGTGCCCCAGTCCTTTTCCGGGTTTTGCTGCGAATGCGCATGCTTCGAGGCGATGCGGCCCGGGTACGCGGCAGCAAACGCGGCACGCTCGGCGTCCGTAATAGTCGGAGAGAAATTGGCGTTGTTGCCGGCCGTCGTACGTGGTGCACGCACGCCGGTGCGCAAGTTCACGCTGTCGTCGTCGAATGTGTACAGGCCGGTGCCGGTACCCTTGTCGGTATAAGCCACCGCGCACTTGTGCTTGAGGCCCCACTCACCCGCCGTGGCAATCGCCCCGTACACGCCGCGCGAGCCGCTCGAAGCGCCGGTGATGATGCACGGGTTGCTGACATCGAAGCTGTCCGGTATCTGCACCATGACCGTCACGTTCTGCTTGCCACTGGCGTTGTCGGCGTAGGCGATGTACTCGGTACCGGCGATCTTGCCCTCGCCGGTGGTGGGTACGCCGTTGACATCGACATTGGGACCGTACAGGCGGCCATAGCCGGAGTTGGGATTGACGTCGGCAATCGCCCGGTAATTGAAATAGATGGCGTTACGACGCAGCTCGGCCGGCGTGGGATTGAGTGGATCGGCATAGCCGGGAACCGGCGCGGCGGTAGTCAGTCCGGAAGCGCCGAGGCCGCCGGTCAGCAAATCATCCGATACGCCATCGTAGGTGGTGACGCTGATGTCGCGCAGGTAGCGCGGTGCTTCGTTCGGTTCGCCGTGGTGGCCATGGTGCGATCCGCAGGCGCTCAACGCCAGGGTGGCAATAGCGGCCGTAACGGCGGAGACAAGTGTCGTGGTTTTCATGCTCATCCTCCAGAGTGGTAAATGATGGACGGAAAAAGTCCCTCCAGACTGCTGCCAGAAATTTACCCTGTCCAAATGGAAAACGCCGGGCAGATCGCCCGGCGCATGTGCTGCGTCATACTTCGTTTAGAAAAGTCTCAGGCCGGCCTGGCGACCGGCTTTTTGCGGCTCCAGGCCAGGAACTCGCCGATGATGCCGCGCCGGAATGCCAGCACGCAAATGATGAAGATCAGTCCCACCACCATGTTGACCGCCTCGCCAATGGTGGTGAACCACTCGATGCCGCTGACCGACGACAGGTAAATGCCCCAGTCGCCCAGTTTATTCTCAAGCATGATGATGATCACCGCGCCGAGGATGGGACCGGCCAGCGTGCCCATGCCGCCAACCAGGGTCATCAGCACCACCAGGCCGGACATGGTCCAGTGGACGTCGGTCAGGGTTTCGAAGCCCTGCACCAGTACCTTGAGGCCGCCGGCCAGGCCGGCCAGCGCGGCCGACAGCACAAACGCCAGCAGCTTGTACTTGTCCACGTCGTAACCGAGCGAGATCGCGCGCGGCTCGTTTTCCTTGATCGCCATCAGCACCTGGCCGAACGGCGAGTGGACCGTGCGCACGATCAGCGCGAACGCGCCGACCGCCAGCGCCAGCACGAAGAAGTACAGCAGCAGGTCGTTGCCGAGGTCGATCATGCCCAGCACGCTGCCACGTGGAACACCCTGCAAACCATCTTCGCCACCGGTGAAGCCGCCGGCGCGCAGCGCGACAAAGAACACCATCTGCGCCAGCGCCAAGGTGATCATGGAAAAATAAATGCCCTGGCGGCGGATCGCCAGCCCGCCCATCACCAGGCCCAGGCCGGCGCCGCTGAGCAGTCCCATGAGCAGGCTGAGCTCGACCGGCCAGCCCCATACCTTGAGGGCGTTGCCCACCACGTAGCCGGCGCCGCCAAAGAAGGCCGCGTGGCCGAACGACAGCAAACCGGTAAAGCCGATCAGCAAGTTGAAGGCGCAAGCGAACAGCGCAAAGCACAGCAGCTTGGCCAGGAACACGGGGTAGCCGATAAAGGGCGCCGCCAGCGCGACCGCCAGAGCCAGGGAATAACCAAGTGTCTTGTTCATGAAGAGCCTCTTATTTTTCTTTACCAAACAAACCGGCAGGACGCAGCAGCAGCACCACGATCATCACCAGGAATACCACCGTCGAGGAAAACTCCGGGTACAGCACCTTGGTCAGGCCCTCGATTACGCCAAGCCCGAGGCCGGTCAGGATCGAGCCCATGATCGAGCCCATGCCACCGATCACCACAACAGCGAACACGACGATAATCAGGTTCTGGCCCATCAGCGGCTGGACCTGGATGATCGGCGCCGCCAGCACCCCGGCAAAGCCCGCCAAAGCAACGCCGAAGCCGTAGGTGAGCGTAACCATCAACGGCACGTTGACGCCGAACGCTTCCACCAGCTTGGGATTTTCGGTACCGGCGCGCAGGTATGAACCCAGCTTGGTTTTTTCGATCACGTACCACGTGGCCAGGCACACCACCACGGAGGCGACCACCACCCAGGCGCGGTAGTGCGGCATGACCATGAAGCCAAGGTCGGTGGCGCCGGCCAGCGCATCGGGCGTCTGGAACGGCTGGCCCGACACGCCGTAAAACGAGCGGAACACGCCTTCGACCAGCAAGGTGATGCCGAACGTAAGCAGCAGCCCGTACAGGTGGTCGAGTTTATACAGCCAGCGCAGCATGGTTTTCTCCACGAGCACGCCGAACGCGCCGACGGTCAACGGCGCAAGCACCAACATCCACCAGTAGCTGAGGCCGAAATACGTCATGCCCATCCAGGCCACGAACGCGCCCATCATGTACAGGGCGCCATGGGAAAAGTTAATCACGTTGAGCAGGCCAAAAATCACTGCCAGGCCCAGCGACAACATCGCGTAGAAAGAACCGTTGACGAGTCCCAGCATTAGCTGGCTCAACCACACGGTCAAGGGACGGCCGAATATTTCCATGAGATCACTAACAAAAAAGTCGCCTGTTTGAGGTGCGTTGCGCCAGGCGGGGTCGGGAGGGCAAGGAACCGGGACAAGCCGAATGGCCGCCCCGGGCAGGCATCACATCATTTCCACAAGCTGCACTTGGTTTCCGCCTTGGTGGCGTAAGCCTGGTCGCCGGGGATGGTGGCCACCACCTTGTAGTAATCCCACGGATATTTCGATTCCGATGGCTTTTTCACTTCCATCAAATACATATCGTGGACCATGCGTCCGTCCGGACGGATCACGCCATTCTTGGCAAACATGTCGTTGACCTTGTTGGCCTTGAGCCAGGCCATGACCTTGTCGGCATCGTCGGTACCGGTAGCCTTGACGGCTTTCAGGTACTGGGCGGCGGCGGAATAATCGGCCGCCTGCAGCATCGATGGCTCTTTTTTCATCTTGGCAAAATAGCGCTTGGACCAGGCGCGGGTGTCGTCGTTCTGGTCCCAGTACCAGCCGTCGGTCAGGTACATGCCCTGCGTGAGGTTGAGCCCGAGCGAGTGGATATCGTTGATGAAAATGAGCAGCCCGGCCAGTTTCATTTTCTTGGTGATGCCAAACTCGTTGGCGGCCTTGATGGCGTTGATGGCGTCGCCGCCGGCATTGGCCAGGCCGAGAATTTGCGCGTCCGACGATTGCGCCTGCAGCAGAAACGATGAAAAATCCGATGCCGACAGCGGGTGCTTCACTGCCCCCAGCACCTTGCCGCCGGCCGATTTCACCACGTCGGCCGTGTCCTTTTCCAGCGACTGGCCGAACGCGTAATCGGCGGTGAGGAAGTACCAGTTCTTGCCACCCTGCTTGACGATGGCGCCGCCGGTGCCGCGTGCCAGCGCGATGGTGTCGTAGGCATAGTGCACGGTGTACGGCGTGCACTCCTCGTTGGTGAGCCGGGCCGAACCGGCGCCGATCGAAATAAATACTTTTTTCTTTTCCGCAGCGACCTTGGCCATGGCCAGGCTGGCGCCGGAATTGGTGCCGCCGATCAGCATGTCCACCCCCTGCTGGTCGAACCATTCGCGCGCCTTGGACGCGGCAATGTCGGCCTTGTTTTGATGGTCGGCGGAGATGAATTCCACCTTCTTGCCGGCGATGGCGCCACCGGCATCGGCGATGGCCATCTTGATTGCTTCGGCGCCGCCGGCACCGTCGATATCGGTGTACAGGCCGGACATGTCGGTGATCATGCCGATCTTGATGGTGTCGCCTGAGATTTGCGCCTGCGCGCCATACGACAGGCACAGCGCGCAGGCGCTGACGAGTACTTTGCGTTTCATGGTGTCTCCCGAGGAATATTCGAATGAAAACCGCTACACGCCGAGAAGCTCCGTCAACACTGGCATCTTGGCGCTGAGTTCGGATGCAACAAAGGTCTCGACGATCTGACCGTGTTCCATCACATAGAACCGGTCCGCCAGGGGCGCGGCAAACCGGAAATTCTGTTCTACCATGACGATGGTGTAACCGCTGGCCTTGAGGGTTTTGATCATGCGCGCCAGGCCTTGCACGATCACGGGCGCCAGCCCTTCAGAGATTTCATCGAGCAGCAGCAGGCGCGCGCCGGTGCGCAGGATACGCGCGACAGCCAGCATTTGCTGCTCGCCACCGGACAGCCGGGTGCCCTGGCTGTGCTTGCGCTCCTCGAGGTTGGGGAACATGGCGTAGATATCGGCCACCGGCATTCCCTGCTTGCCGCCGGCCAGTTGCGGTGGCAGCAGCAGGTTTTCCTCGGTGGACAGCGAGGCGAAAATGCCGCGCTCTTCGGGACAATAGCCAACGCCGAGGTGGGCGATCTGGTGCGTGGGCAGGCCGATCGCCTCGGCACCGTTGACCTTGATCGAACCCTTGCGGGCGCCGGTCAGGCCCATGATGGCGCGCAAGGTGGTGGTGCGGCCGGCGCCGTTACGACCGAGCAAAGTGACCACCTCGCCCGGTTGCACGCGCAAGTTGACGTTGTGCAGGATGTGCGATTCGCCGTACCAGGTTTGCAGGTTGCAGATGTCGAGCGCGGCGGTCATCAGTGCGCTCCTTCGAGTTCGCCGACTTCGGTGCCTGCTTCGGTTCCCATATAGGCTTCCATCACCTGCGGGTTGCGCGACACTTCGGCATACGTGCCTTCGGCCAGCATGGCGCCGCGCTGCAATACCGAGATGCGGTCGCAGATGCCGGCCACCACTTTCATATTGTGTTCGACCATCAGGATGGTGCGCCCTGCCGAGACTTTTTTGATCAGTTCGGTAACCCGGTGCACGTCTTCATGGCCCATGCCCTGGGTGGGTTCGTCGAGCAGCATCAGCGCCGGTTCCATTGCCAGGGTGGTGGCGATTTCGAGCGCGCGCTTGCGCCCGTAAGGCATATCGACCGTGACGGTGTCGGCGAAACCGGCCAGGTCAACTTCGGCCAGCAAGGCCATGGCGCGATCGTTGAGGACGGCGAGCTTGCGTTCGCTTTGCCAGAAATGGAAGCTGGTGCCCAGCTGGCGCTGCAAGCCGATGCGTACATTTTGCAGCACCGTCAGGTGCGGAAACACGGCGGAAATCTGGAACGAGCGGATCACGCCGAGCCGCGCGATGTGCGCCGGTTTGGCTGCCGTGATGTCCTTGTCGTTGAACAGGATGCGGCCGGACGTGGGCACCAAAAACTTGGTGAGCAAATTAAAACAGGTGGTTTTGCCCGCGCCGTTGGGGCCGATGAGGGCATGGATATGACCGCGCTGAACGCGAAGATTGACGTCGCTAACGGCGGTAAATCCGCGGAACTCCTTGGTCAAATGCTGTGTTTCCAAAATAAAGCCTGACATCCTGTCTCCTTGTTTTTATATGCAAGGTACCGCCTTTTTTTCAGATCATACACAGTAACAAATTGACCAACAATACGGTATAAATACGAGCATTGTTTGATCCAGATCTAGTCAGACACCCTTATTCTGATTGGGTTTCTTGATGAGCTCGGCTGCTTTTTCCGCAATCATGATGGTGGGAGAATTGGTGTGCCGGCGGTGATCAGCGGCATGATGGAGGCGTCGGCGATGCGCAAGTTTTGCACGCCGATTACGCGCAATTGGCTGCCCACCACGGCATCCGGATCGTCGCGACAACCCTTGGGCTACGTCCGCCCAGGCCGGCTTCGCTTTCGGTGCGGTACATCCAGTCGGTGCGCGGATTGTCGATGCAGTGCAAATAGCCGACCGGGACGTGGATCCAGAAATAATCGTCGCGTCCGCCCGCTCCGATCAGCAGCACTTGTTTGGTGGAATCCGCACTGAGGCGGTTGGCGAGGACGCAACCGGCCGAGCCGGCGCCGATGATGATGTGGTCGTAATCACCTGCTGATTCCAAGCTGCGGCTCCCCGGTCACGCCCCTGAAAAGAGGTGTTTACCCATGTGGATAACCTTATGGATATCCACAGGTGCGGAATGTGCGTAAACGAATTTTTTTTGGGGACACCATTTTTTATCCAAAAACAGTGCCTGTCCACATACACAGTTTACGCGCCCGGTTCTACAGCGCGTAAACGCCTGATTCTAATCCAAAATAGCGACTTATCCACAGAAAAGTGTCCACGTAAACAACTACTACTATTCTTTATATACATCTTTTAGAGTAAACCACAGCTCGCGCCCACGCGAACATCGCGCCAGCACAGGCTTTCCCCTATACTCGGCATGTGCAAGACAACGCCTCACAACCGTGTCGGAGACCGATTGTCATCCATGCCTACCCAACCGCGATCGCCTGCCTACCTGCGCTTTCGCCGTCGCTTGCTCACTGGCCTGTTTCTGGCGGCAACGCTGGCCGTCACGGTCGTCATCACCCAGGTTCGCACCTCCTACGTTGAACGCGAACGGGCATTGCAAAGCCAGACCGATCACTACGTGAAAGCGATGGAAGCCTACGTGGCCAACTCGCTGCAGTCGGTGGACCTGGCCATGATCGGTTTTGCCAATGCCATCAAGGTGCTGCCCAGCACGCAAAATCCTTCACGCGCTGCCATTTCCGACTTGTTATCGGCACGCGCGGCCAATTTCAATGTCGATTACTGGCTCACTTTTCTCGACACCCGGGGCAATGTCGTTGCCACGTCGCTCGATATCGATGTTACCGGCCAGAATTACGCGGAACGCGACTACTTCAAGATCCATCTCGACAACGCCAACGGCAACCGGCCGTATATCGGCGCACCGGTACGTGGCAAATACACGGGTAAAAAACTGTTTTTCGTCAGCCGCCGGGTGGAGAACGCCAAGGGCGAGTTCATCGGCGTGCTGCTGGCGCCGCTCAATGTCGAGCGCTACGCCTCGGTGTTCGACAATTCGCGGTTTACCGCCGATATTTCGATCACCCTGTTCTACCGCGATGGCAAGATCATCGCCCGCGCGCCCCTGTTCGAACAATCGTTCGGACGCGACTTGTCCAACAGCGAGTTGTTCAGGCATCTACGCAACGGCAACACCGGCACCTACAAGGCGGTTGGCATCATTGACGGCTTGCATCGCACCTACAGTTACCGGGTTTTCGATCAATTTCCGCTGGTAATGCTGGTGGGCAGCAGCGATGCCGAGGCGGCGCGCCAGAAAAACCGCAGCTACCTGGTGGCTGGCGCTGGACTGGTTTGCCTGTTATTGCTGATGACGGCCGGCGGCATGTATTCGCTGCGCACTTATGCGCGCCAGGAAGAACGCGAGTTGCGCATCCGCGCGTTGCTGGGCGAGAGCCGCGACATGGAGCAAAAGCTGCGCGCCAACGAGGAATCGATGAAATTGTCGGCGTTGCTGTTCCACAATATCGGCGAAGCGATGATGGTGACCGATGCCGCAGGCCGCATCCTGACCGTCAATCCCGCTTTTTCCCTGCTCAGCGGCTACGTGGAACACGAAGTGATCGGCCGCCGCAGCTACGAATTGACCGCCGGGCGCGAAGGTGTCGAGTTTTTTGCGCGCATGACCAAAACCATCCGCGAGACGGGCCAGTGGGACGGTGAAGTGTGGCACCGCCACAAGGATGGTACCGAGTACCTGGCGGAAATCCGGTTCGACACCGTCCACGACGATTTCGGCCACCCGTTCCGCTACGTCGCGCTGCTCAGCGACGTGACGGAAAAGAAGGCATCGGAAGAACGGATCTGGCGCCAAGCCAACTTCGACACGCTGACCGGGTTACCGAATCGGCGCATGTTCCACGAACGGTTGCGCCAGGAAATGAAGAAATCGGACCGTGCCAAGTTGCCGATGGCGATATTGTTCGTCGATCTCGACCGCTTCAAGGAGGTCAACGACACCATGGGCCACGACAAGGGCGACCTGCTGCTCAAACAAGTGGCAGAACGGTTGACTGCCTCGATGCGCGGCACCGACGTGGTGGCGAGGCTCGGTGGCGACGAATTCATCGCCCTGCTTGGCGAGCTGCGCAACCCGGCCGACGTCACCCGCACCGCCAGGGAAATCCTCAAACAGATGAGCACACCGTTCGACCTGGACGGCGACGGCGTCCATATCGCTGAGATTTCAAGCAGCATCGGCATCGCTTTGTACCCGCAAGACGGCAAGGATGTCGAAACACTCATGAAAAACGCCGATCAAGCCATGTATGGGGCCAAGGAAAGCGGCAGAAATCGCTTCCAGCACTATGCTTCTGTGGATAACGTTCTGGATATCCACAAGGATCGATGTGAGTAAGCGCTTGATGAAGCAAGGGCCGTAATTTTATGCAGAAATTGTTCTGCAACTGGTACAGCGCTTATGCGCCTGCTTGTAAAAGTTGTAAACAGCTGATTCGTAAACGTATACAGAACTTATCCACAGCTTTGACCGCGTTTACTACTACTATTATTTTATATAAATTCTTTGTAAACAAGTAAACAGCAACAGCCACGGCAAAACCCGAAAACCACCCGAAACAGCCCGAAAACACCGACAACCACAAGCCTGTTCGCAGTCCAAGTCCCGTTCTAAACGCAAGAAACGCCTTAAAATCGACCGTTTTGAACGCTGCGCTGTGGACAAGGACGTTGCTGTCCACATGCAAAACGTCGTCATTCATCCAAAAACAAGGGAAAAGACATGCGTCTTGGCATCATCAGTGCGTTGGCAGAAGAACAGCAGGGGCTGCTGGAAGCCCTTCAGAGCCCCGCCATGCGCGTTCACGGCATGCGTGAGTACACGACAGGGAAACTGTGGGAAATCGACGCTGTGTGCGTTCTGTCGCGAATTGGCAAGGTTGCCGCTGCCATGACAGCCGCAATCCTTGTGGAAAAGTTCGGTGTTACCCACATCGTCTTCACCGGCGTTGCCGGCAGCAGTGATCCGCACGTCAATGTCGGCGATATCGTAGTGGCCGACAGCCTGGTCCAGCACGATATGGATGCGTCACCGCTGTTTCCCCGGTTCGAGGTGCCATTGACCGGCCTGTCGCGCTTTGCCACCGACCTGGCGTTGACTGAACGGCTGGCAACGGCTGCCGCCAAAACCACGCGCGTGCACCGTGGTTTGATTGCCAGCGGCGACCAGTTCATCGGCCGCCTGGAACAGCTCGTAGCATTAAAAACCGCCCTGCCCGGCTTGCTGGCGGTGGAAATGGAAGGCGCGGCCGTGGCGCAAGTGTGCTTCGAGCTGGGCATACCGTTCGCGGTGATCCGCACCATTTCCGATAATGCCAATGACGATGCGGCGGTCGATTTCCTGCATTTCATCGAAACCGTGGCGTCGCGCTATGCGTTCGAGGTGATCGAGAACTTCTGCAAGGCATAAAAAAAGGCCGGCAATCGCCGGCCCAAAGGGTCTACAACAGGTTCTTGACTATACCGACAGCGTCATCAGGCTGGCATTGCCGCCCGCTGCTGTCGTATTCACGCACAGGGCCCGCTCAGCAAGCAAACGCCACAGGGGGATGGCATCCTCCGCGTTAGTGTCGATCAGGCTTGCCAGGGCCCCTTCCCGGGCCGCCAAACGCGGGTGCAGGCTGGCGGCCAGCTGCGATTCCACCAACGCCACCTGGAACGGGCCGTCCACGCCGTCGCCAGCGCGGCCGATGCAGTCTTTCACGGCCGCCGGCAAGTCGGTCGGCAGCAGGCTGGCGGCTTCGTTCGCGACCAGCGCCGTGTTACCAGTGGCCAGCACCGCCGCCAGCTGGTTCAGCAGTGCCGGCTGGGTCCCGGCTGCGCACAGCACGGCGCCGCGCGGCAGCAGCGCCAGGGTGTTGCGTTCGCCGGTAGGGCCCGGCAGCGTGGTGAGGTTGCCCAGCATGCTGGTGCGGCCGTATTGCTCAATCAGCGCGGCCAGGCGCTGCTGGCCGTGCAGGTTGGCCCAGGCGGTCAGCGCATCGAGTGCCGGGGCCGGCTGGCGCTGGTGGGCGCTGGCGGCTGTGGCATTGCGTTGCAGGCGTTTCAGGTACAGCGGGCCGCCGGCCTTGGGACCGGTGCCCGATTTGCCCTCGCCGCCGAACGGCTGCACGCCGACCACGGCGCCGACGATGTTGCGGTTCACGTAAATATTGCCGACGTGGGCGTTGGCCGTGATGAAGTCGATGGTTTCATCGATGCGCGAATGCACGCCCAGGGTCAGGCCGAAGCCGGATGCGTT
The DNA here is from genome assembly GCF_001421905.1 of Duganella sp. Leaf61. NCBI lineage: Bacteria > Pseudomonadati > Pseudomonadota > Betaproteobacteria > Burkholderiales > Oxalobacteraceae > Duganella > Duganella sp. Leaf61. Next base: position 210,371 of record NZ_LMLM01000023.1, read on the forward strand.
GATCTGCTCGACCAGCTTGGGCAGGTCGGCACGGCGGTAGCGGATCACGTGCAGCACCGGGCCAAATACTTCGTGCGTGAGTTCGGCCAGCGAGCGGATTTCCAGCACCGTCGGCGGCACGAAGGTGCCGGCCGTGATCACGTGCGACGGCAGATCGAGCGAGAAGTAGTTGACCGCCGTGCCTTTCAGTTTATTGATGTGCGCCAGCAGGTTGGCTTGCGCCTCGGCATCGATCACCGGGCCGATATCGGTCACCAGGCGGTCCGGGCTGCCGACGTTGAGTTCCTGCATCGCGCCCTTGAGCATGTGGATGGTCTTGTCGGCGATATCTTCCTGCAGGAACAGCACGCGCAGCGCCGAGCAGCGCTGGCCGGCGCTGTCGAATGCCGACGAGATCGCATCCTGCACCACCTGCTCGGGCAAGGCCGACGAATCGACGATCATGGCGTTCTGGCCGCCGGTCTCGGCGATCAGCGGGATGTCGCAGTGTTCGAGCGCCGCACGCTTGGCCAGGGTGCGGTTGATCAGCTGCGCCACTTCGGTCGAACCGGTGAAGATCACACCTTTTACGCGCGCGTCCGCTGTCAGTGCGGCGCCTACCACTTCGCCCCGGCCCGGTAAAAATTGCAGCGCGGCGCGCGGGATGCCCGCTTCGTGCAGCAGCTCCACCGCGCGGAACGCGATCAGCGGGGTTTGCTCGGCCGGCTTGGCCAGCACCACGTTGCCGGCGGCCAGGGACGCTGCCACCTGGCCGGTGAAAATCGCCAGCGGGAAGTTCCACGGGCTGATGCAGGTGACGGGACCGAGCGCCAGCGGATTGGTGGCGCCCGCCACTTCGGCAGCGTAGTAGCGCAGGAAATCGACCGCTTCGCGCAGTTCGGCAATCGCGTTGGGCAGCGATTTACCGGCTTCGCGGATGGCCAGGGTCATCAGTTCCATGGCGTTGGCTTCGAACAGGTCGGCAGCGCGCTCGAGGGCGGCGGCGCGCACGGCCGGTTCGGTGGTTTGCCAGTCCATGGCATAGTGATTGGCGGCGATCAGCGCCGATTCCACGTCGGCGGCAGTTGCTTCCACCAGCTGGCCCACCACGTCGGCGCGCTGGGCCGGGTTGGTGATCTGCTGGATCGGCTGGCCGGCCGAGACGCCGCCAGCGAGCAGCGGCAGCGCGTGCCAGCTACGCGGCGTTGCCAGTGCGGCAGCAATCGCGCGCAGCACGTCTTCGTTGGCCAGGTCGAAACCGGCGGAGTTCTTGCGCTCGCTGCCGAACATGGCCAGCGGCAGTGCGATGGCCGGGTGCGGTGCGCCGCCCTGCTCGCGCGCCTGCGCCACCGGGTCCTTGATCAGCGACTCGACGGGAATCGCTTCATCGACGATCTGGCTCACGAACGACGAGTTGGCGCCGTTTTCCAGCAGGCGGCGCACCAGGTAGGCCAGCAAGGTTTCGTGGGTGCCCACCGGGGCGTAGATGCGGCACGGCTTGTCGAGGTTGTCCTTGCCAACCACCTGGTCGTACAGCGACTCGCCCATGCCGTGCAGGCACTGGAATTCGTAGTCGGTCACGCCGTCGCGCTTGGCCCAGGTGTAGATCGTGGCCAGGGTTTGCGCGTTGTGGGTGGCGAACTGCGGGTAGATGACATTGGTGGCGGCCAGCAGGCGCTGGGCGCACGCCAGGTACGAGACGTCGGTGTACACCTTGCGCGTGTACACCGGGTAGCCGGGCATGCCATCGACCTGGGCGCGCTTGATTTCCGCATCCCAGTACGCGCCTTTGACCAGCCGCACCATGAACTTGCGGCCGCTGCGGTGGGCCAGGTCCACCAGGTAGTCGATCACGAACGGGCAGCGTTTTTGATACGCCTGCACGACAAAGCCGATGCCGTCAAAGCCGGCCAGCGCCGGATCGTGGGCCAGCGCTTCCATCAGGTCCAGCGATAGCTCGAGGCGATCGGCCTCTTCCGCATCGATATTGAGGCCGATGTCGTATTGCTTGGCCAGCAGTACCAGCGCACGCACGCGCGGCAGCAGTTCGGCCATCACGCGCGCGCGCTGGGCGCGGCTGTAGCGCGGGTGCAATGCCGACAGTTTCACGGAGATGCCGGGGCCGTTACGGATGCCGCGGCCGTTCGAGGCCTTGCCAATCGCGTGGATCGCGGTTTCGTACGAGGCATAGTAATTTTTGGCGTCCGCTTCGGTCAGCGCCGCCTCGCCCAGCATGTCGTACGAGTAGCGGTAGCCGCGCGCCTCGTTGGCCTGGCCGTTCTTGATCGCCTCGCCGATGGTCTGGCCGGTAACGAACTGGTTGCCCAGCATGCGCATGGCCAGGTCCACGCCTTTGCGGATCAACGGCTCGCCACCTTTCGATATCAGCTTGGTCAGGGCCGAGCCGAGGCCGGTTTCGCTGTTGGTGGAGACCAGCTTGCCGGTGATCAGCAAGCCCCAGGTGGCGGCGTTGACGAACAGCGATGGCGACTCGCCAAGGTGCTTGCGCCAGTCGCCCTTGCTGATTTTGTCGGCAATCAGGCGGTCGGCGGTGGCGTTGTCGGGAATACGCAACAGTGCTTCGGCCAGGCACATCAGCGCTACACCCTCTTCCGACGACAGCGAAAACTCGTGCATCAGCGCATCGACACCGGAGGCACGGGTACGCTGCTGGCGCACCGCGCTGACCAGTTTATGGGCCAGCTGGCGCGCCTGTTCGACACTGGCGCGGTCGTGGTTGGCGACCTGGCCGAGCAGCCACTGCACGGCGGTGATTTCATCGCGGCGGTAGGCTGCCGTCACTGCGGCGCGCAGCGGGATCGGGTCGCGCAGGATCTCCGCCTGGAGCGCTGCAAAAGGGGTGAAAACGGTGGGGTCTGCTGCGTGCATGAAAGTACTTTCAAGTTTGAATGAAGGCAGTCCACTTACAAAAACACGCGCTGCAAGCGGGTAGCTTGAGCGCGTGAAGATGGGTGATTCTGGGTCACGAATCGGTGAACTGCTGATGATTCGATTGTAAAGTGTATTCTTTCGGATTAATTCTGGTATTACAGGGGACTAGCAATAGATTGTTTTTAGTGCGACAATTTAACCAAATAATATTTATTTGGGAGTTCCCTGAAATGTTAGACAAGATCAGCAAGAAGATATTGATGGAGTTGCAGAGCGATGGCCGCATCAGCAACGTGGAGCTGGCTGCCCGGGTGAACCTGTCGCCGGCCGCTTGCCTGGAGCGCGTGCGCAAGCTGCACGAGTCGGGCTACATCATGGGCTATACGGCGCAACTCAATCCGCAGTTGCTCGACGTGTCCCTGCTCGTCTTCATCGAAGTGGTGCTTGACCGCACCACGCCCGAAGTCTTCGACGCCTTCAAGCACAGCGTGCAGGTAATCCCCGAAGTGCTCGAATGCCACATGGTTGCCGGCGGCTTCGACTACCTGGTCAAAGCGCGCGTCAAGGACATGGCCGCCTACCGCGAGTTCCTCGGAAAGACCCTGCTGCAAAAAGGCGTGCGCGAAACACACACCTATGCGGTCATGGAAGAAGTCAAGAATACCACCAAGTTGCCCATAAAATAGTACTAGCAATAAATTAAATCCGGACGCTGCCAGCGTTCAGCGCTGGCAGCGCGCCCGGTGACAAGAACAACGCGGGGGAGACATGAGTCATTTGCAACACAAGTTGGTGCAGCGTGGATTGTGGATACTGGGTGCGACGGCGGGCGGCACGGCTCTCGCGTATTTGTTCAAGCTGGCTGCTGGCGATACGCCAGCGTTGGTTTACACGGCTGCGCCTGCCGCGTTGGCGGGCGCAGCCATTGCCTGGTTTGCCGCGCGCCGCGACAGCGACGACGGCGGCGTGCGCCAGTTCGCCCACACCGTGGGCGAGGAAATCGACGCCATCATGATCGGCGCGGCGGAAACCTCGTATTTCGTCGATTCGGTGAAAAAGAAGATCGAGCTCGACGTGGGCACCGCCGGCGGCATCGCCCACAGCTCGGCGCAAAATGCCGCCACCACCGAGCGCATCGCCGCCAATGCCGAACGCGCCGCAAAAATCGCTACCCAGGTGCGCGGCGAAACCGTCACCGGCCGCGCCGAGGCCGATACCGGCCTGCAACGGATCCGCACCGCGCGTCACGACGCCCAGGCGGCAGCAGCCGTCATGACGGACCTGCAAACCAACTCCCGCAAAATCTACGGTTTTACCGAGGCGATCAGCGAAATCTCCGCCCGCACCAACCTGCTGGCACTGAATGCCGCCATCGAGGCCGCGCGTGCCGGCGAACAGGGCCGCGGCTTTGCCGTGGTGGCCAGCGAGGTACGCCAGCTGGCGCTGCGCACCAAGGAAGCCACCGACGAGATCAGCATCATGGTGCGCGAGATCAATCAGCAAGCCGAACGCGCCGCCACCGGCATGAACGCGCTGGCCACCAAGGTCAGCGAGGCGGCCGGCAACGTGGAAACCGTGCACGGGCTGCTGGGCAATATCGAACGCTCATCGGGCGTGTCGGAAACGGAAATCGGTGAAATCGCCCGGTCGTCGCGCGAACACGTGGCCATCGCCGACGAGATCGCTGCCGCAATTGCCAGCATCCGCGACAGCCTGCTCTCGACCGAGAAAGAATTGCCGCGTGCGGCCAGCTCGGCCATGGCCCTGGCCGAACGCGCCGAACTGATCACCGGCGCGCTGGGCGAGTCGGCCATCGAAACCTCGCACGACGCCATCCGCACCGCCGCGCAAACCGCTGCCCACGAGGTGGGCAAGATCTTCGAGGCGGCCATCAAGTCGGGCAAGATCACGCGCGAGGCGCTGTTCGACCGCACCTATACGGCCATTCCCGATACCGACCCGCCCAAGCACAAGACCCGCTTCGACGATTTTACCGACCAGGTATTGCCGGCCTTGCAGGAAGCGTTGCTGGCGGCCATGCCGCAGCTGGCCTACGCGGGCGCGGTCGATAACAATGGCTATTTTCCGACCCACAACAGGAAATTCTCGCAGCCGCTGACGGGGAATTACGACGTCGATATCGTCAACAACCGCACCAAGCGCATCTTCAGCGACCGCACCGGCAAGCGCTGCGGCTCGAACACAAAACCATTTTTATTGCAGACGTATAAGCGCGATACGGGGGAAGTGATGCACGACCTGTCGGCGCCGATTTACGTCGATGGCAAGCATTGGGGTGGCTTCAGGATCGGCTACCGGTCGAGCGTATAAAAAAATGGACCGCAGTTGCGGTCCGATTTTTTTTAAGCAGCGTCTTTCTTGGCAGCGGTGGCAGCTCTTGCCGCCCCCTGGTTCATGCCTTCCAGGTGCAACCTCAGCCATTTGTGCGCGGGGCTGCGCGCATCGCGTTCGTGCCACAGCATGTCGAGGTGGACCGCCGGCAGCTGGAACGGCAACTCTTTCCAGATCAGCGCATCGGTCATGCCGGTGGACGCGATCAGGTGGCGTGGCAACACGGTAATCAGGTCCGAGTTGGCCACCACGCGGCCGGCCGTGAAGAACTGGTTGACGGTCAGCAAAATACGGCGTTCGCGCTGCAACTGCGCCAGCGCTTCATCGACCAGGCCGTGGGCGCGGCCCGAGAAACTGACCAGCAGGTGATTGGCCTTGCAGTAGTTGTCGAGGTTGAGCTCGACCTTGGCCAGCGGATGCTCGCGCCGCATCACGCACACGTACTGACCCGAATACAGGCGCTCGTGGCGGATCGGCGAGCCGGTTTCGTACGACAACTGCGCCGCCACGCCGGGGAAGAAGCCGACCGCCAGGTCGATATCGCCGCGCAGCAGCATCGGCCGGGGTTCGCGCGTGGTCAGCGGCATCATGCGCACGTTGACACCGGGCGCTTCGCGTTCGATCGAACGCATCAGCGACGGCAGCCACATGGCGGCGGTAGCGTCGGCCATGGCCAGGCGGAAGGTTGCGTGGGCGGCGGACACATCGAAGGTCTCGGGCGCCACGGCCGCTTCCAGGCTGGCCAGCGCGCTGCGCACGGACGGCCACAGCGCTTCGGCGCGCGGCGTGGGTTTCACGCCGTAGGCGGTGCGGATCAAGAGCTCGTCGCCGAGGCTTTCGCGCAGGCGCTTGATGGCGTTCGATACCGCAGGTTGGGTCATGGCCAGGTGGCCGGCCGCGCGTGTCAGATTTTGCTCTGTCATCACGGCGTCAAAGACGCGTAACAAATTCAAGTCCAGCGTCAGAAAGCTCATGTTGGCTCGGATATAGGAGGTGGAAGGGGGAGATGGTGTGCAGCCATCATACGCCAATCCATTCACCAATCGCATAATTGTTATCGGAGAACTAAATTGGCAGCTTATGTTGCGCTGCACTATATTGAGCCTGATTCTAAATGTCTGGCCCCATCATGTCCACTCTCATCGCAGTTCTGCAAGGCTTGTCGCTGATCGCCGTTATCCAGCTGGCGCTGGGGATGGGTGTGTTTGCGCTGCTGGCGCTGCTGTTCAAACCGCTGCTGACGGGCTGCGTGCGCGCTGTCGCGCTGGCCGTCAAACTGCATTTCGCGCCGAAGCGCGCCGAACTTTAAGCTTTCGGCGCCTGCAGCGCTTCAAACTTCGCCCGCAACTGCTCTTCCGTCTCGCGCCACTCGGGGTTGAACGGAATGCAGCTGACCGGGCACACCTGCTGGCACTGGGGCTCGTTGAAGTGGCCCACGCACTCGGTGCATTTGTCGGGATTGATTTCGTAAATTTCCGGACCCATGTAGATCGCGTCGTTCGGGCACTCGGGCTCGCACACGTCGCAATTGATACAGTCGTCGGTAATCATTAAGGCCATGACAGAACTTCTTTCTTAGTCGGTCTTGGTGGCGGCAATTTTCTTTTGCAGCCAGCGGTCAACCGAGGGGAACACAAACTTGGAGACGTCGCCGCCGAGCACCGCGATCTCGCGCACGATGGTGCCGGAGATAAACTGGTACTGGTCGGACGGCGTCAGGAACAGGGTTTCGACGTCGGGCAGCAGGTAGCGGTTCATGCCCGCCATCTGGAATTCGTATTCGAAATCGGACACGGCGCGCAGGCCGCGCACGATCACGCGGGCGTCGTGCGCGCGTACAAAATCTTTCAACAGGCCGGAAAAACTCTCGACCTTGACGTTGGGGTAATGCCCCAGCACTTCGTTGGCAATGGCCAGGCGTTCGTCCAGTGAAAAGAACGGTTTCTTGTTCTTGCTGTCCGCCACGCCAACCACCAGCGTATCGAACAGACCCGAGGCGCGGCGCACCAGATCTTCGTGGCCACGGGTCAGCGGATCGAACGTTCCCGGATAAACAGCTACTACCATTGTGTCTCCCTGCACTGCACCATTATAGAACGTGCATTATGCCCCAAAACCGCGAGTGCCTTAAAATTTAGCAGTCACTACAGGGCAACTTCGGGTCAACTACGCCACAGCCGACTTGGCTTGCAGCAGGTGGTAAAACACCATGCCCGCCTTGTCGGCGCGGATCACTTCCCAGCCGGCCATCCAGTCCGGCATGTCGCCGTCGGGCCAGGCCAGTGCCGCGCCCGATTCCGCATACACCAGGCCGCCCTCCTTGAGCAGGCGCACGCACAGCGGCAGGTTGCGCTCGAGGAATTCCTGCTGGTATGGCGGGTCGAGGAAGATCAGGTCGTATTTCTGGCCACGCGCGGCTGCCGCTTGCGCCACCACCAGCGCGTCACCGCGCAGGATCTGCACATTGTCCGCCTTCAGTTTGGCCTTGATGTCTTCGAGCTGGCGCACGACTGGCGTGGCCATGTCCACCATGGTGACCGATTGCGCGCCACGGCTGGCCGCTTCAAAGCCGAGCGCGCCGCTGCCGGCATACAGGTCGAGCACCTGGGCGTCGGCCCAGTTGGCGTCGCGCTGGTGGTTGATCCAGTTAAAGACGGTTTCGCGCACGCGGTCTGGGGTGGGGCGCAAGCCTTGTGCGGCCAGGACTGGCAGCGGGGTGCGTTTCCACAGCCCGCCGATGATGCGCACCTGGTTGCTGTGCTGGGGACCGTGGACCGGGACTTTGGCCGGTTTGGCGGCAGATTTGGCGGGCTTTTTTGGCATGTGGCGCTGTTCTAAGTCATTGATTCAACAGGCCACACTATATCATGCAGCCTATTTGGCCAGGCTCTGGAAGTCGCCGATCCAGCCCTGCATGCGCTGCTGGGCGTGGGCTTTTTGCTGCGGCGTGGCAATGCGGATCGCGGTCAGGATCAGCTCGGCCGTGCCTTTTTCGGAGGCGTCAAAGAAGGCCTTGTGCTCGGAATTGTCGAGGCGGTTGAAGCTGTCTTTGACCAATGTATCGATCAGGGCCATCGTGGCTTCCTTGCTCAGCTTGTCCTTCTGCACCTTGCGCACCAGGGTGAGGATGGCGCCCTGGCGGCGCTGGCGTTCGGCCAGCCACAGTTCGTTGTCGAGCGGACGGGCGTCCGATGCCTTGCGCAGTTGCACTTCCTGCTCGGTCGTGAACTTGCCGAACCACAGCTCGAACTGCTCCATCGATTTTTTGTAGCTGAATTTCTGCTGGGCTTCGCGGTCGCCCTTCATGTTCTTCTTGCGGAAATCATCGAGGTTGGACGCGAATTTCTTCTCCAGCTTGTCGACCTGGTCCGGTTGCAGCGAACGCGCCAGCTCGGCCAGCTCCGGCTTGGCTTGCAGCAGCAGGCGCTGGGTGCGCTTCTTGATTTCATCGAAGTCGCCCAGCAGGTCGGCCGTGGTGGGGTTGCCCGCCAGCTGGCGCTGGCCCGTTTGCAGGATCTGGATATAGTCCTCGAGCTGGGTCTTGCGGTGCCACTGGAACAGCTTGTCGATATCCTTCTTGACCCAGTCCTTCTGGTCCGAGTTCAGATCGACGTAGCCGTCGAGCCACCAGTACAGCAAGGTGTCGCCATTGTTGTAGGCCAGGCGCAGCGAACTGCACGCGGCCAGCAGGCCGATGAGGGTGATCAGGAAAAGGCGGCGCAGCGTCTGGCTGGCGCTGGAGGGCATGTTAGACTTTTGCATTAACTTACTCTCTCTAAGTGATACTTATGAACGTTGTGATCCTGGCTGCCGGTATGGGCAAGCGCATGCAGTCGGCCTTGCCGAAAGTTTTGCATCCCCTGGCGGGAAAACCGCTACTGGCCCACGTGCTCGATACGGCACGCAGCCTGGCTACGAATAGAGTATGCGTGATTTACGGACATGGCGGCGCAGCCGTGCTTGAGCTCCTCGGCAAGCAGCCGCAACCGGTCGCCACTGCCCAACAGGAACAGCAGCTGGGCACCGGTCATGCCGTCATGCAGGCCTTGCCCGAGCTCGACGACAACGCCCCTACCCTGATCCTGTACGGCGACGTGCCGCTGACCACCGCTGCCTCGCTGCAGGCGCTGATCGACGCTGCCGGCACCGACAAGCTGGGTATCCTGACCGTGGTGCAGGACGACCCGACCGGCCTGGGCCGCATCGTGCGCGAGAACGGCCAGATTACCCGCATCGTCGAGCAAAAAGACGCCAACGAAGCTGAACGCGCGATCAAGGAAATCAACAGCGGCATCCTGGTGGTGCCGACCGTGCAACTGAAAAAATGGCTGGGCCAGCTGAAAAACGAGAACGCCCAGGGTGAGTACTACCTGACCGACATCGTCGCCATGGCCGTGGCCGATGGCGTGCCGGTGGTGTCGGCCCAGCCGTCGGCGCAGTGGGAAGTGGCGGGCGTAAACAGCAAGGTGCAACTGGCCGAACTCGAACGCATTCACCAGCGCAATATCGCTCACCGTTTGCTGGAACAGGGCGTCACCTTGCTCGACCCGCAGCGCATCGACGTGCGTGGCGAACTGGTGTGCGGGCGCGATGTGACCATCGACGTCGGCTGCGTGTTCGAGGGCAAGGTGGAACTTGGCGATGGTGTGCACATCGGCGCCCATAGCGTGATCGTCAACAGCCGCATCCTGGCCGGCGCCAAGATCAAGCCGTTCTGCCATATCGAGGAAGCGGTGGTCGGCGAAGTCTCGCTCATCGGGCCGTACGCGCGCCTGCGCCCGGGCACGGTGCTGGCCGAAGACGTCCACGTCGGCAACTTCGTGGAAATCAAGAACGGCCAGGTGGCCGCGCACAGCAAGGCCAATCACCTGGCCTATATCGGCGACGCCACCATCGGTTCGCGCGTCAACATCGGCGCTGGCGTGATTACCTGCAACTACGACGGCGCCAACAAGTTCCGCACCGTGATCGAGGACGACGCATTCGTCGGCAGCGACAGCCAGCTGATTGCTCCCGTTACCGTGGGCCAGGGGGCCACCATCGGCGCCGGTACGACACTCACCAAGAATGCTCCGGCCGGCAAGCTGACCGTCTCACGCGCGCGCCAGGTCACCATCGAGAACTGGACCCGTCCGGTAAAAATCAAGAAGTAACTCGTCCCGCGCGCCTGGATCCAGGCGCGCTTCTTTCCTGTGGATAAAGCTGTGAGCAGCTGGTGTGCAAGCAGTGCATAGCCAGTGGATATCTGCACACTTGTCTTCCCTGCGGCACAAGCGGTATTCGTCGTGCCGACTCCCACTCCGGATTTTGAGTGACTTCCGGTATTTGTGCATAACCCTGTGCGCAACCACTTGAGTAACTGTTGGATAAGCGCGGGACAACCGGGAATAACTGGCTTCCCTGGTTTTTTGCCTGAAAACGAGGTGTGTACAACTTTGTGGAAAAGCCCGGTACAGGCCGTGCATAAGCACTGGATAACTGTCAAAAATTGTTGTTTCACAATGATATCGATGTTAGAATAAGAATCATTCTCATCTAATATCACATTACTCCGCCGGTACTCCTGCCGGCTATCCAGCAAGCCCCCTTCCCGTTCGCGGAAGCCGCCAGCTATCCCTAGCAACCCAACGCCAGGCTCCGCCCGAGCCAGGCCCGCGCACGCCTGTGCCCAACCGCAAGGAAGTTTTATGCAAGCAGCTTTACGCCCCGCCTCTTTCCGCCCCACCGCGCTCCACCTGGCAGTCCTGATGGTCATGACCGCAGCAGCGCAACCGTCGCTGGCCCAGTCCGGCGATAAAACCGCCGATCCCGTGCAACTGAACCAGGTCACTGTCAAGAGCGACACGCTCGGCAGCGTGACCGACGGCTCCGGTTCCTACACCACCGGCGCCATGCGCACGGCCACACGCATGGAGATGTCGATCCGCGATACGCCGCAGTCTGTCAGCGTGGTCACGCGCGAGATGATCGACGACCTGGGCGCGGTGCGCCTCGACGAAGTGCTGACCCAGACGCCGGGCGTGACGGTCGGCCAGCAAGACAGCGAACGCACGAGCTTTTATGCGCGTGGCTTTTCCATCACCAATATCCAGGTCGATGGCATGACCATGGGCGGCAATGCGCCGCTGCAGGACACCATCCTTTACGACCGCATCGAGGTGGTGCGCGGCGCCAGCGGCCTGATGGGCGGCACCGGCGACCCGTCGGCCACCATCAACCTGGTGCGCAAGCGCCCGGGCCGCACGCTGCAAGCCAGTGCCAGGGCGGTACTGGGACGCTGGGACGATCGCCGAGCTGAAGTCGATGTGAGCGCACCGCTGAGCGCCGACGGCAGCGTGCGCGGCCGCACCGCCATGGCCTACCAGGATCGCGATTCGTATTACGACATGTACCACGAGCGCAAGACCGTCGGCATGGCCATCGTCGAAGCGGACCTGGGCGCTGCGACCTTGCTGACCGCCGGCGTCACCTTCCAGCACAACAATCCCACCGGCGCCACCTGGGGCGCCGTGCCCTACTGGAATGCCGATGGCAGCCTGGCCCGGCTGCCGCGCAATTTTTCGCTGTCCACGCCGTGGAGCACCTGGCGCAACCGCGAACACAGCGCCTTTACTTCGCTCGAACACCGCTTCGGCAACGGCTGGAAAGTGCACCTCGGCTATACCCGCACCGACAGCCGCAACAACACCACCGTCGCTTACGGCGGCGCCGGCTACCCCGATCCGGCCACCGGCACCGGCATGCGCCTGTGGACCGGCGTGTGGGGTGAAGGCAAAAACATCGACGACAACCTCGACCTGTACGCCACCGGCCCGTTCAGCCTGCTCGGCCGGCGCCACGTGCTGATCGCCGGCTGGAACGGTTCGCGGTCGGTCAGCCACAGCCAGGGCGGCGAGGCTGCGATTGCGTATCAGCCCCAGATTCCCGACTACCGCACCTGGACCGGTAACATCCCCATGCCCACCTTTACGCCGGACGGCTCGCACACTGAAACCGAGGTGCGCCAGGGCGGCGCCTACCTGGCCGGACGCTTCAATGTGGCCGATCCGCTCACGCTGGTGCTGGGCGGCCGCCTGAGCAACTACCGCACCGAGGAAGGCGCCTGGGATACCTCGGACCGGCTGATCGGCTACGACAACCTGCGCAAGACGAAAAATGAGTTCACGCCGTACGTGGGTGCGGTGCTCGACCTGAGCGACGATATCTCGGCCTACGCCAGCTATACGTCGCTGTTCAGTCCGCAGTCGGCCCGGGACCGCAACAACGCCCTGCTCGACCCCGAGACCGGCACCAATAGCGAGCTGGGCGTCAAAGGCGAATTCTTCGACAAGCGCCTCAATGCATCGGCTGCCGTGTTCCGCACGCTCAAGAAGAACCTGGCGGTACTGGACCCGACCGTGCCGCCCGGCTTCAAGCTCCCCAACGGTAACAGCGCCTATGTCGCCAATGGCGACGGCATCACTGCCCGGGGCATCGAATTCGAGGTGGCGGGCCAGGTCAACCGGTCCTGGAACGTCAGCGCCGGCTACACCTTCCTGCGCGTCAAGGATGTCGATGGCGAGCGGGCCGAGCCCAACCAGCCGCGCCACCTGCTGCGCCTGTCCACGGCGTACCGGCTTGACGATGTATTGAAAGGGTTGAAGGTGGGCGGCGGCGTGACCGCCCAAAGCGGCACCTACGGCGTGACCTGGTACGGCCAGCCGGGCACCGGCGACCGCAATGCACGCATCAGCCAGGGCGGCTACGCGCTCATCAACGCCATGGCGTCGTACGAGATCAACCGCCAGCTGGGCGTGCAGCTGAATGTCTCCAACCTGGCGGACCGCAAGTATTACCGCAACGTGGGCTTTTACGACAGCGTGTTCTGGGGCGAACCGCGCAATGTGCGGCTCGCGCTCACCGCGAGGTTCTGAAACCGCCTGTGGATAACCCTGTGGGCAAGCCTGTCAACAAGCTGGTGAGAACCACCGGGATAACTGCATGGATAAGCCGGTGCACAACCGCTGGAAAAGCCTGGTAAAACCTCTGTATAAACGGTGTGAAAGCTGTGGATTACACCGCCACCCGGGTCTCGAACTTGCTGCGGAACGTGGAGAAATACGCCTTCACGTTGCGCACATTGGCGTGCGCGGCAAACAGGCGGTGTGCCAGCGCGTGGTATGCCGGCATGTCGCCAACCTGCACGATCAGCACGAAGTCCGGGCCCGGCGCCACCCGGTAGCATTGCAGCACCGCCGGTTCGGTTGCCACCAGCGCCTCGAACTCGGCCATGCGCTCGGCCGCCTGCACATCAAGCGAAATTTCCACGATCACCGTCAGGCTGGGGCCGATCTTTGCAGGATCGACCAGCGCCACCCGACGCGTGATGACGCCGGTATCGGTCAGGTGCTTGACGCGCCGCAAACAGGTGGGAGCAGAGACGTGAACGGCCTGCGCCAGCTCACTATTGGTCTGCGCTGCATCAAGCTGCAAGGCAGTCAAAATGCGGCGATCGATGTCATCCATAAAATTATTGGCATTAAAATGAAATAATATTTCATGCTATCACAGTGCTGAAATAATATTTCATGGTAGTCAATAATTAGAAAGCATATTTCATCGAGTCTCCTCTAGGATGAACTCCTCAACTCATTGAAGAGGTTTCCCATGTGCGGCATCGTCGGCGCGGTAGCGCAACGTAATATCACCCCGATCCTGATCGAAGGCTTGAAGCGCCTCGAATACCGTGGCTACGACTCGTGCGGCGTGGCGCTGCACGTGGATGGCCAGTTGCAGCGCTCGCGCAGCACGTCGCGCGTGGCCGACCTGGAACAGCAGATCGAGCATACCCACCTGCACGGTTTTACCGGCATCGCCCACACGCGCTGGGCCACCCACGGCGCGCCGGCCACCCACAATGCCCACCCGCACTTCTCGCCGTCGGCCGACGTGGCGCGCATCGCACTGGTCCACAACGGCATCATCGAAAACCACGACGAGCTGCGCGCCGACCTGAGCGCGCTCGGCTACGTGTTCCAGAGCCAGACCGACACCGAAGTCATTGCCCACCTGGTGGACCACCTCTACAACGGCGACCTGTTCGAAACCGTGCAGCAAGCGGTGAAACGCCTGACCGGCGCCTACGCCATTGCCGTATTCGCCCGCGAAGAACCGCACCGCGTGGTGGCCGCCCGCCAGGGCTCGCCGCTGATCGTCGGCCTGGGCCAGGGCGAGAATTTTGTTGCGTCCGACGCCATGGCGCTGGCCGGCACCACCGACCAGATCATCTACCTCGAAGAGGGCGACGTGGTGGACCTGCAGCTGGGCCGCACCTGGATCGTCGATGTCAACGGCAAGCCGGTCCAGCGCGACGTCAAAACCGTGCACGCCCACACCGGCGCGGCCGACCTGGGACCGTATCGCCACTACATGCAGAAGGAAATCTTCGAGCAGCCGCGCGTGATCGGCGACACCCTGGAAGGCGTAATGACCGTCATGCCCGAGCTGTTCGGCGACGGCGCCCATGCCGTCTTCAAGCAGATCGACCGCGTGCTGATCCTGGCCTGCGGCACCAGTTACTACTCGGGCCTGACCGCCAAGTACTGGATCGAATCGGTGGCAAAAATCCCCGTCAACGTCGAGATCGCCAGCGAATACCGCTACCGCGACAGCGTGCCGCATCCGAACACCCTGGTCGTGACCATCTCGCAAAGCGGAGAAACCGCCGACACCCTGGCCGCGCTCAAGCACGCGCGCAGCCTGGGCATGGAACACACGCTCACCATCTGCAACGTGGCCACCAGCGCCATGGTGCGCGAATGCAAACTGGCCTACATCACGCGCGCCGGCGTGGAAGTGGGCGTGGCCTCCACCAAGGCGTTCACCACCCAGCTGGCCGGCCTGTTCCTGCTCACGCTGACGCTGGCGCAAGTCAACGGCCGCCTCTCCGACGAGCAGGAAGCGCAGCACCTCAAAGCCATGCGCCACCTGCCGGTAGCAATCGCCTCGGTGCTGGCATTGGAACCGTTGATCATGGCCTGGGCCGAAGATTTCGCCCGCAAGGAAAACGCCCTGTTCCTCGGTCGCGGCATGCACTACCCGATCGCGTTGGAGGGCGCGCTGAAACTGAAAGAGATTTCGTACATCCACGCCGAAGCCTATCCGGCCGGTGAACTGAAACACGGCCCGCTGGCGCTGGTGACCGAGGAAATGCCGGTGGTCACGGTGGCGCCGAACGACGCGCTGATCGAAAAACTGAAATCGAATATGCAGGAAGTGCGCGCCCGTGGCGGCCAGTTGTACGTCTTCGCCGACGTCGATTCGCGCATCACGCCGGGCGAAGGCGTCCACGTGATCCGCCTGCCCGAGCACTACGGCTTGCTGTCACCGATTTTGCACGTGGTGTCGCTGCAATTGCTGGCGTATCACACGGCGCTGGCGCGGGGGACGGATGTGGACAAGCCGAGGAATTTGGCGAAGTCGGTGACGGTGGAGTAAGCGAGCCGGAGTGGTTTGCGGCAGCTGTGGACGAACAATAAAGTCTGACACAACACAATGAAGTTCGACACAAGAGGCCAGGCCAGACATGCTTACAGGAACTTCCAGTTTCGGCTGCCAGCAGACGTTCGGAAATATCAAATGAATGGGTACCTTCATGCCTAGTTGGACACTGGAAAATGCAGATGAGACTGCCGCTGCTCATAAATATACTTTTTTTAAGTCGCCGCGTGAAACCATTGCGTTGGTTAAACCAGGTGATGTAGTAAAGTTGATTTTTGTTTTTGAATCCGAAAATCCTGAAGCGCCACGGGCAGAAAGAATGTGGGTTTTTGTAGACTCAATTGACCCTAATGGAAAATTTGTAGGACGCCTGAATAACCATCCAAGCTGGATTCAGGACTTAAAGCTTGATGACCAAGTTGCCTTCGATGCGTCTAATATCATCAATACCGAGCATGATGATGACGACAACTTGGTAGAACGCTACATTAAGCGATGCTTCGTCACAAATCGAATATTGACGGATGGGGCACGAGTTGGCTACTTATATCGTGAGCCCCCCGACAATGAACGCGATAGCGGTTGGCGTTTTACTGCAAATGACGAATCTGACGAATATATGGAAGATTCAAACAACTTAGCCTTTGTGTCTATCGGTGCTGTGCTTTCCAAAGACGACTCTTTTATTCATCTGCTCGACTCTCCAGAGGGAAGTTCATTTATTTTTGATGTGCCAACTCAATCGTTCGTCGAGCTTAATGAGGACGAGTAGTTTGGTTGGCCGCAGTTGAAATGGGGAATCCGGCTCGAAGGTCCGAATTGGGGCCAGGCTGTGTGAAAACTTCAAATCTCAAAATATTCGTGGGTAGGGTTACCATTCCCAACACCGCCGATTTACGAAACGGAGCCCTGCACCAAACCGGGCTTGCCATGCGCACGGCGGCGATGAGCTAAGTGGGCACGATTGGCCTCCAGTCACAATCTGCGATGATGTTGTACTGAAAAATGTTATATTTACAATTAGTGGCAGAATCTGCCTGTCATGAGACCCAAGACATATACCGTTTTGGCACGGATCGGTAACAGCGCGTGCTGACGCCGGTATCCAATCGATTAACCGCGTCAATCCGACGTTCAGCCCCCATGAAATTGCATCTGCCACTCGTTTTTGTAATAGCCATTGCACTGATCGCCTGCAAACCCAAAGTGTCCGCCGACAGCGCACCGCCGCCGGAGCCTGCTGCCGCTGCGCCAGCCAGTACAGGCAACAGCGCCAGCGTCGCCAGGCCTGCACCGGCTGCCGAAGCTGCCAAGCCGTTCGATATCGGCCAGGTGCCGGTGACCAGTGCGGCGTTGCCGGCGTTTCCGTATATCGGTATTCCAGCCGAGTTGAAAGGTGCTGCCAGGAGCGACGAGGTGGTGCAGTTCGACAGGATCCACGTGGTGGCCGGGAACGGCCTGCGTCCGGTGGAAGGCAAGATCTCGCGCCGCTATTTCTCGATCAATGAGATCGGCATGTCGCCGCTCGGTGCGCACCGCAACTATGAAGCGGTGTTGAAGCAACTGGGCGCGACGCGTGTCGACACCGTATCGCCGGCGGACCCGTCGTTCATCGAAGCCAATGGCGGAGAGCTTGAAGCCATCCGCAAGAAAATGCGGTTGATTGGCGGACCGGACCGTTCGGACGAGGCGGATATTCCGGGCTTCGAGCAGTACCTGCTGCGCACGCCGTCGAGCAATATCTGGATGTCGTTCTACCTGTTTGACGGCAGTCTGAATCTGGGGCTGATCGTGGTCGAGGAAAAAGCGCTGCAGCAAAGCGTAGCGCTGATGCCGGCCGCGCAGATGGCGACGGCGCTGGAAAAAGATGGCCATGTCGCGCTGTACCTGAACTTCGACACGGACAGCGACGTCATTCGTCCGGACAGCCTGCCGGCTGTCGATGAAATCGCCAAACTGCTCAAGGCCGATCCAAACCTCAAGCTCAAGGTCGAAGGGCATACCGATACCGATGGCGACGCTGCCCATAACAAGCAGCTCTCGCTGGCGCGGGCGCAGTCGGTGGTCAAAGCGATCACTGCCAGAAGCATCGGTGCAACCCGTTTGCAGCCGGTCGGCGTAGGCGCCGAGCGGCCACTGGCCGACAATAAGACGGATGAGGGCAAGGCCCGTAACCGTCGCGTCGAACTGGTGCGCACGTGAAGCGCCCGGCACTCACACCGCTTGGTGCGGTCATGCTGGCCGGGGCGCTGGTCTTGCCAGCCTCTGCCATGACCGATCCTGCCTCGGTACCCATCACGCGCGCCACCTTGCCGGCGTTCCCTTTCGTGCCACCGCCAGCAGGCTCGCCCAAACCTTTCAGCGAAGATGCGGTCACCTGGGAACGGGTGTACGTGCTGACGGGCGAGCGATTGGTGCCGATCGAAGGGCGCTACTACCGGCGCCTGTTTTCAGCCAAGTCAGCCGGCGCAAGCGAGGCGGCGGTGCTGCAGTATTACGGGCAAAAAATCAGCGACCTCGGCGGCGTCAAGCTCGCTACGTTCACGAAGGACAACGACGCCGTGCTGCGCCAGAGCGGGCTGGAACCAAAGCGGGCTTTCGAGAAGCTGCACCATTTCACTGGAAGCAGCATCATCGAGCAGTACCTGATTCGCAGCGCCAAGGGGAATATCTGGATCAGCGTCGGTATCTTCGACGATGGACTCAATGGCAGCCTGGTCGTCGTCGAAGAGCAGCCGTTCAAACAGACCGTCGCACCGCTGCCAAGCGTAGGTGGGGCCAGGTCTGACACCAGGACAAAACCACTGCAGTGATTCCATTAATGATGAGTTCTGCCTAGCCGACGTTGGGATGACAGGCAAGAGTAGCCGTTGATTGCCGGTCGGATAGGTCCGAGGAACTCGCAGGTTGTGTCAAACTTTATTGTTCGTCCACATGTGCATCGCTGCCAGCCGACCAATCTTTACCATCAAGAAAAGCTCAACTCCATCCCCATCATCCTGATCATCAGGAACGTCGCCAGCCCCACCCCAAGAAGCCCCAGCACAAAGATCACCACCACTTTGCCCCCCGCACGCAGCACCGCGCGCCGCTCGTTCACCGACACCTTCTTGCCCTGGTCGTAATGCCACTTGATGGCGTAGTACATCCCCGTGCCCAGCACGAGAAACTTGAATATTACGAAAACTATCGGGATCCAATCCATCATTTTTCCAGGTGATTACGTGACACTGTCGATTTGAAGCATACTACTGAAAAACAATTTCCATACATCGAGACAAAATGTCCCAGGCGAAAACCATACAAGATGGACATTTGACTGGCTGGTTGCCGCGCCTGGTCGCGAACCAGGGGCCACGGTTTTTGCAGATTGCCGATGCCTTGCAGGCGGCGGTGGCGGACGGATCGTTGACGCCCGGTGACCGGTTACCTCCCCAGCGTCAGCTGGCCGCCCAGCTGAACGTGGACCTGACGACGGTCACGCGCGCCTACGACGAAGCCAGGCGCCGCAACCTGCTGGAGGGGCGCGGTGCGCGCGGCACGTATGTCGCAGCGCCGAAAGTCGAATTGACTTCGATTCTCGACCTCAGCATGAATACCCCGCCACCGCCCGCTGGCGTGGACTTCGACGACCTGTTGAAACAAGGTTTGTCGCAAGTGCTGATGCGGGCCGATGCGGAATTGCTGATGACCTACCACCTGGCCGGCGGCAGCGATTCCGACCGCAAGGCAGGCGCCACCTGGCTCGCACCAATGTTCGGACACCTGGATGCCCGGCAAGTGATTGTCTGCCCGGGGGCGCAGGCGGCGATTGCCGCATCGATCCTGGCGCTGACGGCGCCTGGCGATATGATCCTGGCCGAGCCGGCGAGCTATCCCGGCTTGCTTGCCGCAGCCACCCAGTTCGGCCGGAGAGTCATCGCGGTGGCAGCGGACCAGCACGGGATGGTGCCGGAAATGCTCGAGCAAGCGTGCCGCCAGCACCAGCCCGCGCTGGTGTACCTCAATCCCACCTTGCAGAACCCCACTTCCATCACCATGCCCGAGCACCGGCGCCAGGCGCTTGCCAGCATCGCCAGGCGCTGCAAGGTACGCATCGTCGAGGACGATCCCTACTGGCTGCTTGCCGATGCCCCGCCGCCACCGGTTGCCACGTTTGCGCCGGAACAGGTGGTGTACATCTCGACCCTGTCGAAATGTTTGACGCCCGGCTTGCGCGTCGCATTTGTGCTCATACGCAACCCGCAGGAACGCGAGCGCTTTTTGGACGCACTCCGATCGTTTGCGCTGATGACAGCTCCGCTGACGGCTGCGCTGGCCACGCAGTGGATCCTCGACGGCTCGGCCAAAAGATTGATGGAAGGCGTGCGCAACGAGGCGCGCCTGCGCCACCGGATGGCCCGCACTATCCTGGCGGGACGGTACAGCGGCTCTGGTGACGGCCTGCACGTATGGCTCGAGTTGCCGGCGTATTGGAACTCCGCGCAGCTGGCGCGCGCTGCCCGCAGCGAGGGGATCGCCGTCACGCCGGCCGAGGCATTTGCAACCGGCACTGAATCCGTGAATGCCATCCGGATTTCGCTGGGGAGCATCAAGGACCGGGGCCGTCTGCAGGCAGGCCTGCAACGGCTGTCTCACCTGCTGGCGCAGCGTTCGGTCACTCCGGAATCGGCTTCGTCACCAGGAACAGATACGACATCGCCCCCATGAACGCAATCCCCGCCCCTGCCAGCAACGCCGGCACGAACGACCACGTCTGCGCGATGTAACCGGTGAGGATCGGCGCGAGCGCACCGCCGAGGAAGCCGCCGAAGTTTTGCAGCGCACCCAATGAGGCCACCCGGCTTGGCGGCGCCGCCACCGTCGCCAGCGACCACGCGCAGGCCGACGAGGCGTTGGCCAGGAAAATCACGATCGAGATGCACGCCACCGCGACCAGATTGCTGTCCACCAGCGCCGCCGGAATGGTAAACACCACCATGCCCAGCGTGGCGATCACCACCGCGTTGCGGCGACCGGTCACCGGCGAAGACGCCGCGCGCGCCACGCGGTCGGAAGCCCAGCCGGCGATCAGCGCGCCGGCAAAGCCGCACATGAACGGCACCGACGCCGCCAGTCCCGCATACGCCAGGTCCATGTGGCGCTCGGTGCGCAGGTAGCCGGGCAGCCAGGTCAGATACACCCAGTTCAGGTACACCGAACCGAAGAAGCCGAGCATCATGCCCCACGTCACGCGGTAGCGGAACAGCGCCAGCCACGAGGCGAAGTTCGCCTTGGGGGCGGCAGCAGCCACCTCGTCCACTTCGAGATAGGCTTGCTCTGCGGCCGTCATGTCGGCGCGCACCGGGTCGCGGTACAGCACCACCCACACCAGCGCCGCCACCAGGCCCATGGCGCCGGTGATGAAGAAGGCCCAGTGCCAGCTGGTGGCGATGATCAGGGGCGCGAGCACCAGCGGCGCCAGCGCCACGCCCAGCGGCGAGGCCGAGTTGTAGATGCCGGTCGGCGTGCCGCGCGCGCGTGCCGGGAACCAGTTGCTCACCACGCGCGCCGCCGCCGGAAACTGCGGCGCTTCGCCGATGCCCAGCGCAATCCGCGCCAGCACGAAGTAGCCGAACGTGGCCGCAAAACCGCCGGCCGCCTGCGCCAGCGACCACACCACGAGGCCGCCGCCAAGCAGCCAGCGCGGCCCGATCTTGTCCACCAGCGCACCCACCGGCAACTGGCACAGCGCATAGCTCCACGAAAACGCCGACAGCAGCAATCCCATCTGCCCCAGCGACAGTCCCAGGTCGGCGCGGATGTATTCGTTGGCCACGGCCAGCGTGGCGCGGTCGAGGTAGTTGATCACGCCGCAGACGACCAGCAGCACCAGCGAAAGTTGCTGGCGGCGCAGGATGCGGGTGGGGGTCTCGTTATAGGTATTATTTTTCATGGGGTGCGAGTATAGCGGCAGTTGCTTCAAGTGAAAGGAATGCGCAGGGTTTTCAGGCACGTCGTGCTATTGTTTCCCGATACCGAAACATCGGACGAAAACCCGATAGCCGCAGCTAAATTTCTGAAAGTGGAAACTATGGCGCGAAAACTACGTCCTCCTGGGCCCCCACAGAGTGCCCAGGTGAGTCAACTTGAAGACTTGGGGTTACTGGTTCGCAACCGGCGGCTGGCACTCGAACTGCGCATCGACGACGCTGCTCATGCATGCGGCGTCTCGCCGAGCGTGATGTCGCGCCTGGAAAACGGCGGCGCCATCGGTGCTGATCGCCTGCTGCTGGTGTTGGCCGGACTCGGTCTCACCATGCTGGTCACGACCAGGGAAATCGCAATTAGTGCCCGCCAGTCATGGCTGTACGATGACGACGACCGCCCGGCGGAGCGTCAACCATGAGCCATACCCTGCACCTTGCCTCTCAGGGCCAGCAGGTGGGCCAACTCGGCTTCGACGCGCAACGCAACCATTACAGCTTCCGCTATCACCGGGCG
The DNA here is from genome assembly GCF_001421905.1 of Duganella sp. Leaf61. Taxonomy (NCBI): domain Bacteria; kingdom Pseudomonadati; phylum Pseudomonadota; class Betaproteobacteria; order Burkholderiales; family Oxalobacteraceae; genus Duganella; species Duganella sp. Leaf61. Next base: position 232,556 of record NZ_LMLM01000023.1, read on the forward strand.
TGGCAGGACGGCGCCAACGCGTTTTATGTGGCCCCGGCCCTGCCTTTCATCGCCGCAGAGCATCTGGAGCCGGTGCGACGCATGATTACCGACGAGGAATTGAACGAGCGCATATGCCGGCGAGATGCCAGGACGCCGCCGAAGCAATTGGCGCGTGAAATCATCCGCATGGCTCGTGCAACCGCCAAGCTCGCGCCGATGCAGGCCGCGCTTGGCGTGTACATCGGTGCGGAGGTCGATCTGGTGCGTCAAATTTCCGCTTACGTCTGCGCCCAGGCGCGGCGTCTGCTCGACATCGCCGATCAGATCGCCAAGGTGGACGTACGCTGTTAGCTCCCGCACAGACCCCCCGCCCCCAACCGGTATGCTGATCCCTTACACCCACCCACAGGAGATCCCGACATGGGCATACTGAGCAACATCTTCCACAAAATCTTCCCGGCCTCGCACCCGGCCATCGCCCAGGCGCCGCAAGGCACCACTGTACCGGCGCCGGCCAACCCTGCCGCTGTGCCAACCGCCCCGGCGTCACCTTCCGTGCCTGCCGCAGAGACCACCGCAGCGCCAGCGGCCGTGCACCTGTCCGAAGTGGACGTGGAGTCCATCCTCAACACCAAGGCGCAGCAAGCCGGCCAGCCGCTCAACTGGCGCACGTCGATTGTCGATCTGCTGAAATTGCTTGACCTCGACAGCAGCCTGCAATCGCGCAAGGACCTGGCGCAGGAACTGCACTACAGCGGCGACACCGGCGACTCGGCCAAGATGAACATCTGGCTGCACCGCCAGGTCATGAACAAGCTGGCGGAAAATGGCGGCAAGGTGCCGGCCGACTTGAAAGACTAGCCGGCAACCGCGCAGCAGGCAGGGCATGTAAAAACCGCATGAGCTAAGTCGAAATGCTTCGTTTCTGATCACCTCGATAACATTTATTCTTTGCACACTTTTCATCCGCAAGGAATACCATGCCCGCTCCACGCCTGCTGCGCGTCCTCCAACGAAGCCTGATCGGCCTGTCCGTCACCAGCGCCCTGGTGCTTGCCGGCTGCAGCGAGTCCGCCAAGGCGCCGCTGTCCGAAGCGCCGCCGGCGATCAAGAAAAAGCCGAACATCCTGTACATCATGGCCGACGACCTCGGCTATTCCGACCTCGGCGCCTTCGGTGGCGAGATCGAGACGCCCAACCTCGACGCGCTGGTCAAACAGGGACGGTTGCTGACCAACCACCACACCGGCACCGTCTGCGCCATCACGCGCGCCATGCTGGTGTCGGGCACCGACCACCACCTGGTGGGCGAAGGCCACATGGGCGCGCCCAACGATGAACGGCGTGGCTTGCCCGGCTACGAAGGCTTCCTCAACGACAGCTCGCTGTCGTTTGCCCAGCTGCTGCGCGATAACGGCTATCACACGTACATGGCCGGCAAGTGGCACCTCGGTTCCGCGATTGCCGGCGGCGCCGTCACCACTGCCGGCAAGACGCCGGACCAGTGGGGTTTCGAGCGCAGCTACGCGCTGCTGGCAGGCGCCGCCGCCAACCATTACGCCCACGAACGCGAAGGCTCCACCAACTACACGGAAGACGGCAAGTTCGTGCAGCCGGGCCAACCGGGCCAGCCCGGCAGCGCCGGCGGCGAACCGTTTTATTCGACCGATTTTTATACCAAACGCCTGATCTCTTACATCGACAGCAACAAGGCCGACGGCAAGCCGTTCTTTGCGTATGCTGCCTACACGTCGCCGCACTGGCCGCTGCAAGTGTCGGAGCCGTGGCTGTCGAAGTACAAGGGCAAGTACGACGCCGGCTACGAGGCCGTGCGCGATGCGCGCATCGCCCGTCAGAAGCAGCTCGGCATCATCCCGGCCGATTTCACGCCGTACGCGGGTGCGCCGGAAACCACGTCGCGCAGCCCTGCCACCGCCGGCTTCAATACGGCCAGTGCCAAGTACATCAACGCCAACAACGGCATGGCGCAGGGCTATGCCGATTACGGTCCGGGCAAGGTCAACAAGAAGTGGGCCAGCTTGACCGAGCTGGAAAAGAAGGCGCAAGCGCGCTACATGGAAATCTACGCCGGCATGGTCGATAACCTCGACCACAACATCGGCCTGCTGATCCAGCATTTGAAGGACATCGGCGAATACGACAACACCTACATCATGTTCCAGTCCGATAACGGCGCCGAAGGCTGGCCGATCGACAGCGGCGCCGACCCCAGGCTGACCGACGAAGCCAACGCCACCGAACCGGTGTACGCCACGCTGGGCACCGACAACGGCGCCCAGGCAGCCAAGCGCCTGCAATACGGCTTGCGCTGGGCCGAAGTGAGCGCCACGCCGTTCCGCCTGACCAAGGGCTATGCCGGCGAAGGCAGCGTTGCCACGCCGCTGATCGTGCGCCTGCCGGGCCAGACCGCGCGTCTGCCCAACCTGAGCGCCCTCACCCACATTACCGACAACACCGCGACGTTCCTGGCGCTGGCCGGCGTAACGCCGCCCACGCAAGCGGCACCGGCCGCCGTCGATGCCGGCGGCGTCGATCGCAACCGGGGCAAGGTGGTGTACAACGGCCGCAACGTCTATCCCGTCACCGGCAAGTCGCTATTGCCGCTGCTGCAAGGCAGCACCGCCAGCGTACGCACCGAACCGCTCGGACATGAATCATACGGCCGCGCCTACCTGATCAGCGCCGACGGCAAGTGGAAGGCGCTGTGGAACGAACCGCCGACAGGTCCGCTCGACGGCCGCTGGCAACTGTACGACCTCACCCGCGACCGCGGCGAGACCACCGACGTCGCCGCGCAAAACCAGGCGCTGACCAACACCATGGTCGGAGAGTGGCAGCAATTCATGCAGCGCGTGGGCGGCGTGGAGCCACTGAAGCCGCAGGGCTATTACTGATGGGCGTGGCGTCACGCAGCAGGGCCTGGCGCATGGCGTTGCCAGCGCTGGCCTTGGGAACCGCCCTGCTGGCACTGGTCTGGCATACCAGCGCCAGCACCGGTACCAGCAGCGATAACGGCACCGGCAGCAGCAGCGATACCGGCCGCAGCACCGGCGGCAAAGGCAACGGCAACGGCAACGCGATTGCCGGAGCACCGGCGGCCAAGCTGGGCAGCGATCCATTGTGCGCCGCCTACAGCGGCCTGCCCGCCGGCTGGGGCGCCGATCCTCACGCGGGCATGGTGCAGGTGAAAGGCGGCAGCTTCATTTTCGGCAGCGAACGCGGCTATCCGGACGAGCGTCCCGCGCAGCCGGGCGCCACCCGCGTTGCGGGCTTCTGGATCGACCGCACGGAAGTGACGCAAGCGCAGTTTGCCGCGTTCGTGGCAGCGACCGGTTATGTGACGGAAGCGGAGCGGCAAGGCGCCGGCGTGGTGTTCCATGTGCCGACAGCGGAAGAACTGCAGCAACGGCCGTATGCCTGGTGGACGCTGGAAAAAGGCGCGCAGTGGCGCACGGCGCAAGCTGCCGCGCCATCGCCAGCATTGGCATCGGCATCGGCATCAGCATCAGCCCCGGTCAAAGTACCAGGCGGCCACCTGCCAGTGACCCTGGTCACGCAAGCCGACGCCCTGGCCTACGCGCGCTGGCTGGGCCGCAATCTGCCCACCGAGGCGGAATGGGAATATGCCGGCAAGGCCGGCCGCAGCGACAATCAACTCGACACCGCGCCGACGGACACCGAAGGCAAGCCCGCCGCCAACTACTGGCAAGGCGCGTTTCCGCAACTCGATGTCGCCGCTGACGGCCATGCGGGCGTCGCCCCCGTAGGCTGCTACGCGCCCAACGGCTTCGGCCTGTACGACATGATCGGCAACGTCTGGGAATGGACGCAGGACCCCTACACCGGTCCGCGCCAGCCGCACGCCAATGGCGATACCGCCGTCGCAGCCAGCCGCATCGCCGGTGCCGGCAATGCGCCCAAAGCGCCTAACGCCACCAATGCCGCCAACGCCACGATGGTGATCAAGGGCGGCTCATTCCTGTGCGCCCCAGACTACTGCGTACGCTACCGAGCCTCGGCGCGCGAGTCGCAGGAACGCGACCTGGCCGCAGCGCACATCGGCTTTCGCACGGTGCAAAGGGACCTCACTGCCGCTCACCTGGATGTCGTGTCGGGGAAGATCAGCCGATAATTGCGCAAATCTTCCTGAAACGCATTACACCCCGCAAGTTGCATCTGGACGTCGTGCAGCGGCTGCTCGTACTCGAAGCGCGATGTCCAGTCATGGGCACGCGTCATGCTGCGCACATACGGGCTGGCATCGCGGTCGTTCGACAGTCGCTTGATGGGTAACAGATAGTCTTCGCGATACACGGTGGGTACGATGATCCGGCAAATGCCAGCCGCGCTGAGTATGCAATTCATCGCCAGCCGGGCCGTGCGTCCGTTGCCGTCCTTGAACGGGTGGACTTCCGACACGACGAACATCGTCATCAGTGCGCGTGCCACCGGGTCAGTCAATGCACGAATACGCTCGTAGCCTTCGACCAGGGTTCCTGGCACCAGTTCGGGCAAGACGAATAGTGTGTTGCCTGCCATGTTGCGCTGTTCTTTCCATTGACCCGGTAGTTGGTCGGGACGCGTCTGCATGACGAGGGCGTTGACGCATTTGAGCCAGCCGAGAAAGTCTTGCGCAGTTGCCGCCGGCTGGTTGCGCCATGGCGCTGCGTTCGCGGCCTGGAAAGTGCCGAGAATGGCATGCGAATCCTGCGAGCGGTTGGCAATGATCGCACCCTCGAACACGATCTGCTTGGCCTCGGCCACCTCGAACGTGGTGCCTTCGATAAAATTCGAAAAATATGCTTCGAAGAAAGCAAAATTTTCCAGCGCCGTCCCCTTGCTGGCAGGATCGGCCGGGTGCGCAAATATCTCGGCAGCCAGCGCGCGCTGCAGCATATCGAACAGGTCGAGCCGGTCCGGATCGTAAGGCTTGCCGGCTGCGCGCGCCAGCGCCAGCTTGCTGTGCAATTTTTTTTCCGCGTGCGTGCCAAGCAGCGCGCCGATCAAGCTGTCGAGACGCTTGCCCTCTGCGGCCATCCCCAGTAATGCGGCGACGCTGCGTGCATGGTCGCGCAGCGCATTGAGTTTGAAGTCGCCCCGCACGGTCAGAATTTTATCGAGCCGGGCTTCGATGTCGGCTTGCGGGAGTACCCGGTTCACCGCACCGCGCGCGGTACCCATGTTTTCAAGAAAACCTCGTGCTTCGCCAGGAAGGTAGATTTGCCTGTGTAACAAGTCGGCGTTGGAGTGTTCCAGCAAAGGTGGCTGGTCCGCGCCCGGGTATACCTCGACCACGAGGCCGGGCAGGTGCAGCGTGCGCCGCGTGCTGGCGCGGCGTACGTGAATAACCCCTGCTACGGGCCGGTGTTCGATTGCGGAGCGATATGCCAACACAGCTGCTGGCAGCAGGTGGCTGATGAGCGCCGCCCAGTTGCGAACTACGATGGCCTCGAGCGGGCTGTCCAGGTTAGTCGTGTACACCCCGGCGTAGATGCGCCTGAGCGTACCCGCATCCACTTGACGGGCCAGGGTCCGCTGCAGCGCCGCATTACCGTCGGTGAACAGGACTTCTGCAGTGTCGGTGTCTGAAAACTGTGCCATTGTTTCCCCCTGCCTCGTTCGAATGACTGAAAAGCAGAGGAATTATGGCACTTTATGACCGAAAACTAGCGGTTTCTCTCCGGTTGCCGTCGATCTTCATGCGCCCGGCAACGGCGCCAGCGCCGATACCAGCCCCTGCTCGCGCAACTCCTGCCAGAACGCTGCCGGCACCACCTGGCGCAGTGCGGCCTGGTCTTCCAGCAGGCGCTCGGGGCGGCTGGCGCCCGGGATCACGCTGGCCACTGCCGGATGCGCCAGCGCGAACTGCAAGGCGGCGGCCTTGATGCTGATGCCGTGGCGGGTGGCCAGTGCGGTCAGGCGTGCCACTTTCTCGACGATGGCAGGCGGCGCCTTGGCGTATTCGAAATGCGTGCCGCCGGCCAGGATGCCCGAGCTGTACGGACCGCCAACCACGATGTCCACGTGTTGCGCGGCGGCGGCCGGCATCAGGCGTTGCAGCGCGCGCTCGTGGTCGAGCAGCGTGTAGCGGCCGGCCAGCAGGAAGGCGTCCGGCTTCGGTTCGTCCAGGTCGAGCGTCAATTCCAGCGGCTCGACGCGGTTCACGCCCAGCCCCCAGCCCTTGATCACGCCTTCGTCGCGCAGGCGGTCCAGCACGCGGAAGGCGCCGGTGCGGGCGATCTCGTATTGCGCCAGCCATTCGTCGCCAAAGAAATCCTGGGCCACGTCGTGCACCCAGACAATGTCGAGGCGGTCGGTCTTGAGGCGCTGCAGGCTTGCGTCGATCGAGCGCAGCGTGGCGTCGGCGCTGTAGTCGTTGACGATCTTGTTTTTCAGGCCGAACTCGAACAGGCCGCCCTTCTCTCCCATGTCGCGCGCCAGCGGGTCTTCCAGTTCGTCGAGGATGACGCGGCCGGTCTTGGTGCTCAGGACGTATTCGTCGCGCGGCCGGCGGGCCAGCGCTTCGCCGAGGCGGATCTCGGCCAGGCCGGCGCCGTACAGCGGTGCGGTGTCAAAAAAGCGGATGCCCTGGTCCCAGGCCGCATCGACCGTGGCGATCGCCTCGGCCGGGGCAATGTCGCGGTACATATTGCCCAGCGGGGCGGTGCCGAAGCCGAGTTTGCCTTGCAGTTGTTCACGAATGCTCATGGTGTGCTCCTGGTGGATGAGTGAATGAGACCAGTGTAAATTGACTTTAACAGACCGTCCAAGACATAATTTGCTCACCTTAAGTCCTGATGGGTCTGACATGCTCGATATTCGCCAGTTGCAATACTTCGTCGCCGTGGCCGAGGAAGAACACGTGGGGCGTGCCGCCGAGCGCCTGCACATCTCGCAGTCGCCGCTGAGCCGGCAGATCGCCCAGCTCGAGGAAAAGCTGGGATTGACCCTGTTCGAGCGCAGCTTGCAGCGCATCCGCCTCACCCGCGACGGCCGCACCTTCCTCACCGAAACCCGCGCCTTCCTGGTCCATGCCACGCGCCTGGAAGCCATGGCGCGCCGCCTGGGCCGCGGTGACGAGGGCGGGCTGTGCATTGGCTACATCGACAACGCCATGCACGCCGGCGTGCTGCCCGATGGCCTGCGCACGCTGCGTGCGGAGCGCCCGCAAGTGCACGTGGCGCTCTACAACCTGCATTCGGCCGAGCAGGTCGAGGGACTGCGCCAGCGCAGCCTCGATATTGCCCTGTTATGCGAACCGCCGGCGCCCGATGACGCCGATCTCGATTGCGCGCTGGTGCGCAGCGAGCCGATGCTGCTGGCGCTGCCCGACTCGCACCCGCTGGCCGCGTTGCCCGCGCTGGCGCCGGCCGACCTGGCGGCGCAGGACTGGATCCTGGTGCGGCACAAGGAGACCGCGCTCCAGCACGACAACTTCATCGCCGAGTGCGCGCGGGCCGGCTTTACGCCGCACGTGCGCATGGAAGCGACCGAGCCGATGACGGCACTGGGACTGGTCGGCGCGGGTCTGGGCATCGCCATGGTGCAGCAGGGTTTGCGGCACCAGGCGCCGCCCGGCGTGGTGCTGCGCGAACTGCCGTGGTTCAGCTACCGCACGCCGCTATGGGTGGCCTGGCACCGCATCAATTTGCGGCCGCTGGTGGCAGACTTCCGCGCCATGCTGCTCGCTGGCGTCACCGCGCTGACGCCGCCAGCCCGATAATTGCCGCCGCCAGCGCATCGACATCCTGTGCGCGGGTATAGACGTGCGGCGTTACCCGCACCAGTGACACCTCGCCCAGCTGGCGCACCACGGTGAAGATGCGATGCTCGTCCATCAGCCGCCGCGCCACGTCAGCCGCCGCCATGCCGTCGATGCCGAAGGCGCCCAGCGCGCAGTGGCGCGCCGGATCGGCGGGCGTGTACAGGCGCACGCCGGGCACGTGGCGCACCGCGTCCATCCAGCGCCGCGCCAGCCAGCGCAGGCGCGCTTCCTTGTTGGCTGTGCCGATCTGCGCGTGGAACGCCAGCGCATCCTCGATCGCCATGACCGGCGCCGGCGGCACCGCGCCCACGTGCCCCAGCTTGTCGATATCGCCGGCGGCATGGGTGGTGTCGGCGTAAAACGGCGCGATGTCGGCAATGCGTTCGCGCGCGATGTACAGCAGCCCCGTACCCAGCGGCGCGCCCACCCACTTGTGCAGGTTGGCGACGACGAACTGCGCGCCCAGTTGCGGCACCCGGTAGTCGAGCTGCGCCAACGAATGGGCAGCGTCGATGATGACGTCGATGCCGCGTGCGCGCGCCATGGCCGCCAGCGCCGCCACCGGCATGATCTGGCCCGTGCGGTGCACGATGTGGGTGAGCAGCACCACCCGCGTATGCGGCGTGATGGCGGATTCGTATGCGGCCACGATGGCGGCGTCGCTGACAGCATCGAGCGGGACGTCCACCGGCGCCGGCACCACGCCGCGCCGTGCAGCCAGGGTGGCGACGATGTCGAGCGCGCTGTCGTAGTCGTGGTGGGCGTACACGATGGCATCGCCGGGTGCGAACGGATAGCCCTGCAACACGATGTTGAGCGACTCCACGGCGCTGCGCGTGATCAGCAGTTCATCGGCATCGACGCCGGTGAATGCGGCCAGCGCCTGGCGCACCTGTGCCAGGCGGTCGGGCCAGCGCTGGCGCAGGAAATAGCTGCTTTCGGCATCGACTTCGTCCTGGTAGCGGCGCAAGGCGGCGCGCACCGGGTTGGCGGGCATGCCGAAGTAGCCGTTTTCCAGGTTGATGAAGTCGGGTGATGGGGCGTACTGCGCGCGGACCGCGTCCCAGAACGCGGTGTCGTCGGCAGCGACGCTGGTGATTGGTAATGGCACTGTGGACTCCCGTGGCAAGCCGCACCGGGCGGCGCGGCGTTGCCAGGAAGTGTACGCGAGGTGGTGCTAGCGCATCAAACGGCGGCCTTGCTGCGCTGGCGACGGCGGCTCATGGCGCCCCACCAGGCCCAGGCCGGCAACCAGCATGGCGTAGGTTTCCGGTTCCGGCACGGCGGTGATCACGCCATTGCGCACCTGGAACAGGTATTGGCCGGTGACGCCGTTGTTGGTGCCGGCGGCAAGCGAGTGGATGCCGCCATCGAGCAGCGCGCCGTTGACCAGCGAGCTGGCCAGCTGATTGTAGGTGCCGGCCGCGCCGCTGCCGTTAGCAAAGCCCACCGAGGCCGAAATGCCGCCGAGGCCGTCAACGCCCAGGTCCGCTTCACCGGTTTCCCACTGCACCTGGTCGTAGTTGAAATAAATGTCGAAGTTGCCGGCGCCGGTGGCGTTGCGATCGACCAGGATCAGCTGGAAGGTATTGAGCTTGTCGTCGCGTGACGCGAAGTAGCCGACCTGGTTCCAGGTCACGCCTCATCATTTATTCAAATTGATCACCTCAGTGATTTCTTTCCAGCCATGCGTCCAGCCCGGCCAGGTCCGCCGCCAGCCGCGTGCGCAGGGTAGCCAGCAGTTGCTGGGCGAACGGTGTCAGCGGCCGTCCTGCCGGCATGGCCAGCTGGCAGCCGTAAGCGAGGGTTTCCGAAAAGCGCCGCAGCACGATGTCGCGGCCCGCGTAATCGAGCGCGGTGACCGGGTTGACGATGGCGATGCCCACGTTGTGGCGTACCAGCTCGCATAAGCTGATCGTATACGGTGTCTCGACAACGGTCTCGGGCACCACGCCGTGGGCGCGGAAGATGGCGTCGAGCCGCACGCTGGCGCCGTCCTCGGGATTGAGCGCCAAAAACGGGTAGCGCGCCAGGTCGCTCGGGCGTATCACCTTCTTGCGCGCCAGCGGGTGTGTCAACGGCAGCGCCACCACGCCGTTGTAGCGTGCGAACACCGAGTGTTCCAGACCATCTGCGCTCACTTCGTCAGCCATCAGGCCAATATCGGCCTCGCCCGCCAGCAGGCGCGCGCGCACGTCGCGCGACGACATGATCTGCAATGACACCGTTACCTTGCGCTCGCCAAGCTTCAATTCGCTCAGCACGCGCGGCAGGAAACCCACGCCCATGCCCGGCAGGCTGGCGATGCGGATGCGGTTGACGCCGAACTGGCGCAGGCTGCGCAGCCGGTGCTCGATGGCATCGAGCCCGACGAAGCAGCGGTGCACCTCGGCCAGCAGCGCTTGTGCCTCCTGAGTGGGTACCAGCTTGCCGCGCACGCGCTCGAACAGCGCCAGGCCCGCATGAGTTTCCAGCTTGCGCAGCGACAGGCTCACGGCCGGTTGCGTCAGGTTGAGCAGGCGCGCCGCCTTGCTGGCGGAGCCGGCCGTCATCACGGCGCGGAAGATCTCGATTTCACGGAGCAGCATGGGAGTGATCAGGTCAGGGTATAAGCCCAGTTTATAGTTTGCGAAGTCGCGCTACAAGCACGGCGCTGGCGTTTGCCTACAATGTTCCGATCGCCAATCACCGCACAGGACCGTTATGACCATCAGCCGCCGCACCTTTCTGCAGGGTTCCCTCGTTGCCGCCAGCACCGCTGGTACCGTTGGCGCCACGCCAGCGCTGCAGGCGCAGGATCAGCCATTACGGGCGCCGGCCGGCCCGGCCGCACAGGTCGTGCACGACGAAGCGTACTGGCGTGACATCAAGTCGCACTACGACGTCAGCGGCGAGTTCATCAACCTGGAAAACGCCTACTACGGCATCATGACGCGCGCGGTATCGGACGATTTCAAGCGCCATATCGACCGCCTCAACCGCGACAACTCGTACTTCCTGCGGCGCGAATTCGACCGCCAGGGCATCGAGGCGATCCGCGCCACGCTGGCGCAGCACCTGGGCGTGCCCACCGACGAGGTGGCGCTCACGCGCGGCGCCACCGAATCGCTGCAAAACCTGATCAGCAACTACCAGTTGCTCAAGGCCGGCGACACCATCATGTACGGCAACCTCGACTACGATTCGATGCAGTACTCCATGCAGGACCTGGCCGCGCGGCGCGGTGCCACGGTGGCGGTGGTCACCACGCCCGAGCCGGCCACGCACCAAGGCGTGCTGGATGCTTACGAGCAGGCGCTCAAGGCGCATCCGCGCACGCGCCTGTTGCTGCTCACGCACATCAGCCACCGCACCGGACTGGTGTATCCGATTGCCGAGCTGGTGAAGATGGCCAAGGCGCGCGGCGTCGATGTGATCGTGGACGTGGCGCAGTCGTGGGGCCAGCTCGACTACCAGTTGCCGGACCTGCAGGCGGACTTCGTCGGCGGCAACCTGCACAAGTGGATCGGCGCGCCGCTGGGCCTGGGTTTTATCCACATCCGCAAGGAGCGGCTGAGCGCGATCGGCATCCACCTGGGCAATGCCGACCACCCGGAGACCGACATCCGTGCGCGCGTGCTGGCCGGCACTGTCAATGTCGCTGCGCTGATGACCATCCCCGCCGCGCTGCGCCAGCACGACGCCATGGGCACGCGCAACAAGGGCGCCCGCCTGCTGCACCTGCGCAACCACTGGGTGGCGCAACTGCGCGGCAGCAGCAAGGTGCACATCCTGGCCCCCGACGACATGAGCGGCGCCGTCACGTCGCTGCGCCTGGCCGGCAAGACCAGTTTTGATGACAACGTAGCCCTGCAAAAAATCCTGGCCGACCAGTACGGCATCTTCACGGTCCCGCGCAAAGGCGCGGCAGGTGGCGCCTGCCTGCGCGTGACGCCGGCCCTGTTCACCACCACCGCAGAACTCGACAAATTCACCGCCGCGATCCGCCAACTCACTACCTGAATTGGGGGTAAAAGTCGACGGTAAAAAACAGTCTAAAATTATTTATATAAACCGTTTATACGATATAAACTATTTATTTCGTATAAACGATATAAATAATTAAATCAAAGCGCCGCGCGCAGCGTCACCACCACGTTGCGCGGATCGCCGTAGTAGTAGGCCAGGCCGGTCGGCGCAAAGCGCTTGTAGTAGGTTTTATCGGTCAGATTGTTGACGTTGACCTGCACCGAGTAACGGTCGTTGAAGCGGTAGCCGGCCATGGCGTTCAATACCGAGTAGCCGCCCTGGCGCGCGGTCAAGCCGCTGCCGGTGACGGTGGCGTCGCTCTGGATGTTGGCGCCACCACCCACGGTCCAGCCCTTGAGCAGGCCGCTCAGGCGGTAGTTGCTGAAGAAGCGCAGCTGGTGGCGCGGATCGATGGCGCGCAGCGGCTGGTTGGTGTTGGCGGCGGTATCGACCACGTACCTGGTGCGGGTGTTGGTGTAACCGCCCTGGATGTTCCAGCCCGGCGCCAGCTCGCCCGACAGCTCCGCTTCCCAGCCTTCGCTCTCGGTCTTGCCGCTGGCAATGCGGCAACGGCCGGTCGGATTCGACGGCGCACAGGTAGCCGGTCCCGTCGAGTCTTCCACCGCGCGGCCCACGTTGTTGATGCGGAACAGGCCGGCCGACGCATTGAGCTTGCCGCCGAAGAACTCGCCTTTCAGGCCCGCTTCGTAGTCCTCGCCGGTGATCGGCTTGAGCATGTTGTTGTTGACGTCCTTGACGTTTTGCGGCGTGAAGATTTCGGTGTAGCTGACGTAGGCGTTGAGCTTCTTGGTGATGTCGTACACCAGGCCGGCAAACGGCGTGGTCTGGCGCTCCACCTTGTAGCTGGTGGTGGGGGCGGCCGGGGCGCGGTACTCGTACCAGCTCAGGCGCACACCGGCCAGCGCCGTGAGCGAGTCCATCAGCGACAGGCTGGTGGTTGCATACACGCCCTGCTGCTGGACGAAAGTCGGCTTCAGGGTATTGACCGTGACCAGGTGGTTTTCCGGGTACGTGGTGTACGGGTCCCAGTTGCGGATATCGACGTTATTGAGCGGGAACTGGTTGCCCAGGCCGGCCGTCGCGACGGTACGCGTGCGCAGGGCTTCCGCGCCCACCACCAGCTTGTGCTGGCGGCCCAGCAGGGTGAACGGGCCGTTGGCGCTGAGCGAGTAGTTATCCTGCTGGCTGTCGTCGCCCGTGTACTGCGACGTGGTCACGCCGAACAGGTAATCGTCCTTGCTGCCGGTGGGGCGGGCGATGTACGACTGCTTGAAGCCGTTCGGGTCCATCTTCAGGTGCAGGTAGCCGGCGCTGGCCTTGGCGGTCCAGCCATTGTCGAAACGCTGCTCGAGCTCCACGAACGCCTGTTCGTTGGCGCGGTTCCAGCGGTTCCAGGCGGCGCCCAGGAACGTGTCGCGTGGCAGGTTCATCGACGAGCCATCGAGCTTGGCCGGCATGCCGCCCCACGAGCCGGTGGCATCGAGTTCGGTGCGCTGCAGGCTGGCGGTGAGCACAGTGTCCGGCGACAGGTCCGCTTCCACCACGCCGTACAGCACTTGCCGGTCTTCCTTCATCGCCTTCTGGAAGCTGTCCTTTTTTTCCTTGACGGCCACCAGGCGCGCGCGCACGGTGCCGTCCTGGTTCAGGGCGCCCGAAATATCGCCTTCGGCGCGGCGCCGGTCCCACGAACCGAGCACGCCAGTGGCAGACGCCTGGAAGTCGCGCGTGGGACGCTTGCGCACCATGTTGACGGTGGCGGACGGATTGCCCGAACCGCGCAACATGCCGGAGGCGCCGCGCAGCACTTCCACGCGGTCGAGCACGGCCGCATCGGGCTGGGCGAAGGCCGAGCCGCCCTGGGTAATGGTCAAACCGTCCACTTGCATGGCGTCGATCTGGTAGCCGCGCGAGTGGTACGTGATGCGCTCGCTGTCGGTGTAGTCAACCGCGATGCCGGGCGTGGCCAGCATCAGGTCGGTCAGGTTGAGCAGCGCGCGATCTTCGATGAACTGGCGCGTGAGCACGGTGACCGGCTGCGGAATTTCACGCACCGATTCCAGGCCCTTGACGATCGACGTCTTGCGGCTGCCGAACGAACCCGAGTTCTCGGTGGTGACACGGTCGCTGGTGCCGGTGACGGTCACGCTGGGCAGCAAAGTGTCGCGGTCGGCCTCCGCACCGGCGGCTGCATCTGCCGGCGCTGGTGCGTCCGCAGCGTAAGCCAGCGGGAACGTGATGGCCGCACTCGCGCACAGCAGCGCAAGGCGGGCCGCCAGGCGCACGGGGCGCAGGACTGGGGTGAATGAAAATGGTCTGTCTGCGCGGTGAAACATCACAACTCCTGAACGTTGAGTAATCTAAATGAGAATCACTCGCAATTATAAATAGGAATTGTGACTACGTCTACGCTACCGGGCTGTAACCACCGGGCATATTGCGACCAAACTAGTACCGCACGAACTTGGTTTCATCCGGCCCGGTGGACGCAAATTCCTGCTGCCGTGGCGCTGCGGCGTGGCGTGGGGCGGATGACGGGCGGGGCTGCTGCCGGCTGGCGCCGTGGCTGCTGGATGAGGCGGCGGTGCTTTTCAGGCTGCCCGCCACCCGGAAGAAACTCATCGCCTGCTGTAACTCTTCGGCCTGGCTGCTCATCTGCTCGGCGGTGGAGGCCAGTTGTTCGGAGCCGGCGGCGTTTTGCTGGGTGGTCTGGCTCAACTGGGCGATGGCGGAATTGATTTGCGCCAGGCCTGCCGATTGCTCTTCCGATGCCGACGTGATTTCCTGTACCAGGTCGGACGTCTTGCGGATATTGGGTACCATCGCGCCCAGCATCTGGCCGGCATGCTCGGCCAGGCTGACGCTGCTGGTGGCGACTTCGCCGATTTCCTGGGCTGCCACCTGGCTGCGTTCGGCCAGCTTGCGCACCTCGGCCGCCACCACTGCGAAGCCCTTGCCGTGCTCGCCCGCGCGGGCCGCTTCGATGGCGGCGTTCAGCGCCAGCAAATTGGTTTGATAGGCGATGTCGTCGATGATCAGCACCTTGGCGGCGATCTGCTTCATGGCCGTCACCGTCGAGCGCACGGCTTCGCCGCCTTCGGTCGCCTCCACCGCCGCGCGGCTGGCCATGGCGTCGGTCACCTTGGCGTTGTCGGTGTTTTGCGCTACCGACGCGGTCATCTGCTCGACCGAGGCCGAGGTTTCTTCCACGCCCGCTGCCTGTTCGCTGGCGGCCTGCGCCAGCGAGTTGGCGGTGGCGCTCACTTGCTCGGAGGCGGCAGCCAGCCCTTCGGCATTGGCATTCACTTCGGCGACCACCTGCCCCAGCTTGGCCACGGTGGTGTTGGCGTATTTTTTCAGTTCGCCGAACGCGCCTTCGTACGGCTTGTCGATGGTTTGCGTGAGGTCGCCGTCGGACATCGCCCCCATCACCCGCACTACGTCGGCAATGCTGGCGCCGGTGGTGGCCGCCAGTTGATTGAGGCCGTCGCCCATGTCGCGCTGGAAGCCCTGCAAGCCATTGAGGTCCACGCGGGAATCGAAGTTGCCGCGATTGGCCGCTTCCACTACCGTGCGCTGGCCGTCGATTACCTGCTTGAGCTTGGCCACCATCTCCTTGACTGTCAACAGCAGGCTGCCCTTGTCGCCGGGCCGGGTGACCACGTCGCTGGACAGGTCGCCTTCGGAAATGCGCCGCAGCACCTGGGCCGCATAGGCAGGCTCGCCGCCGAGTCCACGCACCAGGCTGGCAGTGATGGCCCACGCCAGCCCGATCGCGATCACCACCGCGCCCACCACCAGTGCGATCACCGTGTTGCGCGTGCTGTCATAGTTCTCGGCCGCGTGCTGGCGGTCCTGTTCCATCAGCGAGGTCTGGTGCTTGACCAGGTTTTCCAGCGCCGCCAGGTAGCTGCTGTTGGCGACAAGGAACTGGTCCTTCATGTACTCGAGCGCGGCCTTCGGATCGTCCTTGATCAAGGCATACAGTTCCACATAGGCGGGATTGAGCGCATTGCTCTTGCTGGTGATCTCGCGGAACAGTTCGCGCCCCTTGTCGCTGGCCACCAGCTTGTCCAGCCGGGCCAGCGCTTCGGCCACCTTGACGCGGTTGGCCTCGGCAGTCGCCTTGTAGCGTTCGCGTTCCTCGTTGCTGGTGGCCAGCATCATGCTGCGTACCTGGCGGCCGTTGTCGATGGTGAGGGTGGCTGCTTCATTGGCCAGCATGACCTTCGGATAGCGGTCGTCCATCAGCAGGCTGACGTCGTGATTCAAGGCCGCCATGCTGTTCAGGCTGACCGCCGACAGCGCCAGCAGTAATACCACCACCGCGCCGAAACCGATCGCCAGCCGTACCGCCACCTTCATGTTTGCAAACATAGTCGCTCCTGAAACGGATGTGCGCATGCCTGCCAGGGAAATGGCCGGGACATGCAAGGGGAAAAGACGGGAAATGACCGCTGTGACAGCTAGCGGCATGCAAGGGGTGATCGAGGGCGTTGTGTGGCGCGGCGCCGGGGCGCGCCGCCAGGTATTTCGCGGACAAGCCAACCACACAAGCCATTGCAGTCCCATTCCGGAGAACCCGGAAGCAAAAGTCTGACATTGATCATGTCATGGGGCCGGGATTGGTGGCAAGCGATTTCACCGATGGTGTTGCAGGATAGGCGTCGAAAAAATTCAAACAATCTTGAAACAAATATTGCTAGAAAAATATATCCGTATGATAATATTTTTCTTAAATAAGAATAATTCTCAATTCTATGCGTGGCCAGCGCTATCGTAGATAAGATACGAATGAAAAAACTCAATTTAAACGGTAATGTTTTGCCCGCTGATGGATGGCGTGCCTGCCTGCCCTGGATGCTGTTGGTGCTGTCTTTGTTCAGTCCCCCAGCGGCAGCATCTATGGACAAACCCTGGTGCTGCGGGGCATGTTGCACTGTTGAAAAGAAAATCGACGAGAGCCGCAGACCCTGATGGTGTGACACTCTTTATGTGTAGTGGTTGCTTTAGAGGAAGTTCGTATGCTGTTGCTGAAATCACTAGGTTGGATAGGCGTAGTCGCTGGCACGTCCTTCCTGATCTACCTGGTCCGCGTTTTTTTTGACGGGGCATTGGAGCTGCGCGGTAAAGATCAAACCGTGCACATGGTCTACCGACATATTGACCCAGGCTTTTTCTATGCATATTGGGGAGCATTGTTCGTTGCGGGTATTTTCATACTCGGATTGGGTTGGTCCGTGCTGCGCAAGCCACGGTAGCAAGCCTGCGGCCGCTTTCTGACGGCTCAGCTTTTGGCGATCAGGCAGCGCCCGGCGAAACGCGGCGGCCGTAGTCAGCGACACCATGCGGTGATGCCGGAAAAGCCCCAGCATGCGCATGTCGTCGTGCTCGCGTTTGATCTTCCCGCCGCCCCGCTCCCCGATGTCTGCGCCAGATCAAACGCGCGCGGGCATTCGGCGCCATCCGTCGCCGCGCCAGGCCAGTAGCGCCAGGCCCAGCACCAGCATCAGCCAGGCGCCCGGCTCCGTCACCGGTGTCAGGGCGTCGCCGGCGCCCAGCACGTAGCTGAAGCCGTAGATGCCGCCGTTGAACGAGAAGCGCACCAGCAGGTCGAGCGTGCTGGTGTTGAACACGCCCAGGTCGAGCACGTTATCGGAGAAGAACAGCGCGGCCTGGTCCGGATTGTTGAAGCTGCCCGCGTACAGTTCGGTGGCGCCATTGCTGACCGAGAATTCGAAGTTGGCGGTATTGAATTCCGAGACGAACGGCAGTCCCAATCCCAGCAGCAGGTGGCGGCCGGCGGTAACCGGCACGCTGAACTGCGCCGTGGCGCTGAACGGGAAGAACATCGCGCCCATGGTGCCGGCGCCCAAGAACTGGGCGTCGGCGAATGCTGCCGCGATGTTGGGCGAGGCCGCCAGCAAGGTGGACAGCGAAGCCGGATCGGGCAGCGCGCTGGCGTACGAAGAGACCATGCCGACGGCGGGATCGGGCGTCCACGCGCCGTAGGCTGCGCCGCCGACATTGGCCGCGCTGTATGCCTCGGGCTGGTAAAAATCGGCCGGCTGGCCCGTGCCAGCGGTGGCCACCACCGCGGCGCCGAGGCTGGCGTCGCTGTAGCTGCTGCGCGCCAGCACTTCGCCGCTGCGGAAACTGGCCACCGCGTGGGCGCGCGCTTCTGGCGCCAGCAGCGACGCTGGCGGCAAAGGCGGCGCCGGCATGCCAAGCGCGCGCGTGACCGAGGCCTGGGCGATGGCAGATCCGGCTTCGGTGTTGCCAAAGCGGCCGCTGCCGGACATGGCGACCGCGTCGGCGCTCGCATGCCAGGCCGAACGGGCATCGGCGCGCGCGGTGGCCGCCGCGCCCGGGTTGAAGAAGGCGCCGCCGCCATTGGCGATGGCGTTGGCCACCGCGCTGTAGCTGGAATCGACCGTGGCGCGCGCAATGCCGGCGCCACCCTCGTTGCCGCCGTACGCGCCGGTGGCCAGCGCGGTGCCGGTCACGCGACCGTAGCCGGCCACCGTCACGGTGGCGTCGGCCGTGCCACCGCCGCCCGAGAAGGCGCCGATGCCGGGCAAGCCTGCCAGCGCGGTGCTGGTGGCGGCAATCACCGCGTTCCAGCTGCCGGCGGCCGGTGCGTTGCCTGCGAGCGAGACGGTGCTGGTGGCATTGCCGCCCGCGCCCGGTGCGCCCGATATCGGGTCGTTGAACGGGTTGCCGGCAGCGTTGCCACCGATGCCCCCGGTGGCGGTGCTGTCAACGCTGGCGTTGAGTGCGCCGCCCAGGCCGCTGGTAATGGTGGACGTGGCGTTACCGCCGCGTCCAGCATATGCAAACACGGTATCGCCGCCGGCGCCGCCGGTGGCGCTCTGCACCAGTGTCAGCGTGCCGGTACTGCTGTTGAAGGCGCTGCTGGTGTTGGCGGCGGCATCGCCACCGTTGCCGCCGTAGGCAAAGGGGGCGTTGTCAAAATCGAGGTTGGCGTGGCCGCCGGCGCCGCCGGTGGCGCGCACTTCCTGGTTGTAGGAGGACAGCGTGGCGTTGGGATTGCCGACGCCTGCGTTGGCCGAGGCATTGCCGCCCGCACCGCCGTTCGTGCCGTCGACATTGGCGGCGGCGCCCTGGCCGCCGGTGGCAATCGACCGCACGCTGGCCGCGCCGCTGCCCAGTGCGACCGTCGTGAGGTTGCTGAGCGCCGCGCCGCCGGCAGCGCCGTTGAGTACGCCCGTGGAGCGGCCGCCCTGGCCGCCGGTGGCCTGCGCCACGCCTTGCACGGCGCCGCTGCCAGAACTGGTGAGCACGCCGTTGGCGAACGCTGTACTGCCGACACCGCCTGCCGCGCCCGCCCCGGTCTGGGCGCCGCTGCCCGGCTGGCCGGCGTTGCCGCCCAGGCCGCCGTTGGCGGTGACCGCCAGGCTGGCGCCGGTTGCCGGCGCCGCCACCGATAGCTCGGCCGAGGTGTCGGCACCGGCGCCGCCAGCGCCGGCCGCGCCCCCGGTCTGACCGGTATTGCCATTGGCGCCATTACCGCCCGCGCCGCCGGCGCCGCCATTGACCAGCAGGGTATTGACCGGATCGGCGCCAAACAGCAGGTACGGGGCGGACGGCGCGGCGCCGCCAGCGGTACCGGGCGCGCCCGGCGTGGCGCCGGCCAGGCCGCTGCTGCCAGGCGACCCCTGGTAGATCACGTCCACCGCCAGCGCGTTGCCGCACCAGGCCGCGCAGACCAGCGGAATCATGCGCAGGACGGTGCGCAGCCGGTTCGATGAGATGGGGGAAATCGATGAATGCGGCCGCAAAGCCGAATGGTGGTATGCCATGGTTGCCTCCCTGAAGTGGGGAGGCTCTGCACAGATGCCGTTGCAATCGCATGCCAGCCGCCCGTGCAAGCATTGTAATGAACGTTCTTTATTTATCTACTCTTTATTGCATCAAAATCCGCTGGCAGGACCGTAAAACAACGTTGTGCAAAAACGAAAAAGCCCCGCCGGTACCGGCGGGGCTCAGGTGCTGCCAGGCAGCGTGCTGCTTAGAACTTGATGTTGGCGGTCAGGCTGCCCGAGCGCGGTTGGCCCGGGGTGTAGCGGTAACCGGACTTGTTGATCGCCGCAACATATTCTTTGTCGGTCAGGTTGTACACGTTCAGGCGCAGGTCGATGTGCTTGTTGAGCGGGTAGCTGGCCATGGCATCGGCCACCCAGTACGAATCGATATGGGACGGAGTGCCCACGGCGCCGTCGGTGCCGCGACGCAGCTGGTCGTTGAAGCGCACGCCGCCACCGACAGTCAGGCCGAACGGCAGGGTGTACGAGGTCCACGACGTGAACGACTGCTTCGGCGTGTAGGCCAGGTAGACTTCGCCGTCGGCCGCCACTGCGCGGCCGTTGGTGACCTTGGCCGACATGCGGGTGTAGCCTGCGCTCACCAGCCAGCCACGCGTGATTTCACCGGTCACGCCCAGTTCCACGCCCTGGTTGCGCTTCTCGCCGGTCTGGAAGTAGGTGCCGCTGGTGGCATCCTGCTCCACTTCGTTTTTCACCGTGGTGCGGTACACCGCTGCCGACAGCGACAGTTTTTGCTTGAGCAGATCCCATTTGCCGCCGAACTCGTAGTTGGTGGTTTCCTGTGGATCGTAGTTGGGGTTGGCGGCGCTGTTGGCGTTGGCGCTGAGCGAGAAGTTGGTGCCGCCCGGCGGCGCCTTCGAGCTGGCCGCCAGCGCATAGACACTGCTCTCCGGCGTCAGCTTGTACAGTGCCGACAGCTTGCCGTTGACCAGCGTGTCACCGACCTTAAGGTTGGTGGCGATGCGGGTGCCGACCGGGATGGTTTGCGGCGTGGCCGTGCCTTGGATGGCCACCGAATCGTAGGTGGTGCTGAAGTGGTCCAGGCGCAGGCCGCCGTTGATGATCCAGTCGCCGAACTTGGCGGTGTCGAACAGGTACACGGCCTGGGTGTCGGTGCTGCCCACCGCTTGCGCGCCGGTGCGGGCATAGGTGAAGGTTTGCGGCGTGGACGGATTCGGGTTGTAGATGCTGGTGCGGGTGATGGTGGTGCCGGGAGTGGTCGCAAGCGTGTAGTTGGTTTGTTTCTCGGTGATGAATTCCAGGCCGGCCACCAGCGTGTGCTTGACTGCGCCGGTGCCGAACTCGGCGGTGACGTTGGTCTGGTTGGTCAGCACCTTGTTGGTCTGGTCCTTGTAGGTCAGGGTGGTGCGGGCCATGGTCCAGGTGTCGGGCGTGCCGGTGACGATCAGATTGGCGGAGGTGGCCATGAACGCGGTCAGCAGGTAGTCCTGCTTGTTCTTGCCGTAGCGGGTGGTGTTCTGCAATTTCACGCCGTTGGCGAAGTCGTGTTCCACGCGGGCCGTGAACTGGTCGGCGGTGACGTTGTCGTGGTCCTTCTCCGAACCGTAGAAATTCTTCGGATCGACACGTGGCGCCGAATTGAGGGCGGCGTTCAGGGCAGCGCGCTGCTCGGCTGTCATGGCTGCCGTCACCGGCGCCGTGTAGCCCGGCAGGCCGATGGTCAGTACGCCGCCATCGGGAATATTGTCCTGCTTGACGTGCAGGTAGTTCAGGTAGAGGCGAGTAGGACCGTTCAGACCGAACGCCAGCGACGGCGCCACGGCCCAGCGCTTGTTCTCGACCACGTCGCGGGCCGCGTTGCCGCTGTCCTGCACCAGCGCGTTCAAGCGGAAGGCGCTGCCGCTGTCGGCGTTGATCATCTGGTTGACGTCGGCGGTGACGCGTTTTTGCTTGCCGCTGCCGGCGGTGACGGAACCGAGGTAGGCGTCTTCCAGTTGCGGGCGCTTGCTGACCAGGTTGATCGAACCGGTTGGCGCGCTGCGGCCGTTGTCGGTGCCGGCCGGGCCCTTGAGCACGTCGATCTGCTCGATGTTGAAGATGTCGCGGGTGATCGAACCGACGTCGCGCACGCCGTCCACGTAGATGCTGCCCGAGGTGTCGAAGCCGCGCATGAAGATGGCGTCGCCGGTGTTGGTGTTGCCGTTTTCACCGAGGAAGAAAGCGCCCACGCCCGGGGTGTTGCGCAGCGCTTCGGTCAGCGAGACTGCGCCCTGCTGCTCGATCAGTTCCTTCTTGATCACGGTGATGGTCTGGGCGGTATCGACCAGCTTTTCGGTGTACTTGGCCGAGACGGCGCGGTCGGCCTTGAAGGTGTCTTCGGCGGCGCCTTGTACCTTGACTTCGGACAGGGTTTGCGGGGCCTGCGCCTGCTCATCGGCGGCGGCAACGGCGTGCGCTGCCACCGGCAGCAGCATCGCGGCCAGGGCGGCGCTCATGTGTTGGTTGAAACGGGACTGCGCGTGCTTGCGGCTCTTGATCATTACGGTATCTCTCGTTCGGATAGTTAGGACGGCTCGAATGCCGGTTGTTATTCGATTAATCCGTGAGATTGTAACGATGGCGTCGCATTTCGTAAATGCGAATTGTTATCAATATCGTTTACGTGTGGTATTTCTGCAAATGCAGATGAGTTTTCTTTCTGTCAATCCGGCTGAAGGGCGAGCCAGGCCCCCGCCTGGTGCAGCGTGGCCTGCAGTTCGGTGCGCACCGCCTGGTAGCCGGCAGCGATCGCCGCGCCGTCTTCCTTGACGATCGCGTCTTCGGCATCCATGGTGGCCTGGATCAGGCGCCGTGCACCGAGCACCCCCACCGCGCCGCGCAGGCCGTGGAACTGGCGGGCGGCATCGCGCAAGCGCCCCTCGGCAATGGCGGTGCCGGCTTCGTCGGCCGGCGCCATGCCGCCTTCGATGGCGCCGCGCACCATCTTGAGCATCACCGCCCTGCCCTTGGCGTCCTTGCCCATCACGCGCATCAGCTTGTCCACGTTGAAGATGTCGGCTTCGCTGCCGGCACCGGGCACCGTTCCCGTCGCCGGTGCCGGCACTGGAGCTGCCACCAGCCTGACGGCGGCGTGAGGCCGCGCCGGTGGCGGCAGCGCAGCAGGCGCAGGCACCGGCGCGGCTGCCGTTTTTTTAGGCAGGTGACGCAGCAGCACCGCCAGCATTTCCTCGACCTCGATCGGCTTCGGGATGAAGGCGGTTACGCCTACCGTCACGCTGCGCTCGCGCTCCGCTTCGAGGACGCCGGCCGTCATCGCCACGATGGGCAAGGTAAGCTTGAGTTCCTGGCGCAGGATGCGGGTGGCGGTGAAGCCGTCCATGACCGGCATCTGCATGTCCATCAGTACCGCGTCATATTCTCCCTGGCGCGTGCTCATGCGGTCCACCGCCTGCTGGCCGTTGTCCACCACGTCCACCGTTGCGCCGGCCAGTTCGAGCATGCCGCAAGCCACCGCCTGGTTGGCCACGTTGTCTTCGACCAGCAGCAGGCGGCAACCGGTCAGTGTCCCTTCGATGCCCTGGCCGGACGCCATTTGCAGCCCGGTTTCGCCGTTGGTCACCAGCGCCTCGTGCAGGGCGTCGAACAGGTTGGAGCTGGTGATGGGTTTCACGAGTACCACGTCCACCTCGGGCGCGGCGGAAATTTCCTCCAGGCGGTCGCGGGCAAAGGCGTTGACCATCACGACCACCGGCTGGCCGCCCTCGGGCGCGGCAGCGCGGATGCCCTTGGCTGTGGCCAGTCCATCCATGCCGGGCATGTGCCAGTCGGCCAGCACCACGTCGTACGGCTGCTGTGCATCCAGGCTGGCGCGGAACAGGGCCAGCGCCTCGGTGCCGGAAGCCACTTCGTCCGCCTGCCAACCCCAGGCGCGGATCATCTGGGCGATCAGGGTGCGGCTGGTGTCGCTGTCGTCGGCCACCAGCATGCGCAGCTCGCCAATCGCAGGGCGGCGCCGCTCCTCTCCCTTCTCGGGCAGCACTTCGAACGGCAACTCGAACCAGAAGCGCGAGCCGTGGCCCTCGCTGCTGCTGACCGTGATTTCTCCGCCCATCAGCTCGATCAGGCGGCGCGTGATCGCCAGGCCCAGGCCGGTGCCGCCGAAGCGCCGGGTGATGCTCTGGTCGCCCTGCGAAAACGCGTGGAACAGCTGGCCCAGCTGCTGTTCGGTCATGCCCATGCCGGTGTCGCGCACTTCGAAGTGCAGCCGCGCCTGCGATGCGGACGACCATTCGGCCAGGCCGATCGACACCACCACCTCGCCGGCAGCGGTGAACTTGATGGCGTTGCCGGCCAGGTTGACCAGGATTTGCTGCAGCCGCAGGGCGTCGCCGCGCAGCAGCTTGGGCACGGCAGGATCGACGGCGATGGCCAGTTCGATTTCCTTGTCGCCGGCATTCATGGTCATGGTGGTGGCCAGCGAATTCATGGTGTCGTCGAGGTTGAACTCGACCGGTGACAGCGCCATGTGGCGCGCCTCGATCTTGGAGTAGTCGAGCACGTCGTTGAGGATGCCCAGCAGCGACTGGCCCGACACCCGCACCATGTTCAGGTACTTGCGCTGCTGCGGCGTCAGCTGGGTGTTGCCGAGCAAATAGACCATGCCCAGCACCGCGTTCATCGGGGTGCGGATCTCGTGGCTCATGTTGGCGACGAATTCGCTCTTGGCCCGGTTGGCGGCTTCGGCGCGGTCGCGCTCGCGCTCGAGTTCCTCGGTGCGCGCAGCCGCTTCCACCCGCAAGCGGTGCGCCTCGGTCACGTCCGCGATCACCGCCAGTACCTTGGTGCCCTGGTCGGTGCGCACCGCACTCAGGTTGATCTCGATCGGGAACTCGGTGCCGTCCTGGCGCAGGCCGTGCAGCACGGCGCCGCGCCCCATGCGCACCGGCTCGGCGCTGAGGCGCTCGGCAAAAAAATGTTCGCGGTGGCTGGTGTGGCGGTCGCGCAGGGGCGCCGGCACCAGCATCTCGATCGCGCGGCCCAGCAACTGGTCGCGCGGGTAGCCGAAGCAGCGTTCGCACTCGCGGTTGGCGGTTTCGATGCGGCCATCCATGCCCACCACCAGGATGGCGTTGGGCGCGTACTCGAGCACGCTTTGCAGGCGGGTATCGGCGGCTTGCCGCTCGCGCATCAGGTGGTTGAACGCGGTGGTCAGCTGGCCCACCTCGTCGTCGGCATGGACCGGCAGCGGCGCGAATTCGGTGGTGGAGCCGCGCAGCGCGCCGATGGCGTTGCGCAGCTTGACCAGCGGCGCCAGCAGGCGCGCGGCCAGGCCGCCCACCAGCAGCGCCGTCAGCAGCGAGGCCAGACCGCCCCACAGCAGCAGGCGCGCGAGTACGCCGTCGAACGCCTCGTAGGCTTCGGCGGCGGGCAGCGACGTGCCCAGCACCCAGTCCACCGACTTCAGCGTCTTGTAGCTGTTGAGCACTTCGCGGCCCTCGGTATCGACGCTGTCCACCGTGCCCTCGAAGCCGTCGGCCAGCGCCAGCGTGGTGGCGCCGTTGAGCTGGCCGCCGCGCGGCTGCAGCAGGCGGTTGGGGTCCGGGTGCAGCACGTACACCGGCTTGGGACCGCGCGTGAGGGCAAAATAATAGCCGCTGGCGCCCACGGTGGCGTGGCGCAGGTGGCCGAGGAAGTTGTTCTTGTACAGCCGCAGCACGCCGGACAGGATGCACACCACCTCGCCGCGCGCGTCGAGCACGGGCGCGATCACCTGCACGATCGGTTCGCGCTGGTATTTGCCCAGCACCGGCTCGGTGATCATCGGCTTGCGCGTGTACATCACCTGCTTGAAGTAGGCGCGGTCGGACACGTCCATGCCCACCCGGCCCGGCACCACCGGCAAGTCGGCCACGGCCTTGCCGTCGGCGCCATACACCACGAGCTCGTCGAACAGCGACAGGATGGCGCGGTCCTGGTAGTAGGCGCGCAGGCGTTCGGCCGAGGTGCCGAGCTCGAGCGGCTGCTTGCGGGCGGAAAAGGCAACGATCTCGAGCAGCGCGGTCAGCTTGTCGTCGAGTTCCTCGGCAGTGCGGGCCACCAGTGCAGTTTGCTGGGTAAACAGCACCCGGGCGAAATCGTGCTTGACTCGTTGCATCTGAACCACGGTCACCAGGGCGATCATCAGGATCGAGGTGATGCTGGTTGCCAGTGCAACTTTCGCCTTGATCCCAAGTGGTTTCATGTCGTCCTTGTGCGAGGGCTGCGAGGGAGAAAACCAGGAGTAACAGGAATTTTCCTATCAAAGTTCAAGAATGGCAACAGGATTGCGATGGACACACAATTGAATCGCGTGTGACTTGCAATCTGTACTTGCAATGGCGCAAGCGCGGGCTTTGCTTTACGATGCATTACCCTGGGCACGTTGGCGTCGGGGAAACTCACAGTACTCTGGCCTTGATTTGTGGTGAACCCGACCGTCCTGACCCTTGCGACCGCCGTCCTGTTAGCCGGACTGGCTTCTGCGCCGCTGCGCGCGGCCCCCGATACCGATCGCTGGCATGCGCTGGCGCCGGTCGTGTTCGAGCATCTGGCGCCGGCCGAGCGCAATTTCCCCAGCCCGGTCGTGATGAGCATGGCCCAGGACGGCGACGGCTTTCTCTGGTTCGGCTCCCAGGCCGGGCTCGGCCGCTGGGATGGCTACCAGATGCGCAACTTCTATTTCGACGCCAACGACCCGCATTCGCTGCCTGGCGACTTCATCCAGACCCTGCACGTGGATCGACAAGGCCGGCTGTGGGTGGGAACCAGCATCGACGGCCTGGCCCGGTATGACAAGCACAGCGAGCGTTTCGTGCGGGTAGCGGCCGGTGCGCTGTCCAGCCCGGCTGTATATGCGATCGCCAGCGACAACGACGGCGGCCTGTGGGTGGGCACGGCCGCCGGCCTCGATTACGTGGACGCCGCCGGCCAGGTGCGTCACCACCGGCGCCCGGACGCGGCCCCCGGTGGTCAGCGCGCCAACCAGGTCCGCGCCCTGCTGCTCGACCGCGACGGCGTATTGTGGATCGGCTCGGACGCCGGCCTGGCACGGCGCGACGCGGCCAGCGGACAGATCGCGGACATCGCTGGCGTGGGTGACGCCGTCCTGTCGCTGAGCCAGAATCCGCAAGGCGGCGTGGTGTTCGGCACCCTGCGCAGCGGCGTCGGTTTTGCCGGCACCAATGCGGCCACTGCCGGCGCGCGCATGCTGGCGCTGGCAGACCAGGGCCGGCGCCAGGCAATGGTGCTGTCGCTGACCGAAACCGTGCCCGGCCAGTGGTGGGCCGGCACCTATGGCGATGGTGTGATCGAATTCGATGCCACCGGCATCCACCGCCGCATCACGCACCGGCCGGCGGTGGCGGTCAGCCTGGCCAGCAATCGGGTGGCGGCGCTGTGGCGCGACCGCAGCGGCCTGGTGTGGGTGGCCAACGAGCGCGGCGTCGATACCCACGATCCGCGCAACCGCACCTTCAGCACCATCTTCGACGGCGTCGGCTTGCCGGAGATTTCGGCCTCCGCCTTCATGACCGACCAGGGCGGGCGCTTGTGGGTGGCGCTGGCCGACCAGGGCATCGACCTGATCGCGCCGGACGCCACCCGCCGCGCCGGCCTGAGGCCCGACCCGCTGCTGCCGGACACCGCCCTGCCCGGCAGCCTGATCCTGGCCATGACCGAAGCCGAACCGAACGAGGCGTGGATCGGCACCCTCGCCGGGCTGTACCACACCAGCGGCCAGGGCAGCCGGGTGCGGCGGGTGCCGTTGCCGCACCACGAGCCGTTGCCGCGCATCGGCAGCATCGTGCGGCGCGGCGGCGATTTATGGCTGGGCACGCCAAGTGGCTTGCTGCGCTACGATCCGCGCGCCGCCACGGTCCAGGCCTACCGCCAGGGCCCGGCGACCGCCGGCGCCCTTACCGACAGCCGCGTGACCACCGTGCTGGAAGCGCCGGACGGCATGCTGTGGGTAGGCACCCGCAACGGCCTGAACCGCTTCGATCCGGCCACCGGCCGCGCCGAGCAGATCCTGGCGGAACCGGATCGCAGCGATGGCTTGCCACAGGGCCTGATCAACGCGCTGGCCTTCGATCGGCGCGGCCGGTTGTGGGTGGCCACCAACAGCGGCGGCATCGCCGTCCTCGACGGCCAGACTGCCGGCGGCAAGCCGCGCTTCTTGCGGCCCGCCTTGGGCGCCAGCCCGTTCGGCAAGATCGCCAGTTCGCTGCGCCTCGACGCCAGCGGCCGCATGTGGGCGTCGGGCGGCAACGGCATCGCCGTGATCGACACCGAGACCTTGCGCGTGGAGTTGTTCGGTCGTGCCGACGGCCTGGTGTTCCAGTCCTATTTCGGCGGCGCCGGTGCCAGCACCGCCCAGGGCGAGCCGGTGTTCGGCACCTCCGGTGGCTACGTGGTGGTTCGGCAGACGCCGGTGCAGCGCTGGAACTACCAGCCGCAACTGGTGGTCAGCAATGTCCAGCTCGATAAACGCCAGGTGGCGCCGGCGCCCTTGCTGGCGGCAGAAGGTCCCGGCCTGGAAATCCCGTCTGGCACCCGCAATGTCAATATCGAAATCGCCTCGCTCGACTATTCCGCCAGCGCCCGCAACCGCTACGCGTTTCGCCTCGAGGGCTACGACAAGGACTGGGTGGAGGCCGATGCCAGCCACCGCATCGCCACCTATGCCAACGTGGCGCCCGGCACTTACCGCCTGCACATGCGCGGCAGCAATCGCGACGGCGCCTGGAGCCCGCACGAGCTGACCATGGCGCTGCGCTTCCTGCCGGCCTGGTACCAGACCTGGTGGGCGCGCTCCGGCGCGGCGCTCGGCATCCTGCTGCTGGGCTGGGGCCTGTACCGCTGGCGTATCCGCCAGCTCGAGCACGCCAAGCTGCAGTTGCAGCAGGAGGTGTATGCCCGCACCCGCCACCTGGCGCGCGTACACGCCATCGTCAAGTCGATCAACGACCAGCTCGATTTTGATGCGCTGCTGCAGGCGATCCTGCTCGAATCGAGCGCGATTGGCGCCGTCAGCGGCGCCTGCGCGCTGATCCGCGAGCCGGGCACCGGGCAATTGAAGGTACACGCCAGCTGGCAGACCAGCGTGGTCCCGCCCTGCGCGGCCATGACGCTGGACCAGACCCACGCGCTGCTGGTCGCAGGCGCCGAGCTGGTCATGCCGGAGATGTACCTGAGCGGCGCCGGCACGGTGCTGGCGGTACGCATCTGCAACGGCGAGGCCGTACAAGGCTACCTGGTGTTCGAGCAGCAGCAGGCCTTTGCCGGGGCTGACCTGGACATGTTCAAGGCGCTCAAGGAGCCGTTCATCTCGGCCTTCCAGAAAGCCGATGCGATCCGCGCCATCCAGCAGGCGCGCGCCGATGCCGAAGCGTCCACCCGCGCCAAGAGCGACTTCCTGGCCAACATCAGCCACGAGATCCGTACGCCGATGAACGCCATCCTCGGCTTTGCCGGGCTCGGTGCGCACCTCGACCTGCCATCGAAGCCGCGCGATTATTTCCACAAGATCGACCGCGCCGGCAAGAACCTGCTGGGCATCATCGACGACGTGCTCGATTTTTCCAAGATCGAGTCGGGCAAGCTGGCGCTGGAAAGCGTGCCGTTCGATCTGGCGGACGTGCTCGACCAGGTGATGGACCTGTTTTCGTGGCGCGCGGCGGAAAAAGGCCTGGAGCTGGTGGCCTGGGCCGACCCGGACGTGCCGGCCCGCCTGGCCGGCGATCCGTTGCGCCTGGGCCAAGTATTGATCAACCTGGTGGGCAATGCCCTCAAGTTCACCGCGCGCGGCGAGATCGTGCTGCAGGTAAGGCGGGAGACCGGGCCGGACGGGGACCGCCTGCGGTTCGCCGTCAGCGACAGCGGCGTGGGCATCAGCGCCGAGCAGCAGCAGCGCCTGTTCCACGCCTTCAGCCAGGCCGACAGCAGCACCACGCGCCTGTACGGCGGCACCGGGCTGGGCCTGGCGATCTCGCAGCAGCTGGTGCGCGCCATGGGCGGCGTGATCGGCGTCGACAGCACGCCGGGGCAAGGCAGCCGCTTCCACTTCAGCGTCGCCCTGCCCAGCCTGCCAGCGCGGCACGACGATGCGCCCGGTTTGCTGGCGCTGCTGGCCGGCACGCGGGTGCTGGTGGTGGACGACAGCGCGGTGGTGCGCACCATGTTCGCCCAGCAGCTGGGCGACGCCGGCCTGCCGGTGACCACCGCCGGGTCAGCCGACGCGGCGGCGGCGGCGGTGGATGCCTATTTGGCGCCGGAGCCGGTGGACGTGGTGGTGCTGGACTGGGACATGCCGGGCGCCCACGGCGTCGACACGGTGCGGCGCCTGCGCCAGGCGGCCGCGCCGGGTGCGCCCGGGATCGTGATCATGGCCACCGAGTACGGGCGCGAGGCGGCCATGCGCGCGGCCGGCCAGCTCGGCATCCGCCACTGCCTGGCCAAGCCCGTCAACCGCACGCGCATGCTACTGACCATCGCGCAGGCGCTGGGCCTGGCCGCCGACGAACCCGCCGTGGCGCCTTTGTCGCCGCGCATGCTGTCGGCGGCGGCGCAGCGCCTGGCCGGCGCCCGCGTGCTGGTGGTGGACGATAACCAGATCAACCAGCAGGTCGCGCGCGAAGTGCTGCTCGGCGGCGGCCTGCAGGTGGACCTGGCCGCCACCGGCATGGAGGCGGTGCGCATGGTCGAAGCCTGCCGCTACGACGCGGTGCTGATGGATATCCAGATGCCGGAGATGGACGGTTACGAAGCGACAGCGCTGATCCGCGCGCGCCATTCGACCGCGCAATTGCCGGTGATCGCGATGACCGCGCACGCGGTGCCGGGCTTCCGCGAAAACAGCCTGGCAATGGGCATGAACGACTACATCACCAAGCCGATCGAACCGGAACGATTGTTCGAGGTGCTGGCCGGCTGGATCATCGGCCGCGCCGCGCCGGCGCTGCCGGAACCGGAACCGGAACCGGAACCGGAACCGGGACCGGGACCGGTGCCAGAGGCGCAAGCCGGCGTCGCGGACGGCGGTAGCAGCGCGGCCGGCCTGGCCAGCGAGTCCGGCATCGACGCTGGCATCGACACCAGCGCCGCGCTGGTGCGGCTGGGCGGCAATCGCCGCCTGCTCACGGTACTGTTGGAGAAATTCGTGGAGGAATTCGCTGGCACGCCGGCGCAACTGGCCGCTGCCATCGGCGCCGGCAATACCGAGCAGGCCGCGCTGCTGGTCCACAAGGTCAAGGGGGCAGCCGGCAACCTGTCGATGGGCCAGCTGCACCGCTGCAGCGGCATCCTCGAGCTGCAACTGCGCAGCGCGCCGGACCAGGCCGCGCCGGCACTGGCGGCATTCGACACGGCATTGGCGACAGTGCTCGATGCGGCCCGCGCAGCGGACCCTGGCGACCGTTAAACACGTTGTGAATCCGCTAAGTTCGGCGTAGGATGGCCGGGCAGCACATTGTTTTTATCCACCTTGAGGGAGTACACAATGCTTAAACAGAATTTCGATCAGCTCAACACCATGCTCGCCAAACTGGCCACCGACGATGGCTTCCGCGACCGCATGCAAAACGACCCGGTACGCGCCCTGGACACGCTCGGCATCAAGCTCGATCCGGCCAAGGTACCGGCCGCGCGCCGCCTGCCGTCCAAGGATGCGGCCGCCGCCGACCATGCCGCCCTGGCAAGCAAGCAGATCGGTGAGAACGGCATGGTGCTGTTCATGTTGTCCGGCGTATCGGTGTCGCGCCTGGCCTCCTGATCAACTCTTGACCGGCTACTCTGCCACCGGGCCGAGGCCGGTTTCACCGTAGCGCAGTTCCACCATCTCGCGCGCGCCGGTCGCGGCCACGCCGCAACCGCACACGGCAATCACTGCGTGGCGCAGATGGTCCAGCCCCAGCATGGTTTCGATATCGATGTCGTTGATGGCGGCGGTGATAAACGCCGGCAAGCCCGCTTCCGAGGCCAGCAGATAAAACGTCTGCGACAGGTGGCCGGCATCGAGCGATATTGCGCGGTACGCCTTCTGGTGGTTGCGGTATTTCCAGAACGAGCGCTCCACCCGTCCCACCATCACCACCTGCATCGCCGCCCCGGCCAGCCAGTACTGGTCCGCCACCATTTGCAGCGCCAGCGCCGCCGCTTCGTCCTGCGTGGTCGCGCGCAGCGGCACCAGCGTGTTGTCGAGCGGATGGTAGTGGTACAAGCCCGGCGCCAGGCCGTCCACCCGTTGCACCAGCACGAACGCTTCGACCGGATGCAGGCCGCCGCCCGACGGGCTGGTCTTTTTCAGGACGTTAGCGTGCGGGCCGATGTGGCGCAGTTCCTGGGCGCCGAATGTGCGTTGCAGCAGGCGCGCCGCCACCGCCAGCGGCAGGCTGGCGCTGGTGTCGTAGTTGCGGCCCGTGTAGCGGCGCAGCAGTACCTCGTCGAGGAAACCGGCGGGCGCTGGCAGCGGCACCGCCGCGCCGATGCTGGCCACCTGCTGCACCGGCGGTGGCGGATTGCCGTGGCGTTCGAGCAGTTCCTCGAAGCTGGGCGCCTCCATGCCGGTGTCGCTGCGTACGTCGTGCCAGCGCGAGAACGTGTGCGCCAGCGCCGCCAGCGGCCGCCAGTGCAGCGTGCGCAAGGTGTCGTCGCGTTCGCGCAGGGCGTCCTGCGCGGTGGCCTGCTCTTGCTGCTGCCCCTGATCCTCGGCCAGCAGCAGGCCGTGCGCGAGCAGCCGGTCCACGACTGCCGCGCCATGGCGTTCGACGACCTGGTCGCGCGCGGTCCACACCGACGCACCGACATCGGCCAGCATTGCCAGGTCGGCCGCATCGACTTCGATCTCGCGGTCCAGGTGCGGCGCCAGCGCCAGCCAGCGGGTGCTGGCCGCCAGGGTGCTGGTGCCGGCAAACAAGGCGGTCCAGTCGATGTCCAGTTCTTCGCGGGGTTCGAGGTACAGCACGGCGCAGCGGCGTAGATTCATGGTCTTTATCTCTCCTGCTCAAGTTGAGAAATCGGCAATAACGAGGACCAGTCTAGCGTATCCTTCGCCAGCGGGAAAGTGGCGACGGGCGGAATTTTCACCGGTCATTTGCTTGCACAATGCAAGTGAAATGCACGTCGGAATACCCGATGGTGGCAGTGCGGCATCGCACCATCCTGGCGCATCATGGTCTACACTAGCGGTCATGATCAAAGACCTGCCATCGCTGGTGCTGCCCGGCGCCACAATCGACATCCTCAAAGCCAGCTGCGCCACGTGCAGCATGCACCAGCTGTGTTTGCCCATGGGACTGGGCAACGAAGACATGGACCGGCTCGACCAGATCATCGGCCGCCGGCGCAAGGTCGCGCGCGGCAATACCTTGTTCCGCATTGGCGACCCGTTCCAGAACCTGTACGCGATCCGCCTCGGCCACTTCAAAACCTACCAGGTCAACCGCGAAGGCGCGGAGCAGATCACCGGCTTCCAGATGGCCGGCGAACTGCTGGGCATGGACGCCATCAGCACCGACCTGCACCATTGCACGGCGGTGGCGCTGGAAGACAGCGAAGTGTGCGAAATTCCGTTCGCCACCCTGCAGCAACTGCTGGCCGAAATGCCGACCCTGCTGCGCCACTTCCACCGCATGATGAGCCAGGAAATCACGCGCGAGCAAAGCGTGATGCTCTTGCTCGGCAATATGCAGGCCACCCAGCGTTTCGCCGCCTTCCTGGTCAACCTGTCGTCGCGCTACGAAGCACGCGGCTACTCGCCCAACGCGTTCCAGCTGCGCATGTCGCGCGAGGAGATCGGCAACTACCTGGGCCTGACGATCGAAAGCATCAGCCGCCTGCTGTCGAAGTTCAAGAAAGAAGGACTGGTCCGGGTAAGCAACCGCGAAATCGAACTGCTGCAGCCGCAAACGCTCAAGGCGATTACGGCCGGTACCCAGACTTGCGGTTGAACTGATAGCGCGCCAGAGGCATGCCTGTGCCCCGGCGCCTATTGTGCGGCTATTGCGCCGGCGCCTGCTGCTGCACAGGCGCCACATCCGCCACCAAGGTTACCCCGCGCTCCTTCGGCCACGTCCACGCGCCGGCCAGGCGCCAGTCGCGTTTTTCGCCTTCCACCAGCACCACCCAGCGGCTGCGTTCGAGCATGGCCAGTGGCAGTTCGAAGCGGCCCGCCGCATCGGGTAGCACGGTCGCTTCGATGTCCTTGTCGGGCAAGGTCGCGTGCGCGAGACGCAGCCGCAGGCGCTCGGTGATGCCGCCGCCGCTGGCGCGTTGCACCTGGCCCGTCAGCGCGCCGCGATTGGCGTCGTAGCCGATCGTCATCGACAGGCCCATGGCGCTGGCCACGCGGTCGCGGCTCAGGTCCTGGTTGATGGCCTTGCCCTGCTTGTAGTAGTCGCCAACCACCACCGGGTCGGGCGTTGAAAACGCCAGCCAGGCGGTAAACACGCTGCCGGCCACCACGATGGCCGGGCCCAGCATCAGGAACCACGGCCAGCGCTGCTTGTACCACGGCGTGACCGTGCTGTGTAAATGGTGCATGGTGATCTCCTAGCGCGGCACAATGAAGACCGCTGTTTCTTTCACATGCAGCGCCGGATCATCCACCGATGTCAGCGCCACTTCGATCTTGTTCGAGCCCTTGTGTGCGGCGCCGTGCGCGGTGCGCAGGCGGATCGGTACGCCGCGCGTTTCGGTCGCGTCCAGGTGCACGGTAGCGGGCGTGACCAGGGCCAGTGTGTCGATGCCGGACACGCTGATGCGATACGTGTGGGCGCGCTCGGTCGTGTTCATGATCTGCAGCCGATAGACGTTTTCGATCATGCCGTCTTCCACCTCGCGGCCCATGGCGCCACGGTCGCGGATCACGTCCATTTTCAGTGGCACGCGCAGGTACAGGGCGGCGCCGGCGCCGGCCACGATCAGGCACAGCACGGCGGTGTAGATGCGCACCCGGGGGCGCCAGGTGCGGCGGCGGATTTCGGTGGGCGTTAAATGCTCGTCGAGCGCGCGTTCGGTGGCGTAGCGGATCAGGCCGCGCGGCGCATCGATCTTGTCCATCACGCCGTTGCAGGCATCCACGCACGCGGCGCAGCCGATGCACTCGTATTGCAGGCCGTTGCGAATGTCGATGCCGGTGGGGCACACCTGCACGCACATCGAGCAGTCGATGCAGGCGCCGCCGGTACTGGCTGTTTGCTTGTGGCGTGGCACCAGTGGACCACGCGGTTCGCCGCGCCTGGCATCGTAGGTGATGATCAGCGTATCGCGGTCGAACATCGAGCTCTGGAAGCGGGCGTACGGACACATGTACTTGCACACCTGCTCGCGCATCCAGCCGGCATTGCCGTACGTGGCAAAGGCGTAGAACAGCACCCAGAACCATTCCCACGGGCCGAAGTCGAAGGTCTGCACCTCGACAATCAGCTCGCGGATCGGCGTGAAGTAGCCAACAAAGGTAAAGCCGGTCCACAGCGCCACCGCGCCCCAGGCCAGGTGCTTGGCGGTTTTTTTACCGAGCTTGCCGGCGGACCAGGGCTGGCGGTCGAGCAGCATGCGCGCGCTGCGCTTGCCTTCGATGCGGCGTTCGATCCACAGGAAGATTTCGGTATAAACAGTTTGCGGGCAGGTGAAGCCGCACCACACGCGCCCGGCCACGGCGGTGGCCAGGAACAGCAAATACGCGCTGATGATCAGGAGCACCGCCAGGTAAATGAAATCCTGAGGCCACAAGACCATGCCGAAGATGTAGAACT
Organism: Duganella sp. Leaf61; assembly: GCF_001421905.1. Lineage (NCBI taxonomy): Bacteria > Pseudomonadati > Pseudomonadota > Betaproteobacteria > Burkholderiales > Oxalobacteraceae > Duganella > Duganella sp. Leaf61. The sequence continues at coordinate 267,946 of NZ_LMLM01000023.1, forward strand.
TGCGCGTGGTCAGGTCGAACAGCAAGGCCTGGCGGTCGTTCCAGAGCAGCCACGGGGTGCCGTAAAACGCCAGCTGCGTCAGCCAAACGAACAGCCAGCGCAGGCGGGCGTAGCGGCCCGAGGTTTCGCGCGGGTAGATTTCCTCGCGCGCCGCATACATCTTGATGACTTGTGTCTCGGGCGCACTCATTTTGCTGGTCCCGGTTCTGGTTCCGGTTCCGGCTTGGCTGCTGGCGCTGGCGCCGGCTGCGTCACATCATTGGACAAGCTCCAGATGTAGGCAGCCAGCACGTGCACTTTGGCGTCGCCGAGGAAGTCGCCAAACGCCGGCATGGTGGCATTGCGGCCGTTGCGGATGGTTTCCATGATGGTGTCGGCGCTGCCGCCGAACAGCCAGACCTTGTCGGTCAGGTTCGGTGCGCCGAGCGCCTGGTTGCCCTTGGCGTCGGCGCCGTGGCAGGCCATGCAGGCGCCGAATTTCGCCTTTCCGAACACCGCCTTGATCGGATCGGACGTCGAGCCGGACAGGCTCAACACGTAATGGGCGACGTTCTCGATATCCTTCTCGCTGCCCACGGCCGCACCCATCGGCGGCATCACGCCGGTACGCCCGTGCAGGATGGTCTGCTTGATGATCTCGGGCGTGCCGCCGAACAGCCAGTCCTTGTCGGTCAGGTTCGGAAAACCCTTGTTGCCGCGCGCGTCGGATCCATGGCACTGGGCGCAATAGGTGAGGAACAGGCGCTCGCCGATGGCGCGCGCCTTCGGATCGGCCGCTACCGTTTTTAAATCCTGCTGCTGGTACTGGGCGAACAGCGGACCATATTCTGCTTCGGCCTGTTTCAGTTCGGTCTGGTAGTTGCCGGTGGAGCTCCAGCCCAGTTTGCCTGCATAACTGCCCAGGCCCGGGTACAGCACCAGGTACACCAGCGCGAAGACGATGGTGATGTAGAACAGCCACATCCACCAGCGCGGCATCGGCGTGTTCAGCTCGGTCAAATCCTGGTCCCAGATATGGCCGGTGGTATCGACATTGATGTCGCTGCGCTTGCCCACCCGCGCTTTTGACTGCGCCCACAGCAGGATGCCGCAACCGATGATGCCGAGCAGGGTGATGGCGGCGATATAGTAGTCCCAGAAGCCGCTGGTAAAGTCAGCCATGGTCAAACTCCTCGTCGGCAAACGGGGCTTGTGCGGCCTGGGTAAAATCGGTTTCCTTGTGGTGGATGTAGGCCCACCACACGATGCCGATGAACGTGACAAACGACACCACCGTCATCACGCTGCTGGCCTGGTCAAACAGGTTCTCGATAGCCATGTCAGTTCCTTGCTTTGATTAATGTGCCCAGGCCTTGCAGATAGGCGATCAGGGCGTCTTCCTCGGTCTTGTCCTTCAGTTCTTCCGGCGCGGCGGCGATCTCGGCATCGGTGTACGGGTCGCCCAGGCGCTGCAGCGCGCGCAGCTTGGGCACCACGTCCTGCGGCACCAGTTTGGTCTTGGCCAGCCACGGGTAGTTGGGCATATTCGATTCCGGCACCACGTCGCGCGGGTTGGCCAGGTGGGTGCGGTGCCATTCGTCGCTGTAGCGGCCACCTACGCGCGCCAGGTCGGGCCCGGTGCGCTTGGAGCCCCACTGGAACGGCCGGTCATAGACGAACTCGCCAGCGACCGAATAATGGCCGTAGCGCTCGGTTTCGGCACGGAGCGGCCGCACCATCTGCGAGTGGCAGTTGTAGCAGCCTTCGCGCACGTAGATGTCGCGGCCCGTCAGCCGCAGCGGGCTGTAGGGTTTCAGGCCGGCCACCGGCTCGGTGGTGGACTTCTGGAAGAACAGCGGCACGATTTCCACGGCGCCGCCAACGCTGATCACCAGGGTGACCAGGGCGATCAGCAGCCAGGGGTTTTTTTCGATCCATTCGTGTGAGAATTTCATGGGCACTCCGGGGTCAATGGGCCGCAGCCAGGGCAGGGATGGGGGCGATGACGGTGGCGCGGCGGCGCAGGGTCATCCAGGTGTTGTAGCCCATCACGCACATGCCGCTGAAGTACATGAAGCCGCCCAGCACCCGCACCGCGTAGTACGGATATGTCGCTTTCACGCCTTCGACAAAGGTGTAGGTGAGGGTGCCGTCGGGGTTGACCGCCCGCCACATCAGGCCCTGCATCACGCCGGCAATCCACATCGCGGCGATGTACAGCACCACGCCGATGGTGGCCACCCAGAAGTGCAGGTCGATCAGCTTGACGCTGTACATTTTCTGCTCGCCCACCAGCCGTGGAATCAGGTAGTAGATCGAACCCATGGTGATGAAGCCGACCCAGCCGAGCGCACCGCCATGGACGTGGGCCACGGTCCAGTCGGTGTAGTGGGAGAGGGCGTTGATGGTCTTGATCGACATCATCGGACCTTCGAAGGTGGCGATGCCGTAGAACGACAGCGAGACGATCATGAATTTCAGGATCGGGTCGGTGCGCAGCTTGTGCCAGGCGCCCGATAACGTCATCATGCCGTTGATCATGCCGCCCCACGACGGCGCCAGCAGCACCAGCGAAAACACCATGCCCACCGACTGGGTCCAGTCGGGCAGCGCCGTGTAGTGCAGGTGGTGCGGGCCGGCCCACATGTACGTGAAGATCAGCGCCCAGAAGTGGACGATTGACAGCCGGTACGAGTACACGGGACGCTCGGCCTGCTTGGGGATGAAGTAATACACCATGCCCAGGTAGCCGGCGGTGAGGATGAAGCCCACCGCGTTATGGCCGTACCACCACTGGATCATGGCGTCCTGCACGCCGGTGTAGGCGGAATAGGACTTGGTCAGGCTGGCCGGCATGCTGGCGCCCTGCACCACGTGCAAGATGGTCACGGCCAGGATGTAGGCGCCGAAGAACCAGTTGGCGACGTAAATATGCTTGACCTTGCGGGTGATGAGCGTGCCGAAGAACACGACCGCGTAGGCGATCCACACCAGCGCGATCAGGATCGTGATCGGCCATTCCAGTTCGGCGTATTCCTTGCCGCGCGTATAACCCATCGGCAGCGTGACCACTGCCAGCAGGATCACGGCCTGCCAGCCCCAGAAAGTGAAGGCTGCCAATTTATCGGAAAACAGCCGTACCTGGCAGGTGCGCTGCACCACGTAGTACGACGTGGCGAACAGGCCGCAGATGCCGAACGCGAAAATCACCGCGTTGGTATGCAGCGGACGCAGGCGGCCGTAGGTCAGCCATGGAATGTCGAGGTTCAGCGCGGGCCATGCCAGTTGGGCGGCGATGATCACCCCCACCAGCATGCCGACGATGCCCCAGATCACGGTGGCGATCGCGAATTGCTTCACGACCTTGTAGTTGTAATTCGATGCTAGCTCCACACAAGCTCTCCCCGGGTAATGTCAAGTTGATAGCCCGAAGGGTAAGCGTCTGAAACTCAAAAATCCTTGATGTGAATCAAAATTGCCCGGATGAACTTTGGTGTTATTTCTGTTTGAGGCGATAGCAGATTGCGAGCACGGCGATCCAGGCCGGCATCAGATAGACCGCGATGCGGGTGTCGGGCGTGAGGTACATGATCACGACGATGCCAGCCATGAAGGCCAGGCACAGGTAGTTGGTCCATGGCTGGCCCCAGCTGCGGAAACTCGTGGTTTCACCTGCCTGCGCCTTGCTCCGGCTGAATTTGAGGTGGGTGATGCTGATCATCGCCCAGTTGATCATCAGTGCCGCCACCACCAGCATCATCAACATGCCGAATGCCTTGCCGGGAATGACGTAGTTGACCACCACGCACAAGGCGGTGGCGGCTGCCGAAACGCCCAGTGCATGCACCGGAATGCCGCGATTATTCACATGCGCCAGCGTCTTCGGCGCATGGCCTTGCAGCGCCAGACCGAGCAGCATGCGGCTGTTGCTGTACACGCAGCTGTTGTACACCGACAGCGCGGCCGTCAGCACCACCAGGTTCAGGGCCGAGGCCACCCAGCCGTTGTCGAGCGCCTGGAAGATCAGCACGAACGGGCTGCCGCCTTGCTGGACGTCGCTCCACGGGTACAGCGACAACAGCACCGCCAGCGCGCCCACGTAAAAGATCAGGATGCGATAAACGACCTGGTTGGTGGCCTTGGGGATGGTGGTTTCCGGCGACTCCGCTTCGGCCGCCGTGATACCGACCAGTTCCAGCCCGCCGAACGAGAACATGATGATCGCCATCGCCATCACCATGCCGCCCACGCCGTGCGGGAAGAAGCCGCCCAGCGCCCACAGGTTGGTGATGCTGGCCTGCGGACCGCCGCTGCCGCTGATCAGCAGGTAGCCGCCGAACGCGATCATGCCGATGATGGCCGCCACCTTGATGATGGCGAACCAGAACTCCATCTCGCCGAACAGTTTGACGTGCAGCAGGTTGACCGCGTTAATCAGCAGGAAGAAGCCCAGCGCCGACGCCCACATCGGCACGCCCGGCCACCAGTACTGCACGTAGATGCCGACGGCAGTCAGTTCGGCCATGCTGACCAGCACGTACAGGATCCAGTAATTCCAGCCGGAGGCAAAGCCGGCGAGCGGACCCCAATAGCGGTTGGCGAAGTGGCTGAAGGACCCGGCCACCGGCTGGTCCACCACCATCTCGCTCAACTGGCGCATGATGAAGAAGGCCATGATGCCGGCAATCGCGTAGCCGAGGATGACCGACGGGCCGGCCAGCTTGATGGTCTGGGCCACGCCCAGGAACAGCCCGGTGCCGACGGCGCCGCCCAAGGCGATCAGCTGAATGTGCCGGTTGCTCAAGCCGCGCTTGAGTGTGTTGTCGTTGTTCATGAAGGTGATGGAGTAGGGATAACCGTGGATCAAGTGTGCATCGCATCATACAGTGTGTTGTCAGTGCAATCAGCTGCTGGCGCGAGCCTGGTGGCTATCGATGTTCTAGAATACCGTCTCCATCGCTACAACGGGATACCCATGACCACCGAACAAGATTGCCTGGCGCTCGACGCCGCCGACCCGCTGGCCGCCCAGCGCGCCCGGTTTGCACTGCCCGACGGCGTGATTTACCTCGACGGCAATTCGCTGGGCGCGCGGCCCAAGGCGTCCCTGCAACGCGCGCAGCAGGTGATTGCTGCCGAGTGGGGCGACGACCTGATCCTTAGCTGGAACACGGCCGGCTGGTACGACCTGCCGCGCCGCCTCGGCTCACTGTTGGCGCCGCTGGTGGGCGCTGCCGAGGACGAGGTGGTGGTCACCGATTCGACGTCGGTCAACCTGTTCAAGGCGCTGGCCGCCGCCATCAAGATGCAGGCGGCCGATCCAGTCCGCGCCAGTCGGCGCGTGATCATCACCGAGCGCGACAATTTTCCCAGCGATATCTACATGGCCGAGGGCCTGCTGGGCTGGCTCGAACGCGGCTACGAACTGAAACTGCTCGACTCGTCGGCCGACCTGCCGGCCGCGCTCAGCGGCGACGCCGGCGCGCAAGTGGCGGTGGTCATGCTCACCCACGTCAACTACCGCACCGGCCGCATGTTCGACATGGCTGCCACCACCGCGCAGATCCACGCCGCCGGTGCGCTGGCGATCTGGGACCTGGCCCACTCGGCCGGCGCGGTGCCGGTGGAACTGAATGCCGCCAACGCCGACTTCGCGGTGGGCTGCACCTACAAGTACCTGAACGGTGGCCCCGGTTCGCCGGCGTTCATCTGGGTGCCCAAGCGCCACCATGAACAGTTTTCGCAGCCGCTCACCGGCTGGTGGACCCATCGCCAGCCGTTCGCCATGCAGCCGTCGTATGCGCCGGTGGCCGGCATCGGCCGCGCGCTGTGCGGCACCCAGCCGGTGGTGTCGCTGGCGCTGGTGGAATGCGGCCTGGAGATTTTCCACCAGGTGCCGATGGCGGCGCTGCGCGCCAAGTCGCTGGCGCTGTCCGACTTGTTTATCGCGCTGCTCGAAGAACACTGCGCCGACCATCCGCTGGAGCTGATCACGCCGCGTGCCCACGCCGAGCGTGGCAGCCAGGTGAGCGTGATGCATCCGCACGGTTACGCGGTGATGCAGGCCCTGATCGCGCGCGGCGTGATCGGCGACTACCGCGAACCGCAGGTGATGCGCTTCGGTTTCACGCCGCTGTACACCACGTACCAAGACGTGTGGCGTGCGGTGATGGTATTGAAGGATATCCTCGACCGCCGTGATTACCAGGTCGATGCCAAGCGCGATGCGGTAACCTGATCCCTACGACAGACGAAAGCACACCATGAAATGTCCGGTATCCCACGGCGCCGCAACGCCCGCCACGAGCCAGCCAGCCGACTACCACGGCGCCCAGCTCGATTTTTCAAAAGACATGAGCTACGGCGACTACCTGTCGCTCGACACCATCCTGTCGGCCCAGCACCCGCTCTCGCCCGAGCACAACGAGCTGCTGTTCATCATCCAGCATCAGACCAGCGAGCTGTGGATGAAGCTCATGCTGCACGAGCTGCATGGCGCGCGCGACAATATCGCGGCCGGCCAGCTGCCGGCCGCGATGAAAATGCTGGCGCGCGTGGCGGCCATCATGAACCAGCTGGTGCACGCGTGGGATGTGCTGTCCACCATGACGCCGCCCGAGTACACGGCGATCCGCCCCTACCTGGGCGCGTCGTCGGGCTTCCAGTCGCACCAGTACCGCGAAATCGAATTCCTGCTCGGGAACAAGAACGCCACCCACCTGCAAGTGCATCAGCACAAGCCGGAAGCGTACGCGGTGCTCAAGCGCGCGCTCGAGGCGCCGTCGATCTACGACCAGGCCATCATGGTGATGGCCAACAGCGGCCTGGCCGTCGATGCCACGCGCCTGGCGGGGCCGTGGGACCAGCCGGTCAAATCCGACAATTCGGTGAAGGCCGCGTGGACCACCGTGTACCAAAACACGGGCGAGTACTGGCCGCTGTACGAGCTGGCCGAAAAGCTGGTGGACCTGGAGACCGCGTTCCGGCTGTGGCGCTTCCGCCATGTCACCACGGTGCAGCGCGTGATCGGCTTCAAGATGGGCACCGGCGGTACCGATGGCGTCAACTACTTGCGCAAGATGCTCGACGTGGTGCTATTCCCAGAACTATTCGAACTTAGAACAGAGCTCTGATCCTCCGGGGCGGCATGGTGCGGCCGGTCGTCATCCTGTAGCACCCGCAGGCCGGGCCCCACCAGGTCGTCGAACTGGCCGTCGTCGGACGCGCGGAAAAAAATCCATAGCGCGACGAACACCAGCAGCACGCTTAAGGGAATCAACAGCAGCAGCGCTTCCATCACGACTCCTTGCCGATGCGGCGCAGCCGCAGCGCGTTGGCCACCACTACCGCCGAACTGGCGGCCATGCCCACGCCCGACAGCCACGGATTGAGTAACCCCAGCGCTGCCGCCGGAATCGCGGTCACGTTGTACACACTGGCCCAGGCCAGGTTCTGGCGGATCACGCGCATGGTGCGCGCAGCCACGCGGGCGCTGTCGGCCACGGCGCCAAGCCGGCCGCCCAGCAGCACCGCGTCGGCATGGGCCTGCGCCAGCGCGGCGCCTTCGCCCATCGCAAACGAGACATCGGCCGCGCTCAGCACGGCGGCGTCGTTGATGCCGTCGCCTACCATCGCCACCACCGCACCCTTCATCTGCAACTGTTTTACAAACGCCAGCTTTTCCTCGGGCAGGTAGCCGCCCACGGTGGTGCCGATACCGAGCTGGTCGCCGACGCGGCGCGCCAGCACATCATGGTCGCCGCTGAGCAGCACCACCGTCTTGCCGGTGCGGCGGAAGTAGTCCACCGTGGCCTGGGCGTCGGGCCGCAGGCCGTCGTGCAATTGCAGGCAGGCGAGCCATTGGCCCTCCGCACCGAGGTACACCGGGGTTGCGCCGTCGGCTACCTGGTGGGTTGGCGCCAGGCCGGTGCCAGGCTGACCGGCGTATTCCGGCATGTCCGCAAGTTCGGCGCTTGCCGTCATTGGGGTTGAGCTGGCAGCTCCCGCGATCCCCGCCACGAAAGCAGCACTGCCAAGCCGGTATAGGCGGTTGTGCAACACGGCCTCGATGCCGCAGCCGGGCACTTCGCGCACCGCGCTCGGGTGCCAGTCCTCGCGCCGCCCGCCGCCGGCCGTGACGGCTGCCGCCACGATGGCGCGTGCCAGCGGGTGGGCGCTGCCGGCGTCGAGCGCGGCAGCCACTTGCAGGCAAAAGCCGGCGCGCATCGCGCCCAGTGGCACGGTCGCTTGCAGCACCGGGCGGCCGTGGGTGAGGGTGCCGGTCTTGTCGAACACGATGTGGGTGGCGCGGTGCAGGGTTTCGAGGGTTTGGGCGCCGGTCACCAGCACGCCGCCGCGCAGCAGGCGGTCGGTGGCGGCGGCCAGCGCGGTAGGCGTAGCCAGCGACAGCGCGCATGGACACGACACCACCAGCACTGCGATGGCGATCGGCCAGGCGCGCAGCAGGTTGCCATCGTGCCAGGCCCAGAAGCTGAACGCGCAGACGGCAAACAGCAGCAGTCCCGCCACGAACCACGCCGCCACGCGGTCGGCCCACAGCGCGATGCGCGGCTTGTCACGGCCTGCGCGGTCGATCAGCTTTACCAGGCTTGACATGGTGCTGTCCTGGGCCCGCCGCGTTACCCGCGCCAGTACCACGGCGCCGGCGTTGATGGCGCCGCCGGGCAGCGCTGCGCCGGTGTCTTTTGCCACGGGCGCGCTTTCGCCCGACAGCAGCGACAGGTCGAGCGACGTGCTGCCATCGACCACCACGCAGTCGGCCGCCACCGCCTCACCGGGCTTGATCATGATGACGTCGCCGATTTGCAGCGCGGCTGCGCGCACCAGCGTGGTGCCCCGGCTGTCGGGATACTGGGCCAGCAAGGTGGCCGATGCAGGCAGCGCGTGGTGCAGCCGTTCGAGCGCGGCCCCGGCGCGGCGCCGCGCGCGCAGCTCGTACCAGCGGCTGCACAGCAGCAGGAAGACGAACATGGTGACCGAATCGAACCATACTTCGCCGGTGCCGCGCACGGTGGCGACCACGCTCGCGCCAAAGGCAGCGGCGATACCCAGCGCCACCGGCACGTCCATGCCCAAGGTGCGCGCGCGCAGGCTGGCCAGGGCGCCGCGCCAGAACGGCAGCGCTGAATAGCTGACTGCAGGTATCGTGAGCAGCAGGCTGGCCCACTGCATCAGCGAGGCCATGGCCGGATCGAGCGTGCCGTCGCCGTTGGACATATATGCCGGCGCCACGTACATCATCACCTGCATCATCGCCAGACCGGCCACGAACAGCTGGCGGCCCAGCGTGCGCGCGGCCTGGCGCTGCTGCACCTGGTGGCGGCCGGCGTCGTACGGATACGCGGTGTAGCCGATCGCGTGCAGCGCGGCCAGGATGTCGCCGGGGCGGCAATCGGCCGGGCGCCAGCGCACGTACAGGCGCTCGGTGGCGACGTTGAGCTGGGCCGCTTCCACGCCGGGCAGGCGCGCCAGCCGGTGTTCGATCAGCCACACGCAGGCGACGCAGCGGATGCCTTCGACCGCGAACGTGGTCTCGCGCGTGTTGTCGTCGCGGGCGAAGCGTGGGTCGGCATTGTCGTACAGTTGCAGCTCGGGCGGCAGCAGGTGGGCGTTGCCGGCGCTGGCGGCAAACGACGAACGGTCGCGGTAGTACGACGCCTGTCCCAGATCGACAATGGTTTGCGCCACCGCTGCGCAGCCCGGGCAGCACATGGTGTGGATAACGCCGTCGATATCCACGGGCCAGTTGGCGGAGGAGGGCACCGGTTCGCCGCAGTGGTAGCAGCCAGCGTGTGCGCTGGCCGCGCGTTGTGTCAGTGGGGTGTCAGGCATAAGATAGTGATCCATTCCGGCGTAATGCCATCACCGCCGCCGGCGCGCAGCAGTCCCAGCAAACCAAATCCCAGCACCGCCACGCCGCAGGCGATGCGCACCAGCGGCCGGCGCATGGCGCGCTGCACGCGTGCGCCAATCAACCCCAGGCCGACCAGCATCGGCAACGTGCCGAGGCCAAAGGCCAGCATCACGGCGGCGCCGTCGAAAGCGTCGCCACTGAGCATGGCGGTGAGCAGCACGCTGTACACCATGCCGCACGGCAGCCAGCCCCACAGCGCACCGAGCGCCAGCGCCTGCTGCGGCTTCTGCACCGGCAGCAGGGTTTTCATCCACGGCGCGATGGCCGGCTGCGCGCGCTGCCACAGCAGGCGGCCGCATTGTTCGAGCCACGCCAGGCCGCGCCAGGCGTTCATCAGGTGCAGGCCCAGGGCGACCAGCATCAGGTTGGCCAGCCAGTAAAAGCCCAGCTGTATTCCCGCCAACCCGGCCAGGCTTTGCGCACCGCCGGCCAAGCCGCCCGCCATGGCGCCGGCCAGCATGTAGCTGCCGATGCGGCCGGTGTTATAGGCCAGTACCCGCGTCAGCGCTGTGGCAGGCATGCTGGCGCTGCTTGATAACGCGCCGACAATGCCGCCACACATGCCTACGCAATGAATGCTGCCGGCCAGGCCGACCAGGAACACGGGAAGCAGCTGGACGGCCATGGCGGTCAGATGGTTTTCGAGTAGCGCAGCAGTTGCGCGCTATCGAGTCTTGCGGCGGCCAGGTAGCGGTCGAACACCATGCAGATATTGCGGATCAGCAGTCGGCCCTTGGGCGTGACGCTGATCCACTCGTGATCGACCGTGAGCAGGCCGTCCTGCGCAAACGCCTCCAGTTGTTCCAGTTCGGCGGCAAAATAATGGCGGAACGTGATCGGGAACGATTGCTCGAGCGAGGCGAGCGACAGTTCGAAATTGCACATCAGCTTCTGGATCACGATGCGGCGCAGCAGGTCGTCGTGATCGAGCTTGACGCCACGCGTGATCGGCAGCACGCCGGCGTCGAGTTTTTCGTAATAGGCGTCGAGCGTCTTTTCGTTCTGGCTGTAGGTGGCGCCAATGGCGCTGATGGCCGAGACGCCGCACGAGATCAGGTCGGCCTCGGCGCGGGTGGAATAACCCTGGAAATTGCGCTGCAGGCGGCCCTGGCGCTGGGCCACGGCCAGCTCGTCGTCGGGCTTGGCGAAATGGTCCATGCCGATGTACACATAGCCGGCCGCGCACAGGCGGCGGATGCACAGCGCCAGCAGGTCGAGCTTGACGGCGGCGGTGGGCAGGTCGGCGTCCGCAATCCGGCGCTGCGGTTTGAACAAATGCGGCAGGTGGGCGTAGTTGTACAGGGCGATGCGGTCGGGGCTGGCGTCGATCACCTTGTCGAGCGTGCGCTCCATGGTGGCCATGGTCTGCTTGGGCAGGCCGTAAATCAGGTCGATGCTGATCGAGCGGAAGCCGGCGTCACGCGCGGCCGCCATCACGGCCCGGGTTTCCGCTTCGGGCTGGATGCGGTTGACCGCCTGCTGCACCTCGGGATCGAAATCTTGCACGCCCAGGCTGACGCGATTGAAACCTTGCGCGCGCAGCGAGTGGATGCGTTCGGGCGTGACGGTGCGCGGGTCGATCTCGATCGAGTATTCGCCCAGCGCATCGGGCGCGAAGTCGAAGTTCTCGCGCAGGTAGGCCATCAGGTCGCCCATCTGGCGGTCGCTCAGGTAGGTGGGCGTGCCGCCGCCGAAGTGCAGCTGCTCGATCTGGCCGATGCCGGCGAACAGCCGGCCCTGCATGTCGAGTTCCTGCTTGAGGTAGCCGAGGTAGGTGGCGGCCTTGCCGTGGTCCTTGGTGACGATCTTGTTGCAGCCGCAGTAGTAGCAGACGGTGTCGCAGAACGGCACGTGGATGTACAGCGACAGCGGGCGCTGGCTGCGGCGCAGGCGCAGCCCCGCCACCGCTTCCAGGAACTGGCCGTAGCCGAAGTCCGGGACGAAGCGGTCGGCGGTCGGGTACGAGGTGTAGCGCGGACCGGACTGGCTCAGTTTCCTGATGATGGCGGCGTCGAATTCGACCGCGTCGATGCTGGAGGTGGACATATGATCGCTCTCAGGCTGCTAGGCGCGGGGTTTCCGTATGGGCGGCAGGACGGCCGGTCTTGCTGCCACCGGTGCTGGCCCTGGCCCGCGATGGTGCGCGGCCGAACTTGAACAGGCTGACCGCCTGCGTCAGGCCGCCCGCTTCCACGGCCAGGCTGGCGGTGGCCGCTGCCGCTTCTTCGACCAGCGCGGCGTTCTGCTGCGTGACCTGGTCCATGTGGGCGATGGCCGAATTGACCTGGTCGACGCCAATGCTCTGCTCGTGCGAGGCCACCGAGATTTCGCGCATGATGGCGGTGACCTGCTGTACCGACGACACCACCTGCTTCATGGTGGCGCCAGCGCGGTCCACCTGCACCATGCCGGCGCTGACCTTGCCGACCGAGACGTCGATCAGGTTCTTGATGTCCTTGGCGGCGGTGGCGCTGCGCTGCGCCAGGTTGCGCACTTCGCCGGCCACGACCGCGAAGCCGCGGCCCTGTTCGCCGGCACGGGCCGCTTCCACGGCCGCGTTGAGCGCCAGGATATTGGTCTGGAACGCGATGCCTTCGATCAGGCCGATGATGTCGACGATCTTGCGCGACGAGGCGTTGATTTCGTCCATGGTGGCAATGACATCGGCGACAATTTCGCCGCCCTGCACGGCAACGTGCGAGGCACTGACGGCCAGGTCGTTGGCCTGCGCCGAGTTGTCGGCATTCTGCTTGACGGTGGCCGAGAACTGTTCGACCGACGATGCCGTCTCTTCCAGGCTGGCGGCCTGCGCCTCGGTGCGGCCCGACAGGTCGGCATTGCCGGCGGCGATCTGGCGCGTGGCCACGGCCATGGTTTCCACGTTGATGCGCACGTCGCGGATGGTGGCGATCAGGTTGCTGTTCATCTGCTGCAGCGCGCGCAGCAACTGGCCCACTTCGTCGGTGGCATGGGTGTCGAACGAGGCGGTGAGGTCGCCGGCAGCGATCGACCGGGCGCCTTCGAGGGCCTGCTTGAGCGGCGCCAGCATCGAGACCCGCAAGGTGTACCACAGGAAGATGTTGATCAACAGGCCGAGGAAGGTGGCGCCGAAGATCGCATAGCTGTGGCCCTCGTTGCCCATCAGCGCGGCCACGCACACGCCCAGTTGCAGCACGTTGACCACGCTGGTGGCGAGCCAGATACGCATGCCCAGCGAGACGTGGGACAGGCGCGCCAGCAGTCGCACCAGGCCGGGACGGATCAACTGGCCGTTCTTGATGCGGATGCCGTGGCCGTCGCCGGCGCGGATGGCCTTGTATGCTTCTTCAGCTTCGGCCACCTGGTGGCGTTCGGCCTTGACTCGCACCGACATGTAGCCGATGGTTTTGCCGTGTTCGCGGATCGGCGTGATGTTGGCGCGCACCCAGTAGTGGTCGCCGTTCTTGCAACGGTTCTTGACGATGCCGGTCCACGGCGTGCCGCCCTTGATCGATTCCCACAGGTCGGCAAACGCTTCAGCCGGCATGTCGGGATGGCGCACGATGTTCTGCGGTGCGCCGATCAGCTCTTCTTCCGTAAAACCGCTGATCTGGGTGAAATACGGGTTCACATAGACGATGTTGCCATTCATATCGGTCTTGGAAACGATCGCCTGGTCGTCCAGGACGTCCACTTCGCGGTTGCTGACGGGTTGGTTGTTGCGCATCGCACTCTCCGGCTGTTGTTGCTTTATCACAATAGGTGTGACCAGTGTACGGAGTCCGTCAGGCAATTTTATTGATGTAGATCAAAATTCTCGGGATTGTGGCAGGGGGTGTTATCTGTATTGCATCAACTGTCAAGGGGCTGCAATGTGCCTACCGCGTAGCCCTGGGCGTAGTCGAGCCCGAGCTGGCGCACCACGGCCAGCGTGGTGTCGTCTTCCACGTATTCGGCCACCGTGCGCAGGCCCATCACGTGGCCCACCTCGTTGATGGCCTTGACCATGGCGCGGTTGATGGAATTGGTGGCGATGTCGCGGATGAACACGCCGTCGATCTTGAGAAAATCGACCGGCAGCGCTTTGAGATAGGCAAACGACGACAGCCCGCTGCCGAAGTCGTCGAGCGAGAAGCGGCAGCCGAGCGCCTTCAGTTTGGCCATGAATTCCTGCGCCCGGATCAGGTTGGCGATCACGGCCGTTTCGGTGATCTCGAAGCAGATGTGCTGCGGCGTCACGTTGAATTCGCGAAACTGCTCGACGATGTAGTCGTGCAGGCTGTCGTCGCCGAGCGAGGTGCCGGAGAGGTTGATCGAGTATTCGATGGGAGCGATCGGGGCGATGGCGGCGGTGGGGACTCCGGCCGGGTCCGCCGCAGCGGCAGCAGCGGCAGCGCCGGCATGGCGGCACACGGCGCGGATCACCCAGCGGTCGATGGCGGTCATCAGGTCGTAGCGTTCGGCGGCGGGAATAAAGGCGCCGGGCAGGATCAGGTCGCCCTTGGCGGGCTGGATGCGGATCAGCACCTCGAGGTGTTCGCTGCCGGTCGGGCCCAGGCCGACGATGGGCTGCGTGTACAGGCGGAAGTATTGCTGCTCGAACGCTTCGTTCAGGCGCGACACCCATTGCATCTCGCCGAGCCGGCGCGCCAGCCGCTGGTCGGCGTCGCGGTACACGTGCACGCGGTTGCGGCCGCGCTCCTTGGCCAGGTAGCAGGCCTGGTCGGCCGCCATCAGCAGTTCGGTCATCGACTTGCTGTGGCGCGTGACCTCGACCATGCCGATGGAGACGCCGAGCTCGAAGGTGCGCTCCTGCCAGACGAAGCGGAAATTGCGGATCGATTGCCGCAAGCCCTCGGCGATCAGGCGCGCCTGGTCGGTGGGGCAGCGCGGCAGCAGCACGCCGAGCTCGTCGCCGCCCAGGCGCGCCAGCACGTCGGAATCGCGCATCTGGGTTTGCAGCATGCGCGCCAGCAATTGCAGCAGCAGGTCGCCGGCGGCATGGCCGCAGGTGTCGTTGACGATCTTGAACTGGTCGAGGTCCATGTACAGCATGGCGTGCACATGGCCTTCGTCCTTGGCGCTGTGCAGCGCCTCGGCGATGCGCACCTCGAACTCGCGCCGGTTGATCAGGCCGGTGAGGGTGTCATGGGTGGCGTTCCACGACAATTGCCGGGTAAGCTTGCGCTCGTGGCTCACGTCACGGAATACCACCACCACGCCCAGCAGCACGCCGTTGTCGGACCAGATCGGCGAGGCCGATTCCTCGACCGCGATGCGACGCCCTTCGCGCGTAACCAGCTGGTTGTCGGACGCAGGCGCTACCGTTTGCCGCAGGCGCAGGCATTGCAATGCTACGTGCTCGGCGATGGGTTCGCCGGCCTCGTTGGTCAGTTGCAGGATGGTGGCGATGTCCTGGCCGCGCGCTTCGTCGTTGCGCCAGCCGGTCAGTTGCTCGGCGGTGTGGTTCAGGTAATCGGTCTTGCCGTGCGGGTCGACGGTGATCACGCCCTCGCCGATGGCGCGTAGCGTCACTGCCGCCATCTCGCGGTCACGCGCGGTGGCCTGCTCGTTAAGCCTGCGCTCGGTGATGTCCCAGATGATGCCCAGGGTGCCGGTGGGGGCGCCGTGCGCGTTGCACAGCATGTGGGCCTTGGCGGCCAGCCAGTGCAAGCTGCCGTCGTCCCATACCACGCGGTACTCGACCTCGTAGCCGGTGCATTTATCCACGGCCTCTTGCATGGTATGGACCAGGGCGTCGCGGTCGTCCACATGGACATAGCGGAGAAAATCGCTAAACGGTTGCGCCAGCTGGCCCGGGGCCAGGCCGAGCAGGCGCTGGCCGCCACCCTGCCAGTTGACGGTGCTGCCCGCCACCGTACCGTCGTGGATGAAGGTGTCCCAGATCGTCATGCGCGCCGCGTCCAGCGCCATCCGTAAATGCCGAAAATCCATGCGCCACTCCAAAAACCGATTGTTCTGGTCTTGGAGTTGCTACCAGACGGAAAGTTCCGCAGGAAGTCGGAGTTTTAGGCCTTCCTGGTTGTGCGCCAGAGCTTGCCAACCACGGTCACTACCGCCAGCGCCAGCGCGCCTGCCACCAGTCCGGTCACGGCGCCAATCACGCTTTCGGTGATAAAGGACAGCACCGGGCCGATCGTCGGCACGCCGGCCATGACTTCTTGCGCGTGGTGCACCACGTCGTGGCTGCCGGGAATGCCATGCACCAGGATGCCGCCACCGACCATGAACATGGCAGCCGTGCCCACCACCGACAGGAATTTCATCAGCACCGGCGCGGCGGCCAGCAGGAAGCGGCCAAGCCCGCGCACGATGGCGTTGCCCAGCTTGCTCAGGTACAGGCCGGCGTCATCCATCTTGACGATGCCGGCGACCAGGCCGTACACGCCCACCGTCATCACCAGCGCGATCAGGATGACCACCAGCGCCTGTTCCATGAACGGCTTGCCTTCCACGCTGCCGAGCGAGATGACGATGATCTCGGCCGACAGGATGAAGTCGGTGCGCACGGCGCCCTTGATCTTTTCCTTTTCCAGCGCCACCAGGTCGGCGTCGGGATCGGCCACGGCAGCCACCAGTTCCTGCTTGCGCTGGGCTTTTTCTTCCTTGTGCAGCACGCTGTGGGCGATTTTTTCGAAGCCCTCGAAGCACAGGTACAGGCCGCCGATCATCAGGAGCGGCGTGATGGCCTGCGGCAGGAAGGCGCTGATTGCCAGCGCTGCCGGCACCAGGATCGCCTTGTTCTTGAGCGAACCGACCGCCACCGCCCACACCACGGGAATTTCGCGCGCGGCGCGCACGCCGGACACCTGCTGCGCATTGAGCGCCAGGTCGTCGCCGAGCACGCCGGCGGTTTTCTTGGCCGCGACCTTGGTCATCACGGTGACGTCGTCGAGGATGGTGGCGATATCGTCGATCAGCGCCAACAGGCTGGTACCGGCCATCAGCGGCTCCCTCGGGTGGTGAAAGTGGTCATGGTGGTCCTTATTATAGAAGCAGCAAGTTTAACCCAAGCCGAGCCGGCGGCGATATGGCGACGCGGCTACAATGTGCGTTACCGCGCAGCATTTCGCTGACGCCGGAGTCAACCATGGGATTTACATCATGAGCTTTGCCGTCTGGCTGGGATTTTTCGTCGCCGCCTGCATTATTGCCGTTTCGCCCGGCTCGGGCGCGGTGCTGTCGATGTCGCATGGCTTGTCCTATGGCGTGCGGCGCGCCAGCGCCACCATCCTCGGCCTGCAAACGGGCCTGCTGCTGATCTTTTTCATCGCCGGCGCTGGCGTCGGCTCGCTGCTGCTGGCGTCCGAGCTGGCGTTCAACGTGGTCAAGACCATCGGCGCGCTGTACCTGATTTACCTGGGCCTGTCGCAGTGGCGCGCCAAAGTGGCCATCGGCGCTCAGCATGCGCAGCTGGAAGTGGTGGTGCCGTCAGCGCGCAAGCGCTTCCTGACCGGTTTTTTGACCAATGCCACCAATCCCAAGGGCATCATCTTCATGGTGGCCGTGCTGCCGCAGTTCATCACGCAAGGTTCGCCGCTGCTGCCGCAACTGCTGATCCTGGCCGCCACCATGTGCGCGATCGACCTGGTGGTGATGCACGGCTACGCCTTGCTGGCCTCGTCGATGCAGCGCTTCTTCCGCGACCCGCGCGCGGTCAAGCAGCAGAACCGGGTGTTTGGCGGGCTGCTGATGGGCGTGGGCGCAGCGCTCTTTTTCGTCAAACGTGGCTCGGCAACTTGAAATTATTTGTAACCCGTGTAGGCGAACCGTCTGTTGCCGCGTTAAATCCCCATGACTAACGGAGACGCCATGAACATCATCCCCACCATCATGCTGGCCGCCCTGGCCGGTTTGAGCACCCTGGCCCAGGCCCAATCCGACCTGCCGGCGGCGGTGGGGCGCATTTCAGCGGTGCAGGGCCAGGTTACCCTGAGCGGGGACGATGAACCGGTGGCCGCCAGCCTCAACTGGCCGGTGACGGCCAACAGCCACCTGGTCACCGCCAGCGGCGCTCGCACCGAGTTTCGCATCGGCTCCACGGCGGTACGGCTCGATGGCGACTCGGATCTCGAAATCACCCAGCTCGACGACGACCTGCTGCGCCTGCGCCTCAACTACGGCAGCGCCAGCATCCGGGTGCGCAATGCCGACCTGCTGCGCGACTTCGAACTGACCACGCCGCAGGCGCGCATCACCATGATCGAGCCGGGCCTGCTGCGGGTGGACGTGGAACGGGTACCCGATACCAGCCAGATCAGCGTGCTGGCCGGCATCGCCCGCGTCGATGGCGCCGGTTCGTCGGTGACGGTCAATCCGGGCCGCCAGGTGGACGTGACCACCGAGGACGTGCGCACGACGGTGGCGCGGCGCGACGGTTTCGATGTCTGGGCCGACGAGCGCGACCGCCTGGCCGATGTCGTGGTCACCACCCAATATGTGTCCACCGGCATGACCGGCTACGAGGAACTGGACCGTCACGGCAGCTGGACCGAGAACGTCGAGTACGGCCCGTTGTGGGCGCCGCGCAATGTGGCCGCCGACTGGGCGCCGTACCGCGACGGCCGCTGGACCTGGCTGGCGCCGTGGGGATGGACCTGGGTCGATAACGCCCCCTGGGGTTATGCGCCATCACACTACGGTCGCTGGGTGACGGTGCGCCAGCGCTGGTACTGGGCGCCGGGCCGTCCGGCCGGCCGTCCCGTGTGGGCGCCGGCGCTGGTGGGCTGGGTGGGCGGCGTCAACCGTCCGAACCAGGGACCCGGCCTGGGCTGGTACCCGCTGACGCCGCGCGATCGCTTCGTGCCCGGCTACCGGGTGTCGTCCAGCTACGAGCAGCGCCTGAGCTGGAGCTACAAGGGCAAGTCGTTTACGTCCCGTGGCGATCATGACGCTGGGCGAAACGGCGGCCGCGACGGCCTGACCGTGCTGCCACGCGCGCAGTTCGAGGGAGGCAACATTATCCGCGTCAATCGTGGCGACCATTTCGTGCCGCGTCCGCAGCAGGGCAACCTGGTCACGCCGGCAACGCCGCCGCGTCCGGCCGCCGGCCCGGGCCGCATCGAGACCAACCGCACCTGGCAGGACCGCGACGGCAATGGTCGCCCGGACCGCTTCGACAACAATCCGCGCAATGGCAGCAACCCGCGCGCTGACAATAATCCACGTAACGATAACAATCCGCGCTTTGGCAACAACCCGCGCAATGATTTGCCGCGTAACGACAGCCGGCCGCAAACCATCAGCACCTTGCCGCCGAACCAGATCGGTACGCCGGACGCACCGGCGCAGACCATCAATCCGCGCGACGTGGGCGTCGAGATCCATACGCGTCCCTATGGCGGCCGTGCCGGCAATGGCGCGCTGATGCCGGCGCCGGTACTGCAGATCGGTAACACTCGCGACCGTTTCCAGCGCGACGACAATGACCGTCGCCAGCGCGATGAGGACGAGCGGCGCCAGCGTGAGCGAGACAGGCAATCGCAACAGCAGCCGCAGGCTCAACAGCCGTCGCAGCAGCCACGGCCACAGCAGCCACAGTCGCAACTGCAACCTCAGCAGCCCGAGCAACCACGTTTCCAGCCACAGCAGGAGCGGCCACAGCAGGTTGAACGTCCACGCTTCCAGCCGCAGCAGGAACGACCGCAACAGCAGGAGCGGCCACAGCAAGCTGAACGCCCACGCTTCCAGCCCCAGCAGGAACGCCCGCAACAGCAGGAACGCCCGCAACAGCAAGAGCGGCCCCGTTTCCAGCCGCAGCAGGAGCGTCCACAACAACAGGAGCGTCCGCAATCGCGTCCTGAGCGGCCGCAGCAAGAACGTCCGCAGCCCCAGGCACAGCCGGCGCCGGCGCCGCGACCTGCGCCGGTGGCCCAGCCGCAGCAACGGCCCGATCCGGGCCAGAGCCGCCAGCACCGCGACCGGCCTGCGCACGATCAAAACTAGCCAGGAGGCACGCAAGAGGGGGAGGGCCTGTTCCGTCATGGACAGGTTCGGTCCCGCTCCTGCGCATTTCAACTCCCTTAAACTGCAGTTCGTCACATTCGCGTAGCGTCCGGGTAAGCCTTTGCTTACAGTTGCCACATTGCAGATACGGGTGGCAGCGTCAGAGCAGCGGACCAATCCGCACCGCGCAACGCCATCCAGACCCCACCACTTTGCCCCAACTATTTTCGATATTCCCGAGAGAATAGTTTTTGCCAGCCTACCAGGCTGGCTTTTTTTTGGACGCGGCGACCCCATCTCGGTCTCTGGCCTCGTATCCGGCAACTTTGGCTACAATGCAGGCTGGCGGCGTCACGTCGATGTCCGCCGGTTTTTCTTAATAGATTGGAATGATTATGCAAGCGATCCCACCGACCGAGTCCCTCATCGAGTATCCGAGCGACTTTCCGATCAAGGTGATGGGGCCGACTCATATCGACTTCGCACCGACCATCGTGCTGGTCGTGCAAAAACACGACCAGGATTTCCACGAAGGCAAAATGGAAGTGCGTCCCTCGTCCAAGGGCAACTTTACCGGCCTGACCGTGACCGTGCGCGCCACCAGCCGCGAACAGCTCGACGCGCTCTACTCCGAGCTGTCGGCGCACCCGATGGTCAAGATCGTCATGTAAGAACCTGTCTGGGCAGGGAGGCGGCGCAAGCAGCGCCTCATTCCCTGCTGGCATACGTTCCAAACTGCTGGCGCTGGAAGGCGGCGATCTCGTCGTGCAACCAGCGTTGTAGCGCCGCCACCTGCGGGCGCTCCGCC
This sequence comes from Duganella sp. Leaf61, assembly GCF_001421905.1. NCBI lineage: Bacteria > Pseudomonadati > Pseudomonadota > Betaproteobacteria > Burkholderiales > Oxalobacteraceae > Duganella > Duganella sp. Leaf61. The sequence continues at coordinate 288,612 of NZ_LMLM01000023.1, forward strand.
ATTCCCGGCGGCGACACCAGGTAATACGCCTCCGCGCACGCCTGTGCCGCACCGGGCCGCCGCGCCAGGCGTCCGGCGGCAATCTCGGGCGCTGCCACCACGTGGTGCAACAGCGCCTCCCCCTCTCCCGCCAGCACGGCGCGCAGCAACTCCCCCCCTTGCAATTCCGAGGAAAGCAGCACCTGATCATGCGTGCCAGAGCCATGGTGGGCGCTCACTACAAGGTAGCGTCTCTCATCCATCAACCGCTCCACCACCATGCCCGGATGTCGTCCCAGATCGAACACGATTGCTGCGTCCACGCCGGCGCGCGCCAGGTCCGCCGGCGGCGTCCTGGTGTGCAGCACCAGGTCGATCTCGGGATGCAGTTCGATGAATCCGCCCAGGCGGGGCGTGAGCCAGCGCGCGGCAAACCAGGCTGGTGCGGCCAGGATCAATGGCGCAGTGGCAGCGGCGGCCGGGCGCAGGGCGTCGGCAGCGGTGCCGATGGCATCGAAAGTCTTGCCCAGGAACTGCGCGAACTGCTGCGCCTCGTGAGTTATTTTCACTTGCCGGCCATGGCGCACGAACAGCGGCCGGCCCAGGTCCTCTTCCAGCGCCCGCACCTGGTGGCTGATCGCCCCGTGCGTCAGGCGCAACTCTTCCGCCGCGCGCGAGAAATTCTCGTGGCGGGCCGCCGCCTCGAAGGCGCGCAGGGCGGAAAAATTCGGCAGGCGGCGGTTCGCGCTCATCTGGGTCTGTGGATAACTTTGTGAATAAAACTGGCAAGAAAAGCCGAATATACCGCAGCTACAGGCGATACGGCAATGTTTACCATGTGAATAAAACTAACCAATAGCCGAAATCGACCCGGTGCCGTGCTAGCCGGAGCCGGTTGCCGCCACGCCGGCTGATTTATAATGGCGGCATGACGTCCCCCACCACTCCCGAGATCCGCCACCTCGGCGTTGCCGATTACGACACCACGTTTGCCGCCATGCGCGCGTTCACCGACGCCCGCACGCCCGACACGCGCGACCAGCTATGGATCGTCGAGCACGCACCGGTGTTCACGCTGGGCCTGGCTGCCGACCGTGGCCACCTGCTGGCCGGCGCCACCGCCATCCCCGTGGTGCAGACCGACCGCGGCGGCGAAGTGACCTATCACGGCCCCGGCCAGGTGGTGATTTACCTGCTGATGGACCTGCGCCGCAACAAGCCGGGCGGCAAGCTGTATGCGCGCCAGTTCGTGCATAAAATCGAGCAGGCGATCATCAATGTATTAGGGGCGTATAATCTCGTCGGTGAGCGGATTGAAGGCGCGCCCGGCATTTATATGGCGGACGGGCCCAAGCGCGGCGCCAAGATTGCCGCGCTGGGCTTGAAAGTGCGCGGCAACGGCTGCACGTATCACGGCCTGTCGCTCAATGTCGCAATGGACTTGGCGCCGTTTTCCTGGATCAACCCGTGCGGTTACGCCGGGCTGGAAACCGTCGATATGCGCACCGTCGGCGCCCACGCGCAGTTGGCCGACGTGCAGCAGCAACTGGCCGAGGAATTGATACGGGTGCTCGCTGTGCCTGTCGATGCCCCGGCCCCCGTTCCGCAACCAGCCGTACAACCTGAATAACCAAACCAGCCCGCGAGGGCATGCAGCCAAATGACCACTGAGATCACCTCCAGCACTCCCGCTTACAACCCGAGCGAAAAGCAAAAAGGCGCCAGCAAGACGTCGCGCATCCCGATCAAGATCGTGCCGGTCGAGCAGGTGGAGCGGCTGAAAAAGCCGGAGTGGATCCGCGTCAAGGGCGCTTCGGCATCGAGCCGCTTCTACGAAATCAAGGACATCCTGCGCGAGAACAAGCTGGTCACCGTGTGCGAAGAAGCGAGCTGCCCGAACATCGGCGAATGTTTCGGCAAGGGCACGGCCACCTTCATGATCATGGGCGACAAGTGCACCCGCCGCTGCCCGTTCTGCGACGTGGGCCACGGCCGTCCCGACCCGCTCGACGTCAACGAGCCGATCAACCTGGCCAACACCATCGCCAAGCTGCGCCTGAACTACGTGGTGATCACCTCGGTGGACCGCGACGACCTGCGCGACGGCGGCGCCGGCCACTTCGTCGAGTGCATCACCAAGACCAAGGACCTGTCGCCCCTGACGCAAATCGAAGTACTGGTGCCCGACTTCCGTGGCCGCCTCGAGAAAGCCCTGGCGATCTTCGCCGACGGCCTGCCGGACGTGATGAACCACAACATGGAAACCGTGCCGCGCCTGTACAAGGAAGCACGCCCGGGCGCCGACTACATGCACTCGCTCAAGCTGCTCAAGGACTTCAAGGCCCTGTACCCGAACGTCAAGACCAAGTCCGGCCTGATGGTCGGCCTGGGCGAGACCGACGAGGAAATCCTGCAAGTGATGCGCGACATGCGCGAGCACGACATCGACATGCTGACCATCGGCCAGTACCTGGCACCATCGAACAGCCACTTGCCGGTACGCCGCTACGTGCACCCCGACGTGTTCAAGATGTTCGAAGAAGAAGCCTACAAAATGGGCTTCGGCCACGCCGCCGTCGGCGCCATGGTGCGCAGCTCGTACCATGCGGATGAGCAGGCACACAATGTGCTGGCTGCGGTGAACGGCTGATACTGACGGCGAGAGGCTTTCCATGACCGTCCGCATCGAACCATCATGGAAAGCCTACCTGCAAGACCAGTTCGAACAACCGTACTGGCAAAGCCTCACCGCCTTTGTGAAGGACGAGTACGCTGCCGGTCCTTGCTGCCCGGCCGGTAAAAACATCTTCCGTGCCTTCGACCTGACGCCGTTCGATGCCGTCAAGGTTGTCATCCTCGGGCAGGATCCGTACCACACGCCTGGCGCCGCCATGGGCTTCTGCTTCTCGGTGCCGGACGGCAATCGTCCCCAGCCCAGCCTGCAAAACATCTTCCAGGAATTGCGCGACGATACCGGCGTCGAACGGCGCCAGACCGATCTGACCGACTGGGCCGAGCAGGGCGTGTTTTTGCTCAATAGCGTGCTGACCGTGCGTGCACGGCAGGCCGGGTCGCATGCGAACAAGGGGTGGGAAACTTTTACCGACAGCGCCATCGCGCGGTTGTCCGACCAGCGCGACGGCCTGGTGTTCATCCTGTGGGGCAGTTACGCAATTGCCAAGCGCGCGCTGATCGATACCAACAAGCACCTGGTGATTACCTCGCCGCATCCGTCGCCGTTCTCGGCCCACAAGGGATTTTTCGGCAGCAAGCCGTTTTCGCGGACCAACGATTACCTGGCCGCCCACGGCAAGGCGCCGATCCGCTGGGCCTGATGCCAGCCGCGCCGACATCGGCGGCGTGTTCAGCAAGCCACAACTGGCAATCCGAGAGTGTTGATTTCAAGCAAACAAATGGCCGATCGACGTGCATAAGCTGATAAATTGTCGGAGGGATATTCCCTATTTTCCCTGCTGAGGAACCGACATGAAACTACTTTCGCGCGTAGCCGCCGTCATGACAGGCTTGCTGCTGGCGTCCTCGCTGGCCGTGGCGCAAACACCTTATGCCGACGACACCGTTTACCGGGGCCTCGGTGGCAAGCAAGGCATCAAGAAAATCGTCGATACCTTCATCCCGCTGGTGCTGGCCGATCCGCGCATCAAGGACAACTTCGCCGACTTCGACATGGACCAACTGAACGTGCGCCTGCAGGAGCAGATCTGCGAGTTCGCCGGTGGGCCGTGCAAGTACACCGGTAAATACCGCGACAAGACCATGGACGGCGTGGGCACCGTGCGCGACATGACCACCGTGCACCAGGATCTGAAAATCACCAACGCCATGTTCAACGCGCTGACCGAAGACCTGCAAATCGCCATGGAACGCCACAACGTCCCGAACAGCGTCGCCAACAAGCTGGTGGCCAAGCTTGCGCCCATGCAGCGCGCCATCGTCACCAAGTAAGCAGCCGCCAGGAGCATCCTCATGACATTTTCCATCGCCAGGCTCACTCTCGCAATCCTGATGGCGTCAAGCGCTGGCAGCGCCGCCGCCCAATCCCAGGCTTCGCCCGACATGGGCAAGCTGCTGGCCACCGGCGGCGTCAGCCAGGTGGAAGGCGCCGGCGGTGGCGGCATCGTGCCGTGGGCCCTGATCACCGGCTATGGCACCCGCGACAGCTGGGGCGCCAACGCCCATTACACGTATATCAGCACCCAGGACTACAAGCTCGACACCTATGGCGTGGCGATCGGCCTGGCCGACCGCGTGGAATTGTCAGTGGCCAGCCAGTCGTTCAAGGGCAGCCTGGCGCCGCTCGACAACCTCATCCTCAAGCAGGACATCCTCGGCATCAAGGTCAAGCTGACCGGCGATGCCGTGTACGAACAGGACAGCTGGTTGCCGCAGATCGCGGTGGGGGCCATGTACAAGGACAACAAGGGCGTGAAGGGACTCGGCGCGCTGGGCGTGACCAGCGTCACCCAGCTCGGTGCGAAGGACGACAGCGGCTATGACTACTACGTGGCCGCCACCAAGATCCTGCTCGAGCAAAGCCTGCTGCTGAACCTGACCCTGCGCGCCACCAAGGCCAACCAGATGGGCTTGCTGGGCTTCGGCGGCGACCAGGGCGACAGCCGCAAGGTGATGCCGGAAGTGTCGGCCGCGTACCTGATCAACCGCCACCTGGCGGTGGGCGCGGAGTACCGGCGCAAGCCGCACAACCTCGGCGTCGATCCGGAAAAGGCGTATTACGATGCGTTCGTGGCGTGGTTCCCGACCAAGCATGTGTCGGTGACGGCAGCGTATGCGAATCTGGGCAAGATCACGGTCTTCAATCCGAAGACCCAGCGCGGCCTCTACCTCTCGGTACAGGCCGGCTTTTGAGACTTAGCCCTTGAGCGAGGTGGAGAGCAACTGGTGCAGCGCCGGAAAATCGGGCTGCCCCACGTATTTCTTGAGGATCTTGCCATCCTTGGCGATGACGAAGGTGGTGGGCGTCATCGAGACGTCGCCGTAGGCCTTGGCGGCCGAGCCGTCGGTGTCGAGCGCCACCTTGAACGGCAGCTTGCGCGTATCGGCGTAGTTGACCACGTAGTTGGGCGGGTCGTAGCTCATGGCCACGGCCACGAATTCCAGGCCGTCGTCCTTGAACTTGTTGTAGGTCTCGACCATCTGCGGCATTTCGGCCACGCAGGTGGTGCACGAGGTGGCCCAGAAGTTGACCATTACCACCTTGCCGCGCAGGTCTGCAGGCGCAATCTTTTCGCCCTTGATGGTGACGAACGTGACCTCGGGCGCCACCGGCCGCTTGCTGAGCGTGACGTAGGCCACCGCGCCGATCACGGCCAGCGCCACGGCAGCGATCAGCGGCTTGACCCAGGCGCGCGAGGACTCCGGCAATGCAGTGGTCGTGCTCATGGCATCATTGCGCCGAAGCGCCAGGCTTTGGCTGGTACGATTTCCACTCGTCTTCAGAAATATATTCGAAGACCTTGACTACCTTGCTCACGCCCGAGACGCCGCGTGCGATATCGGCGCCGATCTGGCCTTCGCGCTGGGTCACGCGGCCCATCAGGAACACCACGCCGCGTTCGGTCACCACCTGATAGGAATTAGCCGAGATATCCTTGGCGTCCACCAGGCTGGCCTTGACCTTGCCGGTGATAATGGTGTCGTTCGAGCGCGAGGTGTAGCTGGCGGGGCCGGCCACTTCCAGCTCGTTGATCACCGACAGCACGCCTTCGACCGACGCCATTTCGCGCTCGGCGGTGGCCTTGGCGGCATCGTCGGGCACTTCGCCGGACAACAGCACGCGGCGGTTGAAGCTGTTGATGTTGACGTGGGCATCGCTGCCGAGCACATTGCGCAGCTTGTTCGCACCCTTGAACTGGATCGACGTATCCTCGGTTTGCGCACCAAACGTGCGGCGGTCGGAAGCGGCCAGGGTACCGGTGATGGCGCCGCCGGCAACCAGCGCCACGCAACCGGACAGGGTAGCAGCGGTGGCCAGGCACAGCACGCTCATGGCAAGCGGGCGTTTCAGTGTAGTCCAGATAGTGCGGGAATTACTCATTCACATCTCCTCCGAATAGGGCGACATCAATGCCGTCGCAAATGCTGTGGATGCAGACCAGGTGCACTTCCTGGATGCGGGCGGTACGGTCGGCCGGGACGCAGATATGGACGTCGGCGTCGGTCAGCATCTTGCCGATCTCGCCGCCGCCCTTGCCGGTCAGTGCCACGATGCGCATTTCGCGCTCGAGCGCCGCTTCGATGGCAGCGACCACGTTGCCCGAATTGCCGGACGTGGAAAATGCCAGCAGGATGTCGCCGGACTGGCCGAACGCCTGCACCTGCTTGGAAAAGATTTCGCGGTAGCTGTAGTCATTGGCCACTGCGGTCAGGATCGACGTGTCGGTGGTGAGCGCAATGGCGGGCAGCGGGAAGCGTTCGCGTTCGAAGCGCCCCACCAGTTCGGCGGCGAAATGCTGGGCGTCGGCAGCCGAGCCACCGTTGCCGCACACCAAAATCTTATTGCCGTTAGACAATGCCGCAAACATCATGTCGATGGCTTGGGCGATATGGGGCGCCAGCACGGTGGCCGATTGGATTTTCAGTTCGGCACTTTCGTGGAAGTGCGCCAGGATGCGTTGATTTGTCATAGTGTGCTGATTATAGTGCAGTCATCCGAAACCCCGGACAAGACCTTTTAAAAATGCTTACATCTGCGCTGAAGAAGGGCTTAAAGCGTAATGATATTGCGCAGCCACTCCAGCTGATCGCCATCAAGGGCAACCAGGTCGAAGCGGCACGGTGGAGGAGAGCGGTGGCGCAGCAGGTAGTACTGGGCGGCATGGACCAGCCGCCGCTGCTTGTGATGGGTGACGCTGGCCGCCGCGCCGCCAAAGCCACTCGCCGCACGGCGCCGCACCTCGACAAACACCAGGTGGGCGCCGTGGCGCATGATCAGGTCGATCTCGCCGGCCTTGCAGCGAAAATTGCGTTCGACCGGCACCAGGCCCTGCGCCACCAGGTAGGCCAGCGCCCGGTCTTCACCTTGCTGGCCCAGTTGCTGTTGCGCGGTGCGCCGTCCGCTCGGCGCGCGGGGCGGCGCCATGGTTGGTTACTGCTGGACCGCTTGCGGCACGCCGTGCTGGAACACGGCCGGCTGCTCCACCCGCTCGAAGCGGGCCGGGCCCTGGCCGAAGTCCACCGTCAGGCGTCCCGTGACACCGTCGATGCTGAAACGGCCAGCCGGCTTGCGGCTGATTTCGCGCGCCACGCGGTAGGCGTCGATGCCCAGCGCGTACAGGCGTTCCATGTCGGCCGTGCCGGCTTGTACCGGGTGCGGATAGACCATCACCGCCGGATGGTCGCGCTGCACCTGCCATGGCAGGTCAAGCAGGCGCACGCCGTCGAGCTCGTTGGTGGGCGAATTCATGCCGCCGCCGGCGTTCAGCGCCGACGTGCCGTACAGCGGCAGGGCGGCAAAGCCGGTGGGAGCCATCGGTGCGGCAGGCGCGGCCGGCAAACCGTCGGCGGTGCTGATCACCGGCTCGTCCGCTTCATGCACCAGGCCGCTGTTCAGCGCGCCGCGCAGTTGGCGGGTCTGGTCGGCGCCCATGGCCGAGAACAGCAAGCCTGGCGGGTCCTGCTGCAGGCGCGCGCGCAGTTGCACCAGTTCCGGGTCGCTCAGGTAATTGTTCGGGGCGCTCAGTTCCACCATGCGCACCTGCTGGCCCAGTTGCTGCCAGTGGGCGGCAAACGCTGCCGCGATGCGGCGCTGCCATGGCGTGCTGGTGGTAATGATCATGGCGCTGGCGCCGGGCTGCTCGGCCGCCGCCCATTGCGCCACCTGGCGCGCTTCTTCCTCGATCGACAGGCCCATGGCCAGCATTTGCTGCGGCAGCGGGGTAGCGTTGGCCGTGCCGAAACCTTCCGGGTGATTGAGGGCGATGGTGGGCTTGGTCACCAGCGGGCTGGTCGCCACCGCAGTGACCGCCGAGCGCGCCAGCGGGCCGACCACGAGATCGACGCCTTCCAGGGTCTGGGCGTAGCTCGATAAAATGTCTTGCGCGACATCGCCGGTTTCCACCACGGTGATGGTGATGTTGTCGCGGTCGCGTTCCCAGGCCGCCATGAAGCCGGCGCGCAGCGCTTCGGCGGCGGCGCCCAGGGTCTCCGAGCGCAGCGGCAGGATCAAGCCCATGCGCACCGGTGCGCCGGACGGCATGGCGGCGTCGCCCGCCGGCCGGTAGCCGGTGGCATTCTCGGTGCGCAGCTGGTCGGTATCAGGTGCGCGGGTGGGTTGGGCGGCCGCCCCCGGCATCGCGATGGCGAACACTTCCGCTGCCGGCGGTGGTGGTTCCGGCGGTGGCGGCGGCAACGGCACGGGAGCGGGCGCCGGTGGCGGGCTTATAATGATAGGCACGGACGAGCCGCACCCGCTCATCAATGCCAGCGCCGCCAATGCGGCAACTGCCGCGCACAACCTCATTTTTTTCATGCTGCCCCCTCATTCCATTTACTGACCACGATATGTCTGAAAATACTACCCGCGCCATTTCCGCCCTTCCTGTCTTGGAAGAAACAGCGCACCAGACCTATCCTAGCGCAACCTTGTACGTCGTGGCGACCCCCATCGGCAATGTCGCCGACATCAGTGTGCGCGCATTGCACGTTTTAAGCCTGGTCGATGCGGTCGCGTGCGAGGACACCCGCAACACCGCGCAACTGATGACGCGCTTCGGCCTGCACCGGCCGCTGATCGCCGCGCACCAGCACAACGAGCGCGAAGTGGCCGAGACCCTGATCGCGCGCCTGCAGGCTGGCGAGCGCATCGCGCTGGTCTCCGACGCCGGCACACCGGCCGTCTCCGATCCCGGTGCGCGCATTGTCGAGGCCGTGCGCGCGGCCGGCCTGCGCGTGCTGCCGCTGCCCGGCGCTTCGGCAGCGGTGACGGCGCTGTCGGCCAGCGGCCTGGTCAACGACCAGTTTTATTTTGTCGGCTTTTTACCGGCCAAGGCCAAACAGCGCGAGAATTTTCTCGCCACCTTGCGCACGGTAACCGCCACCATGGTGTTTTACGAAGCGCCGCACCGCATCCTCGACTGCGCCACCGCGCTGGCAGCCGTGTTCGAGCCGGAGCGCGAAGTGGTGTTCGCGCGCGAACTGACCAAGATGTTCGAGGAAATCCACCGCTGCCCGCTGTCCGAGGCCGAAGCCTGGATCCGTGCCGACGCCCACCGCGAAAAGGGCGAGTTCGTCGTGCTGCTGGCCGGCGCGCCTGCGCAGGACGAGGCCGGCGATGCCGAGGCGGAACGGATACTCAAGGTCTTGCTGACCGAGCTGTCGGTCAAGCAGGCGGCCGGGCTGGCCGCGCAGATCACGGGCAAGAAGAAAAATGCCTTGTACGAACTGGCGCTGACGTTCAAGCAGGAACAGTAAGCGGCAGGCACCACCACGGCAGCTCAGAGCTTGCAGCCATGGTCTTTCTTGTCGAGCAGCCAGAATAACGGCGTCAGCAGGTTGCCGCCGCCCTTCAGGCAGTCGGGCCGGCCGGCGCGCGCCATGTCTTTCTCGAGCTTGTTGCGGTCATCTTCCGGATAGAGCGGATGCGCTTGCAGCTGCGCGGCCAGGGTGCCGGGCGCCGGCTTTTCCACCGCCACCTTGCGCGCGGCCTTGCGTGCCGCCTCGATATCGAACGGTTTCGGTTCCGCCGGTGCGCGCAGCGGATCGTAATCGGCGCCGGCCGGCTTGGCGGTGTCGGCCACCACGGTGGTGTCGGTCGGGGCGGGTGTCGGCGCAATGGCAGTGATGGCAGTGATGGCCGCTGGCGTGCGGTCACGGTCGGCAGTGTCGTGCGGTCGCTGGCGGTTCTGGTTGCGCTCGCCTGGTTCGCGCCCGTTCCTGCGCTCGTGGGTGGCGGCCGCCTGGGTTGCCAGCCGTGGCGCCGCGTCCGGCTGCGCTGGAATGGCGGGCGCAGCAGGCCCAGGAGTGATCGCAGGCGTAGGCAGCAGCCACACCGTCATGGTGCGGTTGGGCGAAAGTTCCGGGGGCGGCATGGGGGCGGCCAGGCGGTAGCCGAAGATCAGCGCCGCATGCAGCGCCAGCGACACCAGGATGCCCGGCACGATGCTGCGGCGACGCATCGGTTCTGTCGACAACACTATGCTCATGGCCGGTCCTTTGTTCAGGTGCATGCATTTTATGTAAGTTCCTGTGTCTTGCACCGGTAAATGACATAAATATTTATGACGCCCTTGACGGAGGGTGCGGCAGCTTGTATTATCTTGCTTCTTCGGAGTGTAGCGCAGCCCGGTAGCGCACCTGGTTTGGGACCAGGGGGTCCAAGGTTCGAATCCTTGTACTCCGACCAAAATTTAAAATCCCGCCTGATGGCAACGTCAGGTGGGATTTTTCCATTGCGGCGACGGTTCTGTGTTGGACCGTATTCATCGGCCCAAACCGGCCCTCCATCGCACCGGCTGCAGCCGCGCCTGGCGCCGGCGTAGAATCCCGGCATGACGCCATTGTTCATCCCCCCGCTTTCGTCCATCACCCACGAGCCGCGCCTGGTATGGCGCTACCACGCGCAAACCCTGTTGCGCCACCTGACCTGCGCCGCGCTGCACGCCAAGCTGGCTGCCTTGCAGGCGCAGGTGGAGCCGCACTTCCTGTTCAACACCCTGGCCAACCTCAAGTACCTGGTGCGCACCGATAGCGCGCTGGCGAAGCAGATGCTCGACCACCTGGTCGGCTACCTGCACAACGCCATGCCCGACATGCGCCGCGTGTCGTCCACGCTGGGGCGCGAGCTGGCGCTGGCCGGCGATTATCTCGCCATCATGCGCATCCGCATGGGCGAGCGGCTCAGCTTCCGTATCGACGCCGATGAGGCGGTGCGCGCGCTGCCGTTCCCGCCGGCGATGCTGATCTCGCTGGTGGAAAACGCCATCAAGCATGGCCTGGAAAGCGCCACCCGTCCCGGCGAACTCGTGATCAGCGCCACGCTTGACGATGGCGCTTTGCGCGTGACGGTGGCCGACAACGGCGCCGGCCTGTGCGACGAACCGGGGCAGGGCGTGGGCCTGGCCAACATCCACGAACGCCTGCAACTGCTGTACGGCGCGCGCGCCTCGCTGACGGTGGTAGCGCCGCCAGCCGGCGGCGTGCAGGCGATGCTGGTGGTGCCGCAGGAGGCGGCATGATGCGCGCCCTGATCGTCGAAGACGAACCGCTGTTGCGCGCCGAACTGGCCGACCAGCTGGCGGCGCTGTGGCCCGAACTCGAGATTGCCGGCATGGCCGAAAACGGCATCGAAGCGGTGGCGCTGCTCGAATCGCTGCGGCCCGACATCGTCTTCCTCGACATCCAGATTCCCGGCCTGAACGGCATCGAGGTGGCGCGCCATGTGCCGCCGTCGGCGCAGATCGTGTTCGTCACCGCGTATGCGGAACATGCGCTGCATGCGTTCGAGGCTGGCGCCTGCGACTACCTGGTCAAGCCGCTCGACGCCGCGCGCCTGCTGCACACCATCAAGCGATTGAAATCACGCGGCGACGGCGTGCAGGCCATCGCCTCCGAAATATGGCGCCAGGCCATGCCGGCGTCGGCGCCCGTATTCCTCAAGTGGATCAAGGCGTCGTCGGGATCGTCGGTGCGGCTGCTGCCGGTGGGGGAGGTGCTGTACTTCCAGGCCGAGGACAAGTACACGCGCGTGGTCACCGCCAGCGGCGAAGCGTTGATACGCGTGCCGCTCAAGAACCTGGCCGCGCAGCTGGACCCGGCGCAGTTCACCCAGATCCACCGCGCCGCCATCGTCAACCTGCAGGCGGTGGACCGGATCGAGCGCCAGGGCGCGGGACTGCAAATCCACCTGCGCGGCCGGCGCGAAACACTGGCGGTGAGCGAGGCCTATGCGCGCCAATTCAGGCAGATGTAGCGGGAACCTCGACAAACCTGCTGCGCGGTCCGCTATCGCCGCTCCGTTGCTCAGCCAGCGTGCTTCGCTGCCAGCGCATTGCCCGCGCGGCTGGCGCTTTTGCGGCCCAGGAATTGCGAGATGAACTGGCCCGCATCGGCCACGATATCGAGGTCGATGCCGGTCTCGATGCCGAGGCCTTCCATCATATACAGCACGTCCTCGGTGGCGATGTTGCCGGTGGCGCCCTTGGCGTAGGGGCAGCCGCCCAGGCCCGCCACCGACGAGTGGTAGATCGAGATGCCCACTTCCAGGCTGGCGTAGATGTTGGCCAGGGCCTGGCCGTAGGTGTCGTGGAAGTGACCGGCCAGCGCGTCGATGGAAAACTCGCGCGCGGCGCGTTCCATCACGGTTTGGGTCTGGCGCGCGGTGGCCACGCCGATGGTGTCGGCGATGTCGATTTCGTCGCAACCGAGGTCGCGCATGCGGCGCACCACGTCGGCCACCGAATCAGGTGAGACCTCACCCTGGTACGGGCAGCCGAACGCGCAGCTGATGCTGCCGCGCAGGCGCAGGCCGTGCTGCTTGGCCGCCTGCGCCACGCTGTCGAAGCGGGCGATCGATTCGGCAATCGAGCAGTTGATGTTCTTTTGCGAGAAGGCCTCGGAGGCCGAGCCGAAAATCACCACCTCGTCCGCGCGCGCCGCCAATGCCGCGTCAAAACCCTGCATATTGGGCGTGAGGGCGGAATAGATGGTGCCGGGGCGGCGGTCGATGGCGGCCATCACGTCGGCGCTGGTGGCCATTTGCGGCACCCACTTGGGCGACACGAACGCAGCGGCTTCGATGTTGCGGAAACCGGCGCCGGACAGGCGGTTGACCAGCTCCGTCTTGACGGCGGCCGGTACGCTTTCCTTTTCGTTTTGCAGGCCGTCGCGCGGTCCCACTTCGACGATTTTCACTTGTTTTGGCAAGATGGCCATATCAGTATCCCAGGTTGCGGTCGACGATGTCGGCGACCGGTTGTCCGCTTTCGAAATTGCGGATTTTGTCGGCGATCTGCTGCACGCTTTCGCGCCGCAGCGTGAGCGCCGAAACATGCGGCGTGATGGTAATGCGCGGCTCCTGCCAGAACGGGTGCTGCGCGGGCAGCGGCTCGTTGCGGAATACGTCGAGCGTGGCAGCGGCAATGTGACCCGACTTGATCAGCGACAGCAATTCCGGCTCGGCGATGTGGGCGCCGCGCGCCACGTTGATCACGTACGCGCCGGCCGGCAGCTTGCCCAGGTTGGAGCGGTCGATCAGGTTATTGGTTTCGGGCGTCAACGGCAGCATGCACACCAGTACCCGGCTGCCGCGCAGGAAGGTGTCGAGGCCATCGAGGCCCTGGTAGCACTGCACGCCGTCGATGCGCTTCTCGGTGCGGCTCCAGCCGCGCAATGGGAAGCCGAACGGCGCCAGCGCTTCGATCACGCGCATGCCCAGCGCACCCAGTCCCAGCACGCCGATGGCGAAGTCTTCGCGGTTGTACGGCGGTAGCGCCGCCCAGATGCCGGCGCGCGCCTGCCGCTCGTAGTCGTCGAAGCGGCGGAAGTACCGCAGCACCGCGTGCGTGACATATTCCGCCATCTGCAGGCCCATGCCGGCGTCGCCAAGGCGGATGATGGGAATCTCGCGCGGGATCGCGTCGCCATAGCGCAGCAGCGCATCGACGCCGGCGCCGGTGTTGAAGATGGCCTTGACCTGGGCCAGCTCGGGCAGCATGGCTTCGGGCGGTGACCACACCACCGCGTAGTCGCACGGCTGGCTTTTTTCGCCGGCATGCCAGATCTCGAATTCCGCCTCGGGCAGGTATTTCGAAAAATCCTTGAGCCACGGCTCGGTCCTGCCGTCGGCGCGGTGCAGAAGTATGCGCATGATGTGCTCCCGTGTTATTCCGTTTTGAACGCCAGCAGCGGCGCGCCGTCGGCCACCTGGTCGCCCACGCCGTACAGGATCTCGTCGATCACGCCGTCGTGCGGCGCGGCGATGGTGTGCTCCATCTTCATCGCTTCCATGATCACCAGCGCTTCGCCGCGTTTGACCTGCTGGCCCTTGGCCGCCAGCACCGCCACCACCTTGCCCGGCATCGGCGCGGTGAGCCTGCCGGTATCGAGTTCCGCTTCGCCCGCGTGGGCCATCGGATCGTGGAACGTCAGCTGGTGGTGGGCGCCGCCGGTAAATACGTGCAGCACGTCGCCGTCGCGCCGCACCACGCCGTGGATGGTCTGCTCGCCGAGGCGGATGGCGTAGTCGTCGCCGTGGTGGGCGCTCAAGTGCAGCACCTGTGGGTCTGGTGCAGCGCCAGCGCTGAACAGCCAGCCGTCGGCGCGGTAGCTCAGGTGCGCGGTGTAATCGAATTCGTCGCTGAACGACAGCGCGCGCAGGTACGGCTGGTTCAGGCGCCAGCCGGTGGCGCTGCTCCACGGGTCGCCCGGGTGGTTGCCCTGGCTGGCCGCCTTGCCTTGTTCCGACGCCATCAACGCGGCGCAGGCCAGGGCCAGTGCCGCAGCGGGCGCCTCGGGTGCGGCCGTAAACAGGATGTCGTGATTGCGCTCGATCAGGCCCGTATCGAGATCGGCGGTGGCAAACGCCGTGCTTTGCACCAGGCGCTTGAGGAAGGCGACGTTGGTGGTCAGGCCCACCACCTGGTATTGCGACAGCGCCTGCGCCATGCGCGCGAGCGCCTGCTGGCGGTTGGCGCCCCATACGATCAGCTTGGCGATCATGGGGTCGTAGAACGGCGAGATGGCGTCGCCCGCGCGCACGCCCGAGTCGATGCGCACCGGGGCTGGCGCCTTGGCGTCGCCACCGAGTTCGAACATCACCGAGGCCGGTGTGCCCAGGTGGCGCAAGGTGCCGATCGACGGCAGGAATCCTTTATCGGGATTTTCGGCGTAGATGCGCGCTTCGATGGCGTGGCCGTGGATCGCCAGTTCGGCCTGCGTCTTGGGCAGCGGCTCGCCGGCGGCCACGCGCAGCTGCCACTCCACCAGGTCGGTGCCGGTGATCATTTCGGTAACCGGGTGCTCCACTTGCAGGCGCGTGTTCATCTCCATGAAATAGAACGAGCCGTCCTGGTTGGCGATGAATTCCACCGTGCCGGCGCCCACGTAGCCGACTGCGCGCGCGGCAGCAACTGCCGCCTCGCCCATGGCGGCGCGGCGCTCCTGCGGCAGGTTCGGCGCGGGCGCTTCTTCCAGCACTTTCTGGTGGCGGCGCTGCACCGAGCAATCGCGCTCGAACAGATAGATGCAGTTGCCGTGGGTGTCGGCAAACACCTGGATTTCGATGTGGCGCGGGCGTTGCAGGTATTTTTCGGCCAGCACCTGGTCGTCGCCGAAGGAGCTGACCGCTTCGCGCTTGCACGACGCTAGCGCGTCCTTGAACTGGGCCGAGCTGTCCACCACGCGCATGCCCTTGCCGCCGCCGCCGGCCGAGGCCTTGAGCAGGACCGGATAGCCGATGCGGTCGGCCTGCGCGTGCAGGAAGTCGGGGTCTTGCTGGTCGCCGTGGTAGCCGGGCACCAGCGGCACGTCGGCCTGCTCCATCAGCGTCTTGGCGGCGGACTTGGAGCCCATGGCGCGCATGGCGGACGCCGGCGGGCCGATGAACACCAGGCCGGCCGCTGCGCACGCCTCGGCAAAATCGGCATTCTCGGACAGGAAGCCGTAGCCGGGGTGGATCGCCTGGGCACCGGTTTCCCTGGCGGCGGCGATGATCTTGTCGCCGCACAGGTAGCTTTCCTTGGCTGGCGCTGGTCCGATCAGGATCGCTTCGTCGCAGCTGGCGACGTGCAGGGCATTGGCGTCCGCCTCCGAATAGACGGCGACGGTCTTGATGCCCAGGCGGCGCGCAGTGGCAGCGACGCGGCAGGCAATTTCACCACGGTTGGCGATCAGAATTTTGGTAAACATCGTCTCTCTCTTTGCAGCTCGTGGCTGGAAGTTTTTTTATGGAGGTCGAACACCGGCACCGCTTTGGTAATGCATGCGCCGGCTGTCACGCTGGTTCACACGCCGCGTATCAGCAGCCGCATTTCTCCTTCGGCGCCGATTCCAGCACGGTGCCACGGGTTTTCAGGCCCAGCTTGGCCAGCAGCTCGCGGTCGTCGTTCGCTTCCGGGTTGTCGGTGGTGAGCAGCTTGTCGCCATAGAAGATGGAGTTGGCGCCAGCCAGGAAGCACATCGACTGCACGGCTTCGCCCATTTGACGGCGACCAGCTGACAGGCGCACACGCGCCTTCGGCATGGTGATGCGCGCGACCGCAATGGTGCGCACGAATTCGAGCGGGTCGAGCGGATCGATACCGAACAAAGGCGTACCCTCCACCTGCACCAGGTGGTTGACCGGCACCGATTCGGGATAGGGATTGAGGTTGGCCAGCTGGGCGATCAGGCCGGCGCGTTGCAGGCGCGTTTCGCCCATGCCCACGATGCCGCCGCAGCACACCTTTAAACCCGCTTCGCGTACGTGGCCCAGGGTGTCGAGACGGTCCTGGTATTCGCGGGTGGAGATCACGTTGTCGTAGAACTCGGGCGCGGTATCGAGGTTGTGGTTGTAGTAATCGAGGCCGGCATCTTTCAGGCGCTGCGCCTGCTTTTCTTCCAGCATGCCGAGGGTGGCGCAGGTTTCCAGGCCCAGCGCCTTCACTTCACGCACCATCTCTTCGACCTTGTCCATGTCGCGCTCTTTCGGGCTGCGCCAGGCGGCCCCCATGCAAAAACGCGTGGCGCCGTTGTCCTTGGCCTGCTGGGCCGCTGCCAGCACGGTGTCGATGTCGAGGATTTTCTTCGCTTCGACGCCGGTGTCGTAGCGCGCTGCCTGCGGGCAGTAGCCGCAGTCTTCCTCGCAGCCGCCGGTCTTGATCGACAGCAGGGTGGCCAGTTCGACGTCGCCGTCCGGGAAGTTGACGCGGTGCGTTTGCTGCGCGCGGAACATCAGGTCATTGAACGGCAGCTCGAACAGTGCCAGCACGTCGTCGATCGGCCAGGTGGCTGCCGGCGGCAGGGTGATGGCGGCGGTCGGGCGGTGCAGGGCGACGACTTTCGGTTCTTGGAGAGTGTTCGTGGACATCGGTTTTCCTTCGTGGTTCAAGTGTTTGGTTCAGGTGTTTTTCTGTGCCGGCCAGTCGGGCAGCATCGTGAAGTCGAGATAAGCGGCGGCAGCTTGCGCGGTCGGTTGTTCCAGGCGCGGCACGCGGCCCAGCAGTGGTGCGTCGATGCGCTGTTCGAGTGCGGCGATATTTTCGTCGGCAAAGGCCATGTCGGCCTGGGTCTCGTTGGCCACCCAGCCGGCCAGTACCAGGCCGCGCGCGGCGATCGCTTCGACCGTCAGGAGCGCGTGGCTGATGCAGCCCAGGCGCAGGCCCACCACCAGCACCACCGGCAAATCCAGTTGCTCGGCCAGGTCGGCGGTGTCGAATTCGTCGTTGAGCGGCACGCGGAAGCCGCCCACGCCTTCCACCACCACGGCGTCGGACGCGGCGTTGATTTCCACGTAGGCGGCCAGGATCGGCACCGGCGAAATCTCCACGCCCTCCAGGGCGGCGGCGATGTGCGGCGCGGCCGGTTCGCGCAGCAGGAACGGCGTGGTGATCGATGGCTGCAGGTGGACATTGCCGGCGGCAGCCAACTGGTCGCAGTCGTCGTTGTGCCATACGCCGTCGCGCAGTTCGGCGCCGGCAGCCACCGGCTTCATGCCGCAGGCGCGCACGCCCGCCTGCACCAGCGCGTGCAGCATCGCCGACGAGATCAGCGTCTTGCCGATCTCGGTGTCGGTGCCGGTGACGAAGCAGGAAAAGCGTGGCGGCAGGGCGGCTGCCGCCACGGCGGCCGATGCTGCGGTCTGGGCGTTGGCCTCGTCAGTGGCGTCGGCCTCCAGGTCGAGCACGACCGCGCCGGTCACTTCGGCGTCCGCCGGCGGGGTATCGACTATCAGGGGGGCGTCGAGATTCATGTCCATTCCTTTTCCAGTGCATTGATCGCGGCGCTCAGTTGCGCCACTTCCGTGGTGCTATGGCCAGCGCAGAGCGTTACCCGCAGGCGCGCGGTACCCGGCGCCACGGTGGGGGGACGGATCGTGCCTACCCAGAGTCCCTGCTCGTACAGGGCGGCGCCGGCGCGCATGGTTTCGGCATTATCGCCGATCAGGATGGGCTGGATCGCGGTGGCCGATGGAAGGCGTTGCCAGCGTTGCAACTGCAGGCCGGTACGGGCATCGTCCAATTGTGCCACCAATGCCTGCAAGTGGGCGCGGCGCTTGGCGCCTTCCGCTCCTTCGATCAGATCCAGGCTGGCCAGCAGCGCATGGGCCATGGCCGGCGGCGCGGCGGTGGTGAAGATATACGGACGGGCTTTTTGCACCAGCGTGTCGATTACCGTCTCGTGGGCGGCCACAAAGGCGCCACCGATGCCGGCGGCCTTGCCCAGGGTGCCCATGTACACCAGGTACGGCGAGTGCAGGTCGAAGTGTTCGAGGGCGCCGTGGCCGCGCGCACCGAGCATGCCGAAACCGTGGGCATCATCGACCACCAGCCAGGCGTTGTGCTGTTCGCACAGCGCCAGCAGTTCCGGCAGCGGCGCCAGGTCGCCATCCATGCTGAACACGCTGTCGGTGACCACCAGCCGGGTGGTGGCGTTGCTGGCCTTGAGCATGGCCTCCAGCGCGGCCAGGTCGGCGTGCGGGTACACCTGCACGCGGGTGCGCGACAGGCGGGCACCGTCGATCAGCGAGGCGTGGTTGAGCGACTCCGAGAAAATCTCGGCATCGCGGTCGCCCGCCGTCAGGCCACTGATGATGGCCAGGTTGGCCATGTAGCCGGTGCAGAAGGTGAGCGCGCGCGGCTGCTCCAGGTGCGCACCGACGAAATCGGCCAGGCGGTCTTCCAGCAGCGCGTGCGGGCGCGCATGGCCGCTGATCAAATGCGAAGCGCCGCTGCCGGCACCGTAGCGCGCGGCGCCTTCGCGCAACGCCTCGACCAGCACCGGGTGGTTGGCCAGGCCCAGGTAGTCGTTGCTGCAAAAGGCCAGCAGTTCGCGGCCATCGACCGTCACGCGCGGACCGCACGGCGTATCGACCGTGCGGCGGCGGCGGATCAGGCTGCGTTCGTCGAGCGCTTGCAGCTGGTGCGAGAGTTGGGCAAGCAGCTTCATCTCAACCTGCCATCGTTTTGTCGAACACGGCCAGCGTGTTGGCGGCCAGGCCGGCGATTTCTTCGTCGTCCAGGATGTAAGGCGGCATCAGGTACACGGTGGCGCCGATGGGGCGCATCAACAGTTCGTGTTCCACTGCCTTGGCAAAGAAGCGGCGCGAAAAATCCGGGGTGGCGTCAATCGCATCGAACGCCCAGATCATGCCGCGGTTGCGGAAGTTGCGCACCCTGGCGTGTTGTGCCAGCGGTTGCAGGGCGGCGGTCAGCTTGGCCGACTTGACGCGGTTGGCAGCCAGCACATCGTCTTCCTCGAAGATTTGCAGGGTAGCCAGGGCGGCGCGGCACGCCAGCGGGTTGCCGGTGTACGAGTGCGAGTGCAAAAAGCCGCGCGTGACGTCATTGCTGTAAAACGCCTGGTAGATCTCGGCGCGCGTCATCACCAGCGACAGCGGCAAATAGCCGCCGCTGATGCCCTTGGACAGGCACACGAAGTCGGGCCACACGCCGGCCTGCTCGCAGGCGAAGAAGGTGCCGGTACGGCCGCAGCCGACGGCGATTTCGTCGAGGATCAGGTGCACCGAGTATTGGTCGCACAGCGCGCGCACCAGTTGCAGGTACAGCGGGTCGTGCATGGCCATGCCGGTGGCGCATTGCACCAGCGGTTCGATGATGATGGCGGCGATTTTTTCCGATTTTTCCTGGAACAGGCGCTCGACATCGGCGGCGGCGCGGCGGGCCATATCTTCGGCGGTTTCGCCGTCACGGGCCTGGCGCGCGTCCGGCGACATCACGGTTTGCGAGGCGCGCAGCAGCGGGCCGTAAGCGTCCTTGAACAGCGCGACGTCGGTAACGGCCAGCGCCCCGATGGTCTCGCCGTGGTAGCTGCCCTTGAGGCAGACGAATTCCTGCTTTGCCGTCTTGCCGTGGTTGCGCCACGAATGAAAACTCATCTTGAGGGCGATTTCCACGGCGGAGGCGCCGTCGCTGGCGTAGAAACTGTGGCCCAGCACCCCGCCGGTCAATGCCGACAGTTTTTCGGACAGCTCGATCACCGGCTCGTGGGTAAAGCCGGCCAGCATTGCGTGTTCCAGAGTATCGAGTTGATCCTTCAACGCCGCGTTGATGCGCGGGTTGGCGTGGCCGAACAGGTTGACCCACCAAGAGCTGATGGCGTCGAGGTAGCGGCGGCCTTCATGGTCGTACAGCCACGCACCCTGGCCGCGCTTGACCGGGATCAGCGGCACGGTTTCGTGGTGCTGCATCTGGGTACACGGATGCCAGACGCTGCGCAGGCTGCGCGTGACCCATTCGCTTTGATTATTCAATTCCAAAACAACTCCAATACGTTTATTTCCTAATTTAGCCAGGCCGGCTTGCGTTTCTCGAGGAACGACGCCACGCCTTCGCGGCCTTGTTCCGAGGCGCGGATGGCGGCGATGCGCGCGGCGGTATCGTCCACCAGCGCATCATCGACCGGGCGTCCCGCCACCTCGCGCACCAGCGTTTTCGCCTGGCGCACGGCGGCGGGGCTGTTGTTGACCAGCGCTTGGACAATCTCGGCCACCGTGGCGTCGAGCGCAGCGCCGCTAACCACTTCGTGGGTAAAGCCGATGTGCAGCGCGGTGGCGGCCGTAAAGCGTTCGGCCGTCAAAAAGTACCGGCGCGCCGCCTGCTCGCCCATGGCCTTGATCACGTACGGCGCAATGGTGGCCGGGATCAGTCCCAGCTTCACTTCGCTCAGACAAAACTGCGCTTCATCCACTGCCACGACGATGTCGCACGCGGCCACCAGGCCCATGCCGCCAGCGTAGCAGTCGCCCTGCACGCGCGCGACCACCGGCTGCGGGCACTCGTAGATCGTGCGCAGCATGGTGGCCAGTTGCAGCGCATCGGCGTGGTTTTCGGCGTGGGTGTAGCCCGCCATTTTCTTCATCCAGTTCAAATCGGCGCCGGCGCAAAAGGCCGGGCCGTTGGCGGCCAGGACGATGGCGCGCACCGACTCGTCGGCGCCCAGCGCGCTGAAAGCCTGCGTCAGTTCGGCGATGGTCGCCTCGTTGAAGGCATTGCGCACGTCTGGACGATTGAGGGTGACCGTAGCCAAGTGGCTGGCGCGTTCGATGGTCAGGGTGTCGTAGGTCATGGCCGCTCCTTACATCCGGAAGATACCGAATTTGGTGTCTTCGATCGGCGCATTGAGCGCGGCGGACAAGCCCAGGCCCAGCACCGTGCGGGTGTCGGCCGGATCGATCACGCCATCGTCCCACAGGCGCGCGGTGGCGTAATACGGGTGGCCCTGATCTTCGTACTGCTGCTTGATCGGCTGCTTGAACGCGGCTTCTTCGTCCGCCGACCAGGTGCCACCCTTGGCCTCGATGCCGTCGCGCTTGACGGTGGCCAGCACGCTGGCCGCCTGGTCGCCGCCCATGACGGAGATGCGCGCATTGGGCCACATCCACATGAAGCGCGGCGAAAAGGCGCGGCCGCACATGCCGTAATTGCCGGCGCCAAAACTGCCGCCGATGATGACGGTGAACTTGGGCACGGCAGCGGTGGCGACGGCCGTGACCATCTTGGCGCCGTGGCGGGCGATGCCTTCGTTTTCGTACTTGCGGCCCACCATGAAGCCGGTGATATTTTGCAGGAACACCAGCGGGATCTTGCGCTGCGCGCACAGCTCGATGAAGTGCGCGCCCTTGACGGCGGATTCCGAGAACAGGATGCCATTGTTGGCGATGATGCCGACCTTCATGCCGAAAATGTGGGCGAAGCCGCATACCAGCGTGGCGCCGAAGCGCGCCTTGAATTCGTCGAACTCGCTGCCATCGACGATGCGGGCGATCACTTCGCGCACATCGAACGGCTTGCGGGTGTCCACCGGAATCACGCCATACAGTTCTTCGGCCGGGTACTTCGGCTCCACCACGGCACGGATGGCGCCCTGCTGTGGCTTGATGCGGTTCAGATTGGAGACGATGGTGCGCGCCAGCGACAGCGCATGCAAATCGTTCTGCGCCAGATGGTCGGCCACGCCGGACAGGCGGGTGTGGACATCGCCACCGCCCAGGTCTTCGGCCGTGACCACTTCACCGGTGGCGGCTTTCACCAGCGGCGGGCCGCCGAGGAAAATCGTGCCTTGCTCCTTGACGATGATCGACTCGTCGCTCATGGCCGGCACGTAGGCGCCGCCGGCGGTGCACGACCCCATCACCACGGCGATTTGCGGGATGCCCTTGGCCGACAGGTTGGCCTGGTTGTAAAAGATGCGGCCGAAGTGGTCGCGGTCGGGGAAGACGTCGTCCTGGTTGGGCAGGTTGGCGCCGCCCGAGTCGACCAGGTAGATGCAGGGCAGGTGGTTCTGGTCGGCGATTTCCTGCGCGCGCAGGTGTTTTTTGACCGTGATCGGGTAGTACGTCCCGCCCTTGACGGTGGCGTCGTTACAGACGATCACGCATTCCTGGCCGGCCACGCGGCCGATGCCGGTGATGATGCCGGCGGCCGGCGCCGCATCGACGCCATTGCCATCCTGGTACATGCCGTAGGCGGCCATTTGCGACAGTTCGAGGAACGGCGTGCCGGGATCGAGCAGCATTTGCACGCGGTCGCGCGGCAGCAGCTTGCCGCGCGCGACGTGTTTGGCGCTGGCAGCGGCGCCGCCGCCCTGGGCGATGGCGGCCACCTTGGCGCGCAAGTCGTCCACCACCGCCTGCATGGCGGCGATATTGGTCTTGAAATCTTCGCTACGGGGATTGAGCTTGGTGTCGATCTGCGGCATGGTTTTCCTTTGCGCGTGGTCTCGCACGCGTCGTGTGGTTTATTGCGGAAAATGTCCGTCAACGTAAAACCAGCGCAGGGCGCCACCGATAGCGTCAGGTTCACGCACGAAGTTGCTGATCTCGTGCAGGCGCTCGGCGCGGCCGCCGACCTTGAACCGTGCCACGAACTCCACCGTATCGCGATCCTGGTCTGCCTCTTCTGCTTTACGTTGACGTAAACGTAAAGCAGATTTTACCTCAAGTCCCAGCCATTGCAGTTTTTCCTCGGCACCAAACAAGGGCTCGGCTGGCCGGGTGCTGGCATGCCAGGTGGCCAGCAGGTACGGCTCGTTGCGCTGGCCATAGGCGGTATAGCGCGAGCGCATCAGCGCTTCGGCCGTGGGCGCGATGGCGGACCCGTCTATGTACGGGCCGCAGCAGGTAGCCAGCGAGGGGCCGCCGCAGGGGCAGCCGGTAGGCGCGGAAGACTTCTTGGACATGGATGCACGGTGGGCAGGTCTGACAAGCGAGCATTATCCGCCAAATGGCGCGCTTGCGCCCGGCGCGAAGTTACACCAGATGAAGAAATAACAGGTGCCGCCCCGGAGGTCCGCCTTTACACTAGCGCCGGGAGGAATATCGTATGAATCAAAGCAGTACGCAGCAACGCAGCCCGTGGGCCTGGGTGCCCAGCGTGTCATTCAGCCAGGCTGTGCCCTACGTGGCGGTGATGCTGCTGTCCACCGTGATGTACAAGAACCTGGGCGTCTCCAATGACGACCTGGCGTTTTATACCTCGTGGCTGTACCTGCCGTGGGTGCTCAAGCCGCTGTGGTCGCCCATCGTCGACCTGTTTGGCACCAAGCGCCACTGGACCGTGCTGATGCAGCTGGTGTCGAGTGCGGCGCTGGCGGCGGTCGCCTTTACCTTGCATTTGCCGCAATTTTTTGCGCTGAGCCTGGCCGTGCTATGGCTGATGGCGTTTGCCTCCGCCACGCACGACATCGCCTCGGACGGCTATTACATGCTGGGCTTGCCTTCGCAGCACCAGCAGGCCGCCTTTGTCGGCGTGCGCAGCGCATTTTATAAACTGGCGATGATTGCCGGGCAGGGCGGGCTGGTGTACCTCGCTGGCGAACTGATCAAGTCGAGCAACGATCCGGCCTACGCGTGGTCGGTGGTGTTCGGCATCACGGCAGCGATTTTCCTGGCGCTGTGCGCGTACCACCAGCTGGTGCTGCCGCGCCCGCAGGGCGACCACAGCACGGCCAAGACCGGCGCGCTGTGGACGGACTTTATCGAAACCTTCCGCAGTTTTTTCCGCAAGAAGGGCATCGTTTCCATCATCGGCTTCCTGCTGCTGTACCGGCTCGGTGAGGCGCAGCTGCTCAAGATGGCGGCGCCGTTCCTGCTCGATCCGCGCGAGCAGGGCGGGCTGGGCTTGACCACGTCCGAGTTCGGCCTGGTGTACGGCACCATTGGCGTGGCGGCGCTGGTGCTGGGCGGCATTGCCGGTGGCATCGTGATCGCCCGCTTCGGCCTGAAAAAGGCGATCTGGCCGATGTTGTTCATCATGCACGTGCCGGACCTGGTGTTCGTGTACCTGGCCACGGCCATGCCCACCAGTATCGAAGTGATTGCCGGCTGCCTGGCGGTGGAGCAATTTGGCTACGGCTTCGGCTTTGCCGCCTTCATGCTGTACATGATCATGGTGGCCGACGGCGAACACAAGACTGCCCACTACGCGATCTGCACCGGCTTCATGGCGCTGGGCATGATGCTGCCAGGAATGATCAGCGGCAAGCTGCAACACCTGCTCGGTTACCAGAACTTTTTCATCTGGGCATGTATTTCAACGTTGCCCGCGTTTTTCATGACTGCACTGGTGGAAATCAAGCCCGGATTCGGTAAGAAGCAGGGCTAGAAAATGGCGGCGACCGCATTACAATACGACGCTCAATTGGATCGGGGAATGTTTTGGTATTTAATGCGAAGAAACGGCTGACCTTGACCGCTGGCGTGGCCGGCGCCGTGGCTGCCATCATGCAGGGATGTTCGAGCACGCCGACTGCGGTGGTGCCCGAAGGGCCCGCCGCGCCGGCTGCCCCTGGCGCACTGCCGCCGCCGGTCACACCGACACCGGCCAGCCTGGTCACGCCGCCGCCAGCGCCGCGCGAGTTCCGCGCCGCCTGGATATCGACCGTCGCCAATATCGACTGGCCCAGCCGCAGTAATCTGACGGCTGAAAAGCAGCAGGCCGAAGCCATCGCCATCCTCGAGCGTTGCAAGCTGCTCAACCTGAACGCGATCGTGCTGCAAGTGCGGCCCAGCGCCGACACCATCTACCCGTCCGCGCTCGAGCCGTGGTCGGAGTTCCTGACTGGCCAGCAGGGTCGCGCACCCACCTACGATCCGCTGCAATTCTGGATCGAGCAGGCCCATGCACGCGGACTGGAACTGCACGCGTGGTTCAACCCGTACCGCGCGCGCCATGCCACGGCCAAGTCGCCGCTGGCGTCCAACCACATGTCGTTTACCCATCCCGAAGCGGTCAAGACGTATGGCCGCTACCTGTGGATGGACCCGGGCGAGCCGGCCGCCGCCCAGCGCACGCTGGACGTGATCCTCGACGTGGTGCGTCGCTATGATATCGATGGCGTTCACATCGACGATTATTTCTATCCGTACCCGATCGACAATACCAATACTGCCGGCGCCGAGGGCGTGGCGCTCGAGGGCGGCAATGGCGCCCGCCGCGAACTCGATTTCCCGGACGAGCCGTCGTGGCAGCGCTACCTGCTTGGCGGCGGTGCGCTCGACCGTCCGCACTGGCGGCGCCAGAACGTCAACGCGCTGATCGAGGCGCTGTACAAGGGCATCCACCGCGAGAAAAGCTGGGTGCGCTTTGGCATCAGCCCGTTCGGCATCGGCCGGCCCGACCGCCGGCCCAACGGCATTGTCGGTTTCAGCCAGTACGACAAGCTGTATGCCGACGCCGAACTGTGGCTCAACAACGGCTGGCTCGACTACCTGGCGCCGCAGCTGTACTGGCCGGTGGCGCAGGCGCCGCAGGCGTTTGGCGTGCTGCTCGACTACTGGCTGGCGCAAAACACGTATGCACGCCACGTATGGCCGGGCCTGTACACGAGCCGCATCGACAACAGCGCCAAGTCGTTTGCGCCCGACGAAATCGTCAAGCAGATCGGCGTTACCCGCACCCGCGCCGGCACCCGTGGCCATGTGCATTTCAGCATCGCGCCGCTGATGGAAAACCGCAAGGGCATCACCGATCAATTGCGCGCCCGCGCCTATCAGAGCGCGGCGCTGGCGCCGGCCACGCCCTGGCTCGGTTCCGACCTGCCCACGGCGCCGAAAGCGACCGCGCGGCGCGAAGCCAACGGTACCGGCTTGCGCCTGTTTGCCGGCGCCGGCAAGCCGGTCAGCCATTACGCGATCTGGTCACGCTACGGCGCCGAATGGCGCTTCGCGGTGGCACCCTCGTCGCGCACGGTGCTGCTGCTGCCCGACGACGCCGTTGCCGGCGCCGCCCAGGCGGTGGTGGTGAGCGCGGTGGACCGGCTCGGCAACGAGAGCGTGCGCGTGACTGTCAGCCTGCAGGCATGACGGTGGAAGCAGACCCAAACGCTACCGCAAGCGCAATGGCGCAAGCACCACCAGTATTGCCAGCGCCAGCCGCACTGCCGGTACCCGCACCTGTTGCAGCAGCGCGGGCACCAGCACCAGTCTTCGCTCCGGCCCCGTTCTCCGCGCTCGGCATCGACGCTGGCGGTACGCAAACGCGTTGGGCGCTGGTCGATGGTGTTGGAGCTATCATGGCAGAAGGCTTCGTGGCCGGCATCTCCGCCAACCAGATGGCGTCTGCCGCTGGCGTGGCGGCAGTGCGCACCGTGCTGGCCGAACTGGCCGCGCAGGTACGGGCGGCCGGCATTCCCTCGTTCGTCTGCGCCGGACTGACCGGTTTCGACGGCGCTTCTGCCGCGCCTGCCTTGCTGCTGGCCGAAGCGCTGGGCATTAATCCAGCAGTGGTGACGGTACGCAGCGACATCGACATCGCCTATCTCGCCAGCTTTGCGCCGGGAGAGGGGTACCTGGTGTACGCTGGCACCGGTTCGATCGCGGCGTGGATAGACGAAGAGGGCCGCCTGCACCGCGCCGGTGGCCGCGGCGTCACGCTGGACGATGGCGGTGGCGGTTTCTGGATCGCGCGCGAAGCGATGCGCCACATCTGGCGCCGCGAGGATGAACAGCCGGGCGCTTGGGAACAGTCGCCGCTGGCGCGCGCGGTGTTCGACCACGTGGGCGGCAGCGACTGGGCATACTCGCGCCAGTTCATCTATGGCCAGGACCGCGGTGCGATTGGCCGTCTGGCGCTGGCGGTCGCGCAGGCGGCGGACAGCGATCCGGTGGCGCGCGCCATTCTCGAACAGGCCGGGCAGGAACTGGCGCGTATCGCGCTGGCGCTGGTGGGGCGCTACGGCGCGCGGCCGATTGCCGTGAGCGGCCGCGCCGCCACGCTGCATCCGGCCATCGTGCAGGCGATGCGCGCGGCGCTGCCGGCGGAGCTTTCACTCCAGCAAATAAGTGGTCCGGCGCACCACGCGGCGGCGCGGATTGCACTACACTCCCACGCATGAGCATGTTGCTGCCACCACCGCCCGAGATGACCGAATGAAGATCGTAACGCTGACCGTCCTGTCCACCCTGCTGGCGCTTGCCGGCTGCGCCACCGTGCCGCCCCCGCCGCCCGCCGGGCTGGCCATCGACCGCACCCTGAGCGCGCGCGGCCAGAGCGACCGCGTCAAGTACATCATCGTCCACTACACGGTGTCGGACCTGCCGCGTTCGATCAAGATCCTGACCACGCAGGACGTCAGCGCGCACTACCTGGTGACCGACGCCGACCAGCCCACCGTGTACAGCCTGGTGGACGAGTCGCGCCAGTCGAACCACGCCGGCTACAGCAACTGGAAGATCTACAACCAGCTCAACGCCGCGTCGATCGGCATCGAGATCGTCAACCCCGGCTACAAGGACACGCCGCAGGGCCGCGCCTGGTATCCGTTCAAGCCGGCCCAGATCGACCAGCTGGTGCTGCTGCTCAAGGACATCGTCAAGCGCCACAACATCCGCCCGGAAAACATCCTCGGCCACAACGAGATCGCGCCACAGCGCAAGCTCGACCCGGGTCCGCTGTTCCCTTGGAAACGCCTGGCCGACGAAGGCCTGATCACCTGGCCGGAACCGAGCCGCGTGGCCGCACGCCTGCCCGGCTACCAGCAGCAACTGCCCGACGTGTTCTGGTTCCAGCGCACGCTGGCGCAGATCGGCTACGCCGTGCCGCAGACCGGCGTGTTCGACACGGCGACGCGCAACGTGCTGGCCGTATTCCAGACCAAGTACCGCCCGACGCTGTTCGACGGCACCATGGACGCGGAAACCGCCGCGCTGCTGGACGTGCTGACGAGCCCGCTGCCGGTATTGCCGGCCGCGCCGGTGGCAGCGCCGGCGGCTGTGGAGACTGCGCCGGTGGAGTGAGCCAACCGGCTGTTGCGCAGTTTATCGACCTATCCCCAGATCGGATCGGACGCCCAATGTACGGGGAAGCCCATTTGGGTGGGGTGGGCGTTCGGGTTGGAGTAGAACAGATAGCGTAAGCCGTCAGCAAGATACGGGTTCCCATCGATAACATTGGTCATGATGCGGATGACGGCGGCACGGGAATGAGTGCTGGCTTGGTGTAGTGCATACCGTTTCGACAAAAAATAACCCGCCATTTGTACACGGCTCTTGCGGAGCGCGTGGCGGCGGGTGTTATTACCATCATTTTAAATCTGCTAAAAAATCAATCAAATACGATCGGGAATCGTGCTTGTCGTTACTGCCGCGCCACCCAATCAATCAACGCATCAAGCACCGCCCGCCCGGCGCCGCCGGCCACGCGCGGGTCGTTGAGCATCGCCACCACCACCACCGGCTGGTTGTTGGCGTCCTGCACGTAGCCAGCGATGGCGATTACGCCGTTCAGGCTGCCGGTTTTGATGCGGGCGCGGGTGGCGGCGGGGCTGTCTTTCAGGCGGCGGCGCATGGTGCCGTCGGTGGCGGCGATCGGCAGACTCGACAAGAATTCCGGCATCCAGTTGCTTTTCAAGCCGGCCTGCAGCACGCCGGCCAGCTGGGTAGCTGTCGCGCGCTCGCTGCGCGACAGGCCCGAGCCGTTGTCGAGCACCAGGCCGGTGCTGTCGATATTGTGCTGTTGCAGCCAGGTGCGGATGGCCGCGTCGGCGCGCGCGCTGGTGGTGGTGTTGAGGCCGTCCGGCGGCAGCGGCCGGCTGCCCAGTGCCGGGTCGGCTTCCAGGCTGCCCAGGCTGAGGAACACGGTGCGCGCCAGCGTGTTGTCGGAGTTCTTGTTGACGTCGCGCAGCACCTCCGGCAGTGCGCGCGAGACGTGCTCGGCCAGCAGGCGCGTGGTGACCGGTGCAACAGAGGTGGTTGACGGCGGGGCAGCCGGCACGCCCGCGTCCGTATCGGCATTGGCCGGCGCGTTGTTCAGTACAACGGACTGTTGCGCTCCCGAGGGAGCGGCCGGCTGCGCAGTTGGTGGTGCGGCGGACGGCGCGGGCGACGAAGCCGATGGTGTCGCAGCGAGGACTGCTGCCGTCCCGGCAGCCTGTGGCCCCGCCGAGGCGCCTGCCAAACCGGCCGACAGCGGTGCCGGAGCATTGGCCTCGCGCACCGTGCCGGCGATCGTCCCGCCCAGCTTGCGCCACGTCGCGCGCACCAGCCGCGCCAGGTAATCGTGCGGATCGAGCACGTTGATGTTGACGGTTTTGACGCAATCGCGCGGGAAGCTGCCGTGCAGTACCACGTCGATGCGGTCGCCGCTGCGGACGAAATCGGGCGTGCGCCAGCCCTGTTCCCACTGCGCGCACGTGGCGTCGGTCATGCGCAGGTCCGACCGCACGGTAACGTTGTCCATCTCCGGCATGGTCACGATCGACAGCTGGCCGCCGACCGCACGTAGCTCAAGTTTCAACAGGTTGGTGTTGATCAGCAGCGCATCGGGAATGACGTTGTAATAGGCCCACGGATATTCGTCGAACGGCGGCTGGCCGACGTCGAGACGCGCGGGCTGGAACAGCGTGCGGTCGAGCACGACGTCGCCGTTGATGACCGTAATGCCCTGGTTGCGTAGCGCTTGCAGCATGTGGGTCAGCACGTCTTCGTTGAAGTCGGCGTCGGCGCCGCCGCGCACGATCAGGTCGCCCTGCAGCACGCCCTGCACGACGTCGGCGCTGCTGCGCAGCTCGGTGCGGCCGCGGAATACCGGCCCCAGTTGCTCCAGCGCCGTCATGGCGGTAAACAGCTTCATCGTCGATGCCGGCTGCATCACCTGCTGCGCATTGTGCGCCAGCAGCACGGCGTCGCCACGCAGGACGACGATGCCGGCAGCCGCCTCGGGAATTTTGGCCGACTTCATCAGGCGGGCCACAGGCTCCGGCAACGGCGCGGCATGAACGGTGCCAACGAACAGCAGGGTGGCAAGCAAGGTACGACGCAACATAAACGGCCCGATCAATGGAAGAAGAGGTAAGCGACCGCGATGGCGGTGACCACGCCGGCAAAGTCGGCGATCAGGCCGCACGAGATCGCGTAACGCGTCTTGCGGATGCCGACCGAGCCGAAGTACAGCGCAACGATGTAGAACGTGGTGTCGGCCGAGCCGTTGAACACGCAAGCGAGGCGGCCGACAAACGAGTCGGGGCCGTAGGTTTGCATGGTGTCGATCATCATGGCCTTGGCGCCGCTGCCGCTGAGCGGTTTCATCAGCGCGGTGGGCAGCGCCGGCACGAAGTCGGTATTGATGCCCATGTGGGTAAATACCCAGGTAAAACCCTGCACCACGAAGTTGAACACGCCGGCGTTGCGGATCACGCTGATCGCCACCAGCATGCCCACCAGGTACGGAATCACCTTGATCGAGGTTTCGATGCCGCCCTTGGCACCCTCGATAAAGGCGTCATAGACATTGACCTTCTTGCGCAGCGCCCCGAGGATGAAGCCGACGATCACGGTCAGCAGCAGCAGGTTGCTGAACACGGTGGAAAACTTCTGGATCTCGGCCTTGGTCAGGTACTCGGTGAAGTACCAGATCATGCCGAGGATGGCGGCAGTCATGCCGCCCAGCCAGCCCAGCACCACGCGGTTGATCAGGTTGATGCGCTGGCGGATCGACACCACGATGATGCCGGTCACGGTGGCCACGTAGGTGGCAATCAGGCAGGGGATAAAAATGTCGGCCGGGTCGGCTGCGCCCATGATCGAGCGCTGCGCCATGATGGCCACCGGGATCAGGGTCAGGCCCGAGGTGTGCAATACCAGGAACATGATCTGGGCGTCGGTTGGCTCGTCGGCCTTGGGGTTGAGGGTTTGCAGGCTTTCCATGGCCTTCAGCCCGAACGGCGTGGCCGCGTTATCGAGGCCCAGCAGGTTGGCCGAGAAATTCATCACCATGTGGCCATTGGCCGGGTGGTTCGACGGCACGCCGGGGAAGATGCGCGAGAAGAACGGCGCGATAATCTTCGCCAGCAGGTTGACCGCGCCAGCCTTTTCACCGATGTTCATGATGCCGAGCCACAAGGTCATCACGCCGGCCAGCGGCAGGGCGATGTCCATCACGCTGGACTTGGCGGAAGTAAAGGTGCCATCAACAATGCGCTTGAAAATCTCGGTGTCGCCCATGAAGAAGAATTGCAACAGCGCGGCCAGCAAGCCGACCACGAAAAATCCAGACCAGATATAGGTGAGCGACATAGATGCGTATTTTCTCGAAATCAGTGGGCGATAGCCGCAGTATAGCGGGGGATGGCTGCCGCGCGCCATGTGGATGGGGCGGCACGCAGGCGCCGGAGTCTGGGCGACGCCGCACATACTTGTCTCCGGCTTGTGCGTAGAATAAGGCAATGAAATTCTTTAATCGCAGGGGGCTGGTCTACGTGATCACGCACCCCATGGCTTTCCTGGTGCAATGTCTGAAGGGCTTTCGCGCCAACCAGGGCTTGTTGCTCGCGGGCGCGGTCGCCTATTACTCCTTGCTGTCCATCGTGCCGCTGCTGATGCTGGTGGTGGTGGCGCTGTCCCACGTCATCGACGAGAACGTGTTGCTCGAGACGGTCGGACGCTACCTGGGCTGGCTGGTGCCCGGCCACTCCGGCCCCATCGTCGAAGAGGTGTCGCACTTCCTCGACCACCGCGACGTGGTGGGGGGCGTGCTGCTGGTCAGCATGATTTTCTTCAGTTCGCTGGCGTTCACGGTGCTGGAAAACGCCATGTCGGTGATCTTCAAGCACCGGGTGGAGGTCAAGCGCCGGCGCTTCCTGATTTCGGCCATCATGCCGTACTGCTACATCCTGTCGCTGGGCGCGGGCATGTTGCTGGTGACCCTGGTGGCCGGCAGCTTGCAGGTGATGGGCGAGGAGAGCGTGTCGCTGTTCGGCTATCAATGGTCGTTGCAGGGCGTTTCCGGCGTGCTGCTGTATATGCTCGGTTTTGGCGGCGAAGTGCTGGTACTGACGTCGATCTACCTGGTCATGCCCGTGGGGCGGCTGTCGCTGTCGCACGCCTTGATCGGCGGGGTGACGGCGGCGCTGCTGTGGGAATGCGCGCGCCACATCCTGGTGTGGTACTTCACCACGCTGTCGCAGGTCAACGTGGTGTATGGCTCGATGACCACCGCCATCATTGTCATGTTCAGCCTGGAAATCGGCGCGACCCTGCTGCTGTTCGGCGCCCAGGTGATATCGGAATTCGAACGCGCCTGCCGCCACAAGCCGCGCCGGACCGTGCGGCCGATGACCACCGAAGAAACACCAATGAAATAATTTGTGCGCCGCACAAATATCTGTGTTACACTACGTTCGTGGTTGAGGTCTGCACGTTGTGCGTGCCGACAGTCCCACCTCTGGCAAATGCGCCGCGCAACGAACAGTGTAAGTTCAACGCGCTGGTGACGCAGATGCCGCAGCTGTCTTTCGAATACGTTGGTCGACTTACACGTCAGGGGCACCATGCAGATAGCATGGGCGCCTGAGATTACCGCCTCACTTGGCAGATAGCCCTGGAGACCGGTACGATTAAAGCATTGGTAATACATTGGAACGAAGCCCGCTAGCTGATGCTAAGCGGGCTTTTTTTTCGCCTGGAGATCCCTCTATTTTTCTGGTGTCACGTCCAGCGCCGCGCCGATCGCATAGAAGTGTCCGCCCGCCACGTGGTGCAGGCTGCGCCAGGCCGGGTCGGCATGTTCGAACTGCCAGTGGCCGTCCTTGAAGGCGCGCGTGTCCGACCAGGCGCCCACCACCTCGCCGATGAACAGATCGTAGGTTTGCTGGTTGTGCGGCTCCGGCACCAGCTTGCACGCCAGCCAGGCCGAGCAGCCAGCCACGAACGGCAGGTCGTAGCCGTCGATATGGAACAGTTCGGCCTGCGCGCGTTGCAGCTTGTCCGGTTCGGTCGCCAGGCTGGTCGTGCCGAGCTGCTCGGTCAGTTGCAGCTGCGACACGGTCGGCACTTGCAGCACAAACATGCCGCTGTTCTCGACCAGCGCCCGGGTGGCAGTGATTTTGTCGATCACGACGGTGACCTTGGGCGGGGCGAAATCGAGCGCGCACGACCAGGCGGCGGCCATCACGTTGTCCACGCCGTCGTGGCGGCTGGAGACCAGTACGGTCGGGCCGTGAGTGAGCAGGCGATAGGCTTTTTCCAGTGGGACGGGGGCGATGTATTGGTTCATGGCGGCTTTGAATGACGATAATCGCCCCAGTATAGTCGCTGCTACAAGGCGCGGGCGATCAGCAGCTTCTGGATATCGCTGGTGCCTTCGTAGATCTGGCATACGCGCACGTCGCGGTAAATCCGTTCGACCGGGAAGTCGCTCACGTAACCGTAGCCACCGTGGACCTGGATCGCATCCGAACAAACGCGCTCGGCCATTTCCGAAGCGAACAGCTTCGCCATCGCCGCCTCCTTCAGGCACGGCAAGCCCGCATCCTTCATCGACGCCGCGTGGCGGATCAGCTGGCGCGCCGCTTCGATCTGGGTAGCCATGTCGGCCAGGCGGAATTGCACGGCCTGGTGTTCGAAAATCGGTTTGCCGAAACTCTCGCGGTCACGCGCGTAAGCGAGGGCTGCCTCGTAAGCTGCACGCGCCATGCCCACGGCCTGGGCGGCGATGCCGATGCGTCCGCCTTCCAGGCCCGACAGCGCGATCTTGTAGCCTTGCCCCTCTTCGCCGATCAGGTTTTCCGCCGGAATGCGGCAGTTCTCGAACACGATCTGCGCCGTGTCCGACGAGTGCTGGCCCATCTTCTGTTCCAGCCCCGCCACGATGTAGCCGGGCGTGGCAGTGGGCACCCAGAACGCGCTGATGCCCTTTTTGCCGGCCGCCTTGTCGGTCACGGCCAGCACGATGGCCACGCCCGCATACTTGCCGCTGGTGATGAACTGCTTGACGCCGTTGAGTACATACGCGTCGCCGTCGCGCGTGGCCGTGGTGCGCAGGGCGGCCGCGTCGCTGCCCGTGTGCGGCTCGGTCAGACAGAACGCGCCGAGCATGGCGCCCTGCGCCAGCGGACGCAGCCATTGTTCCTTCTGGCGGTCGTTGGCATACATCATGGCAATGCTGCACACCGGGCAGTTGTTCACCGAAATGATGGTGGATGTGCCGCCGTCGCCGGCAGCGATTTCCTCGAGCACCAGCGCCAGCGACACGTAATCCATGCCGGCGCCGCCCAGCGCTTCCGGCACGGCCACTCCAAAAGCACCGAGGGCAGCGAGTTCCTGCAACTCCTCCTTCGGGAAATGGTGCTCCTTGTCCCAGCGGGCGGCGTTGGGGGCGAGACGCTCCTGCGCAAAAGCGCGCAGGGCGTCGCGGATCATGTCGTGTTCCTGGCTCAGTATCATGGGGTCTCGTTGTTATGGGGTTGGAAGCCCGCCACCGGTGCAGATGGCGGGCTTGGCTGCCGTGCGCTGTCGCTCACCAGCCGATCGGTTTGCCGTCGTAATTGCGATAGACGGCTTGGTCCGATGCCGGCAAGGTTGCCAGCGTGCGGCGCATGCCCGCCGCGCTTTCTTGCGGCGAAATGTCGGCGCCGTCGCCGCCCATGTCGGTACGCACCCAGCCCGGGTGGAACGCCACGCACGTGGCGCCCTGCGGGCCGTACACCAGCGCGGTATCGATCAGCACCGAGTTCAGCGCCGCCTTGCTGGCGCGGTATAGCGAGCCGCTGGGGCTGCTGCGTTCGCTCAGCGACCCCATGTGCGACGACAGCACCGCCAGCTTGCCGCGCTTGCCGGCCACCAGCGGCGCGATGATCGGCAGCAGGCGCATGGCGGACAGCACATTGGTGTGCATCACGCTGTCGAAGTCCGACTGTTGCGGAAAGCCGTCGTGGCGCGGGCCATAGACGCCGGCGTTGAGGAAGGCGACATCGAGCTCCTCGTCGTCGAGCTTCCAGCCGAGGCCGGCGCAGGCTTCGACGTCGGTGACGTCGAGCTTGTGCGCTTCGGCGCCGAGCGCGCTCAGGGCGGCGCAGTCCTCGGCCTTGCGCGCGGTGGCGATCACGCGCCAGCCGTCGGCGCGGTATTGCGTGACCAGTTCCAGGCCGATGCCGCGCGAGGCGCCAATGATCAGAGCGGTTGGCATGATGCCTCCACCAGTTCGATGGCCATGGCCGTTGCTTCGCCGCCGCCGATGCACAGCGCTGCCACCCCCTTCTTGCCGCCGGTGCGCTTGAGCGCACCGAGCAGGGTGACGATGATGCGCGCGCCCGAGGCGCCGATCGGGTGGCCCAGCGCGCAGGCGCCGCCGTGGATGTTGATCTTGCTGTGCGGGATATCGAGGTTGCGCATGGCGGCCATGGGCACGGCAGCAAATGCCTCGTTGATTTCGAACAGGTCCACGTCGCGGCTGGCCCAGCCGGTTTTCTTGTACAGCTTTTCGATGGCGCCGATCGGTGCAGTGGTAAACAGGTCAGGAGCCTGGGCGTGGGTGGCGTGGCCGTGGATGCGGGCGATCACGATCGCGCCCAGTTTCTGCGCGGTCGATTCGCGCATCATGACCAGCGCGGCAGCGCCGTCGTTGATCGATGACGACGAGGCGGCGGTGATGGTGCCGTCCTTTTTGAATGCGGCGCGCAGCGTCGGGATCTTGTCGAGCTTGGCTTTCAATGGACCTTCATCGCGGTCGATCACGGTGTCGCCAGCGCGGCTGCTGACGGTGACGGGCGCGATTTCCCACTTGAACCAGCCTTCGCTGGTGGCTGCCTGCGCGCGCTTGACCGATTCGATGGCAAAACTGTCTTGCGCCTCGCGCGTAAACTGGTACTGGGCCACGCATTCTTCGGCAAACGTGCCCATCGAGCGGCCTTCGCCCGTTTTCTCGTTGCGCGAATAGGCGTCTTCGAGGCCGTCGTACATCATGTGGTCGAGCAGCATGCCGTGGCCGATGCGGTAGCCGCCGCGCGCCTTCGGTACCAGGTAAGGCGCATTGGTCATCGATTCCATGCCGCCGGCCACCACCACGTCGGCGCTGCCGGCGATTAGCTGGTCATGGGCGAAGATGGCGGCCTGCATCGCCGAGCCGCACATCTTGGACAGCGTGACGGCGCCGGTGGAAGTGGGCAAACCCGCTTTCAATAATGCCTGGCGCGCTGGCGCCTGGCCCTGGCCCGCCATCAGGCAATTGCCGAAATAGACGTGCTCGACCAATTGGCCATCGATGCCGGCGCGTTCGACAGCGGCAGCAATTGCGACGGCGCCCAGGTCGTGCGCGGCCTGGCCGGAAAAGTCGCCCTGGAAGGCGCCCATGGGGGTGCGGGCTGCGCCCACGATAACAATCGGGTCATTCATTTTCTAGTATCTCCATAAACGGTGGCGGTGTCACCGCCGGGGTGTTGGTGACATGATCGTGGAAAAAGCGGATGTGCTGCGGATACGGGTACACGTCTTCCACCACGCCATCAAGAATGCGCTGCTTGCGCGCCTGCCAGTAGTCGCGGGTGAGCAGGTCGGCGTGGTGTTGCATGAAAAAGCGGCGGATGGTCGGATGCCCGAGCAGGAACTGGCCGAACTGCTCGGGAAAAACGTCGTGCTTGCCGACTGGGTACCACGGCTCGGACGCCATTTCATCTTCTTCGGTACGGGCCTGCGGGATGTCGCGGAAATTGCAGTCGGTGATGGTTTCGATTTCATCGTAATCGTAAAACACCACGCGCTGGTGACGCGTGACGCCGAAGTTTTTGTACAGCATATCGCCAGGGAAAATGTTGGCGGCGACCAGTTCCTTGATGGCGTTGCCGTACTCGACGATGCCGTGTTCAAGCTGGGCGTCGTCGCCGTCCTTCTCGGCATTGGCCAGCCACATATTGAGCGGCACCATGCGCCGTTCGATGTACAGGTGCTTGATGATCAGCTGGTCGCCCTCAAGCTCCACCATCGACGGTGCAAATTGGTCCAGCTCGGCAATCAAGCGCTCCGAGAAGCGGTGGCGCGGAAACGCCACGTTGGAATACTCGAGCGTGTCGGCCATGCGGCCCACGCGGTCGTGGTGCTTGACCAGTAAATATTTCTGCTTGATCAGCGCGCGCGTGGTTTCCTTCGGTGGCGGATAAAAATCCTTGATCACCTTGAACACGTACGGAAACGACGGCAGTGCAAACACCAGCATCACCAGCCCGCGGATACCAGGCGCAATATCGAAGCGGTCCGACGAGTGCTTCAGATGTTGCAGGTAGTCGCGGTAGAACAGCGTCTTGCCCTGTTTTTGCAGGCCGAGTATGGTGTAGATCTCGCTGCGCGGCTTGCGTGGCAGCAGCGTGCGCAGGAACTGCACGTACGATGACGGCACTTCCATGTCCACCAAAAAATACGCGCGCGTAAACGAGAACAGCACCGTGATCTGCTCGGGATCGAACAGCACGGTATCGAGGACCAGATGGCCGTTGGCGTCGTGCAGGATCGGCACAACGAACGGGTACTCGCGGTTGCCATTGATGATCCTGCCCACGATGTACGCCCCCTTGTTACGGAAGAACAGGTTCGAGAGCACGTGGATCTGGTGGTTAGCTTCGATGCGGGTGGCGCCGAACAGCTGCGCCAGGCGCGCTTCCACCTGTTCCACGTCGCGCGTGAGGTTGGCGAACGGAGCGTTGAGCTGGAAGTTGGTGATGATGCGTTTTAAGGCGAAATGCACGCCATCGGTGTCCGGATAATAGACCTTGTACGTGGGCGCAAGTTCGCGCGTTTCGATGTACTCGGTGGAGACCACGGGGCGCACGAAAATATACGCGTTATGGAAGTAGCTGCGGTGCAGCAGCTTGCAGCAGACCGAGTTGAAAAACGTTTCCGCCAGCTCGGGCTGGGCATGGTCGGACAGCAGGCCGATATAGTGCAGCTTGAGTTCCTGCCACACGTCGTCGGCCAGGTCTGCCTGGCTGTATTCGTCCTCGAGCTGCTGCACGCACTCCTGCACGCGGCGGTCGTAAAAATCGATGCGTTCGCGCGCGGCGTGCTGCGCTTCGGCCCATGCGCCGAGCTCGAAAAAGCGCTTGGCCTGGCGGCTGGTCGCGCGGAACAGCCGGTAGTGCTTGTCGAAACCGTCGAGGATGGTACGGGCGATGTCGAACGCGATTTGCGAGCGCAGCAGCTTGGGGAAGGCGGCCTGGGTCATGTTGAATGTCACCGTCACAGGCCGCCGGTGCGACTAGCGGGTTTCCGCAAACAGTTCGCGGCCGATCAGCATGCGGCGGATTTCGCTGGTGCCGGCGCCGATTTCATACAGCTTGGCATCGCGCCACAGGCGGCCGACCGGGTATTCGTTGATGTAGCCGTTGCCACCGAGCGCCTGGATTGCCTCGCCAGCCATCCAGGTGGCTTTCTCGGCGCTGTACAGAATGGCGC
Source organism: Duganella sp. Leaf61 (assembly GCF_001421905.1). Taxonomy (NCBI): domain Bacteria; kingdom Pseudomonadati; phylum Pseudomonadota; class Betaproteobacteria; order Burkholderiales; family Oxalobacteraceae; genus Duganella; species Duganella sp. Leaf61. The sequence goes on from NZ_LMLM01000023.1 coordinate 327,436, forward strand.
CGGCCGCGTCCTTGCGCAGGTTGCGCACGGCTTCGGGCGTGGCAGCGCGGTCGCACGCCTGGCCCACCGCGTACACGTAGGCCTTGCAGGCCATCATGGTCGAGTACATGTCGGCCAGCTTGCCTTGCATTAGCTGGAATTCGCCGATGGCCTGGCCGAACTGGATGCGTTCGTGGATGTACGGCACCACCGAATCCATGCAGGCCTGCATGATGCCGAGCGGTCCGCCGGAGAGCACGGTGCGCTCGAAGTCCAGCCCCGACATCAGCACGTTGACGCCTTTGCCCACGCCGCCCAACACGTTTTCCACCGGCACGATACAATCCTCGAACACCAGCTCGCCCGTGTGCGAACCGCGCATGCCCAACTTGTCGAGCTTTTGCGCCACCGAGAAACCCTTGAAAGTCTTTTCGATCAGGAACGCGGTCATGCCGCGCGCACCAGCGTCGAGGTCGTTCTTGGCATAGACCACCAGCACGTCGGCGTCAGGGCCGTTGGTGATCCACATCTTGGTGCCGTTGAGGACCCAGTGATCGCCCTTGAGCTCGGCACGCAGCTTCATGCTGACCACGTCGGAGCCGGCGTTCGGTTCGGACATGGCCAGCGCGCCGATGTATTCGCCCGAGACCAGCTTGGGCAGGTAGCGCTGTTTTTGTTCTTCGGTGCCGTTGCGCTTGATCTGGTTGACGCACAGGTTGGAGTGGGCGCCGTACGACAGGCCGACCGAGGCCGAGGCGCGCGAGATTTCTTCCATCGCCACGATGTGGGCCAGGTAGCCCATGTTGGCGCCGCCGTATTCCTCGCCGACGGTCACGCCCAGCACGCCCAGGTCGCCGAGCTTGCGCCACAGGTCCATCGGGAATTGATCGGAGCGGTCGATCTCGGCCGCGCGCGGCGCGATTTCGGCGGCAGCGAACTGCTGCACCGCTGCGCGCAGGGCGGCGATGTCCTCGCCGTGGTCAAAGGTCAGTCCGGGCAGATCGAGCATGTCTCTTCCTCATTGTTGTCATGGGAGGGAATCGGCGTTCCCTGGAAAGTCCGATGATACTCTTGAGTGACGTTAACGTAAACGTCAACCGTGCTCAGTCCAAGGGTGTTGACTTGTCCTCGGCTGCGGCCGCGATCAGCTGCCGGCATTCCTCTTCGTGAGCAGTGATCTCGGCCAAGGTCATTTCGATGTCTTCGCGCTGCTGTTCCAGGGTCTCGCGGTGGCGTGCCAGCACTCCCAGGAAATGGTTCATCTGTACCGCCGTATCCTTGGGCGTTTCGTACATATCGACCAGATCGCGGATTTCCGACAGAGGCAAACCCAGCCGTTTGCCGCGCAAGGTGAGCTTGAGGCGGGTGCGGTCGCGCGGCGTGTACACGCGGTTGCGTCCGCCAGTGCCCTCACGTGACGGGCTGAGTAGCCCTTGGTCTTCATAGAAGCGGATGGCGCGTGCCGTGATGTCGAATTCACGGGCTAGTTCGGTAATGGTATAGGTGGACATCGGCAAAATAATTGTTGGATTTCCGCTTACGTTAACGTTGGTGGTCATTGTAGCGTGGCAGCCGTTACTTGCGACATTTCTTGATTTATCGCTCTCCACAGTTTAGTGTTCCACAACGGCAAAAAACAAAATAAAATTCGCTCACTCCCTGGACCTCTCCTGCTTTTGGTAGAGCCGATAATGTTAACTTCAGAACCACACAGCGTCACAAATCAAGCTCCGCTTCAAGAGACTGACTTTCATGACGCAACATGAAATAGTGCAACGATGAATTCCTCTAATGAACGCGAAAGCTTTAGCCAGCGCCTTCAGCAAGCGCTGAAGAATGCCCATTACTCTCCTGACAGCCCCACCCGGCTGGCGCGCGAGTTCAACATCCGCTTTGACGGGCGACCGATTACCGTCCACGCAGCCCGTAAATGGCTGGTGGGCGAGGCGATACCGACCCAGGAGAAGCTGCGCATGATCGCCCAATGGCTGGGCGTGCCTGCCGAATGGCTGCGCTTTGGCGGGGCCGAACATGGCACCCCCGAAGGCGAGGGCGCCAACGGTGTCTCGCGCTTCGAGTCGGCCGACGTCAAGTTAATTGCCGATTTACAGCGCCTGGACGAACATCACAAGCAAATTGCCCGTGAATTTATTCGCATGCTGGTGCGGGTTAACTACCAAAAGTAATAAACTTGCGCGGTTTTTGCAGTGCCGGAAAAGGCCGGTTGCACTGTTGCCGTGTGAACCTTGTTTCATGACTTTTCCGCTTTTTGTTCGGAATTCTGGACGCGGTGTTGATGTCCATCAACGTTACTTTTTTATTTGAAGTACGTTTGCGAATTGTCATGGGTCTCATACCGATTTCAGGCACAATAGGGCGTCAGCACCGCTGACTTGCAACGTCAGTTGATACCGTTGCAGTGGTCGTGATTACTTGGAGTCCAGCCATTGAGCAGCCATATGAAAAGTAACTACAGCAATGTCGCGCAGCTGAAGGAATTAATGACCGCCCCGCCCATGACGGCCGCCAAACATGCCGAGGTCATGCGCAAGCGCATTGCCGACCGTCGCATGGTGGAAGAAGCCAGGGAGCTGAAAAAAGCGGAAGACGGCCTGCGTTTCGGCGCGCGGTAAGAAGCGGGTGGCGTGGCCGGCTGAGGTTGCCGGCGAGCTTGCAGCTGAAGTGGCGAATGAGTTTGCGACCGAGGTTGCAACTACGGGTGCAACGGAGTTTACAGCTACGGTTGCTCACTCTCATCGCAGCCGGATGCTGCGCCGGACGGCTTCATGCCATGCCAGCGCGGCGTCAGTGCGTGCTCGATGCCGAACAGGTCGATCACCCGGCCCACGGTGTGATCCACCATCTCTTCGATCGATTGTGGCTTGTGATAAAAGCCGGGCAGGGGCGGGTAAATAATGCCGCCCATTTCCGTCACCGCCGTCATATTGCGCAGGTGCGCCAGGTTGAACGGAGTTTCGCGCACCATCAGCACCAGGCGCCGGCGCTCCTTGAGCACCACGTCGGCCGCCCGCGTGATCAGGTTGTCCGACAGGCCGTGCGCCACCGACGCCAACGTCCTCATCGAGCACGGCGCCACTACCATCCCATCCGACTGGAACGAACCGCTGGCGATCGACGCGCCGATATCGCGCACCTTGTGCACGACATGGGCAAACGCCTCGACATCGCGCCGCTGCAGCCCTGTTTCCTGGTGCAAGGTCAGCACGGCAGCGTCCGAGACCAGCAAGTGGGTCTCGACATCAGGTATGTGTTGCAAATGCTGCAGCAGTCGTACGCCATAGATGGCGCCGGTGGCGCCGGTGATGGCGACGATCAGCCGCAACGGGCGATCAGCCATTCAACAGGGCTTTCAGTTCGCCCGATTCGAACATTTCGTTCATGATGTCCGAACCACCGATGAATTCGCCCTTGACGTAAAGCTGGGGAATGGTTGGCCAGTTCGAGTAGTCCTTGATGCCTTGGCGAACTTCCGGATCTTCCAGCACATTGACGGTGGCAATGTTTTCAACACCGCAAGCTTTCAGGATCTGGATGGCACGGCCGGAAAAGCCGCACTGCGGGAACTGGGCAGTGCCCTTCATGAACAGCACCACCGGGGTGTTGCTCACGGTCTCTTTGATCCAGGATTGTACGTCGCTCATAGCTGCCTCGGTAATGAAGTAAATAGATGGCGACATTTTATAAGAAATGCGCCCTGCGCGTATCGCAAAGCGCATTCCAAATTTTAGCCCCGCAGTTTGGCGAACGCGGCGGCCATGCTGCCGCTGGGTGCTGCCTCGCGGGCGCTTTGTTTCTGATGCTGGCCCATGCTCTTGCGGTCGTTGCGGTCGGCGCGCTGCTGCGGCTGGGCGCCGGCCTGGGGGGCGCTGTCGGTCAGGCGCATGGTCAGGGCGATGCGCTTGCGCTTTTCGTCCACCTCCAGCACCTTGACTTTGACCACCTGGCCGGCCTTGACCACCGTGTGCGGATCTTTGACAAAGGTGTTCGACAGCGCCGAGATATGGACCAGGCCATCCTGGTGCACGCCGATGTCGACAAACGCGCCGAACGCGGCCACGTTGGTCACCACGCCCTCCAAAATCATGGCCGGGCGCAGGTCACGGATTTCTTCCACGCCTTCCTTGAAGGTGGCGGTGGTAAATTCCGGGCGCGGATCGCGGCCCGGCTTTTCCAGCTCTTTTAAGATGTCGGTGATGGTCGGCACGCCGAATTTATCGTCCGCGTACTTGGCGGGGTTCAGCGACTTGATCAGGGCGGCTTCGCCGATCACACCCTTGATATCTTTCTGGATGTCGGCCAGGATTTTTTGCACCAGCGGATACGATTCCGGGTGCACGGCCGAGGCGTCGAGCGGATTGTCGCCGCCGGTCACGCGCAAAAAGCCCGCTGCCAGCTCGAAGGTTTTATCGCCGAGGCGCGGCACCGATTTCAGGCCGCTCCTCGACGTGAATGCGCCCTTGGCATCGCGGTAGGTGACAATCGCCTGCGCCACCGACGCCGACAGGCCCGACACGCGCGCCAGCAGCGGCGCGGACGCCGTATTCACATCGACGCCCACCGCGTTGACGCAATCCTCGACCACGGCATCGAGCGTGCGCGCCAGCTGGGTTTGCGACACATCGTGCTGGTACTGGCCCACGCCGATCGACTTCGGATCGATTTTCACCAGCTCGGCCAGCGGGTCCTGCAGGCGGCGTGCGATCGAGACGGCGCCGCGCAGCGACACATCCATGTCCGGCAACTCGCGCGAGGCGAATTCCGACGCCGAATACACCGACGCACCGGCTTCCGAGACGACGATCTTGCTCATTTTTTGTTCAGGATGGCGCTTGATCAGGTCCTGCGCCAGCTTGTCGGTCTCGCGCGATGCCGTACCGTTACCGATCGAAATCAGGGAAACATTGTGCTTGGCGGCCAGCTTGCCCAGCGCGTGCAGCGAACCTTCCCAGTCGTTTTTCGGCTGATGCGGATAGATCACGGCGGTATCGACCACCTTGCCGGTGGCATCGACCACTGCCACCTTGACGCCGGTGCGCAGGCCGGGATCGAGGCCCATGGTCGCGTGCTGGCCGGCAGGCGCCGCCAGCAGCAAGGCTTTCAAGTTAGTAGCGAAAACGTTGATGGCGTCGAGCTCGGATTTTTCGCGCAGCGCGCCCATCAGTTCGGTATCGAGGTGCATGAAACTTTTTACGCGCCAGGTCCAGCGCGCGGTGTCGGCCAGCCACTTGTCGGCCGGGCGGCCCTGCTGCCTGATGCCGAAACGGGCGGCAATGCGGCTCTCGCACGGATTGTGTGGCGCATCCCACTTCGGCTTTTCCGGTTCGCTGTCGAGGCGCAGCGCGACGTCGAGGATGCCTTCGCGGCGGCCACGCATCAGCGCCAGCGCGCGGTGCGAAGGAACGTTGGCCAAGGGTTCGGAATAATCAAAATAATCGGCGAACTTTTCGCCTTCTTCTTGTTTTCCTTCAATAACTTTCGACTGGACAATGCCATGCTCTTGCACGTATTCGCGCAGCGATTGCAGCAAGGTTGCATCTTCGGCAAAGCGTTCCATCAGGATCTGGCGCGCGCCATCGAGGGCGGCCTTGCTGTCGGCCACGCCGGGATTATTGCCATCGGTCGTCGTAAACGCCTCGCGCAGGTAGCTGGCCGCCTCGGTTTCCGGGTTCAGCTCGGGGTTGCCCAGCAGGCCGTCGGCCAGCGGCGCCAGGCCCGCTTCGATGGCGATCTGTGCCTTGGTGCGGCGTTTTTGTTTGTATGGAAGATACAAATCTTCCAGGCGGGTCTTGTCTTCGGCGTGCATGACCGCATCTAGCAAGACCGGCGTCATCTTGTTCTGTTCGGTGATAGATGCCACGATAGCGGCGCGGCGATCTTCCAGCTCGCGCAGGTAGCGCAGGCGTTCTTCGAGCAGGCGCAGCTGGATGTCGTCGAGGCCGCCAGTTGCTTCCTTGCGATAACGCGCGATGAACGGCACGGTGGCGCCTTCGTCCAGCAGGGCGATGGCGGCGGAAACCTGGGCCGGTTTGGCGGCAAGTTCGAGGGCGAGGCGTTGTTCGATGGAAGGCAACATGAGCGGGTATCCTGAGCAGTCAAGCCCGGAATCATACGCAATCTTGGCGAATGTGCCAGTCTTGACAGCCCAAACAGACTGTGTGCGCGCGGTTGTGTGACTAATGCGCGTGGAAACACCGATTGAATGGCGGGTTTTCGATAGAATCCGCAAACACGAACGCGTGTATGGCGGATAATATCGCCTGTTGCCGTTTTTGAACCATCTTTGAACAACAATGCGACCCATGGATTTTACCCGCGACGACGCTTCCGAAGTAAAAGCTGCCCCAGCTGTTCCAACGGCGCCGGCCGTGCCTCCGCGTTTGACGCCCCCTGCGAATCAACTCTCGTACGCTGTTGCCACGTGGTTGCAGCGGGTCGATGCGGCAGCGCATCCCAAGGCCAAGCTCACGCCGCCCCCCGTCGATGCCGACCCCAAGCAAACCCAGTACCGCCTGATTTACGTGCTGGCGCCCACCAGCGGCGGCCGCCATGTAGCGCTGTGCCTGTACAAGGCGCGGCTGCGGTCCAACGGCGACGTCGCGGCGGCCACGCCGGTCAGCGAAATTTTCTCGCTGCTGTCGGCGCCGCCCAACTTCCTGGTCGCGGGCGACGAAGACCTGGTACGGTTTTTTGTCGCGATGCGCAGCGGCCAAAATTCGCAGACCGGTTCGGCTACCGAGCCGCGCGGCAAGATCGGCGCAGCGCTGCTGCAAATGCTGGCCGACCAGGACAAGCTGCTGTGGGCCAACTCCTGGTCCGACGTCGGTAACGGCCTGGTGTATCCGCTCAAGGGCGGCGTGTTGCGCGAAGCCAACCTGGCCTGGCGCGAAGAGGGTAAAGGATTGCGACTGGGCTGGGCCGTGCAACCGGCGCCCGGCGCGCGCCATGCGAGCCAGACCGGCGCCGACCAGGTCGATTACATGTTGCCGACCGATCCGCCGTGGTATATCGACAACCTGTCGTGCGGCGTGCTGCAACTGAACCAGGGCGGCGCCGCGATTCCACTGGCCGACCTGCAGGCGCTGGTGGCGCAGGCGCCGCTGCTCACCAACCACGACAAGATGCGCGTATCGCAACTGCTGCTGGCCCACGGCCTGCAACAGCTGATGCCGCTGCCGCAACCTCTGCCGCAGCGCCTGCGCGACGACGTCAAGCCGCGTCCCGTGCTCACGCTCGACGCCGCCATGCTGGCCGACGGTTCGCTGCAACGCTGGCACGATTTTGCCGTGCTGTCGTTCGACTACGACGGCGAGCGCGTGTCGTTCGATCCGTCGCAGCGCGTGGTGCGCCAGAAGGGCGACGTCACCGAGATCATCGCCCGCGACGAAGCGGCCGAAGCTGCTGCACTGGCGCTGCTGGCCGAGCGCGCGTTTGCCGCTCCCACCACGCTGCCGCTCAGCAGCCTCAAGGGCGGTTTGCTGTTGCCCAACCAGGCCGCCTGGATCCGCTTTGCCCGTGACGGCCTGGCGGAATTGAAGGAAGCCGGCTGGAAGCTGGAAAAAACCGCCAAGTACCGCTACGACATGCGCGACGTGGGCGACTGGTATGCCGACGTGGCGCCCGACGAGGCAGACGGCGGCAACACCTGGTTCAACCTTGAACTGGGCATCCTGGTGGACCAGGAGCGGGTGCCGCTGTTGCCCGTACTGGTGCAACTGATCCGTGGCGCCCCCAACGATTTCACGCCCAAGGCCATCGCCCATCACGGCGACGAGGACCAGATGCTGGCCACCTTGCCGGACGGCGCCCGCGTGGCGCTGCCGTGGGCACGCATCAAGCCCATCCTCGGTACCCTGGGCGAGTTGTATTTCAACGACAAAATCAAGACCTCGCTGCGCATGGCCACGCTCGACGCCGCGCGCCTCGATGAACTGGCGCGCAATGTAGAGATGCAATGGACCGGCGGCGAGGAACTGCGCGACATGGGCGCGCGCCTGAACCAGTTCGGCGCCGTCAAACGCATCGCCACCCCGGCGGGCCTGCGCGCCACCTTGCGCGACTATCAAACCGATGGCCTGTCGTGGATGCAGTTCCTGCGCGAATATAACTTCGGCGGCATCCTGGCCGATGACATGGGCCTCGGCAAGACCGTGCAAACCCTGGCCCACATCCTGGTGGAAAAGGAAGCCGGACGCCTGACCGCCCCGGCCCTGGTGATTGCCCCAACGAGTTTAATGGGCAACTGGCAGGAAGAGGCGGCGCGCTTCGCCCCCGACCTGAAAGTGCTGCTGTTGCAGGGCAAGGACCGCATGGCGCAGTTCGACCAGATCGACAGCGCCGACCTGGTCCTGACCACCTACGCCTTGCTGCCGCGCGACGAGGAAAAGCTGCGCGAGCACGATTTCCACCTGGTCATCCTTGACGAATCGCATTACATCAAGAACACCCGCAGCAAGGCCGCCCAGAGCGCCGGCCTGCTGCGCGCGCGCCACCGCCTGTGCCTGTCGGGCACGCCGCTGGAAAACCACCTGGGCGAGCTGTGGTCGCAATTCCACTTCCTGTTGCCCGGCCTGCTCGGCGACGAGAAGGGCTTCAATACCGTGTTCCGCCACCCGATCGAGCGCCAGGACGATCCGCTGCGCCGGTCCCTGCTCAACCGCCGCATCAAGCCGTTCCTGCTGCGCCGCACCAAGGACAACGTGGCCAAGGAACTGCCGCCGAAGACCGAGATGGTGCGTCGCGTGGAACTGACCGGCGCCCAGCGCGACCTGTACGAAACCGTGCGCCTGGCCATGGACCAGAAAGTGCGCGACGAAATCGACCGCAAGGGCGTGGCGCGCAGCCAGATCGTCATTCTCGAGGCGCTGCTCAAGCTGCGCCAGGTGTGCTGCGATCCCCGGCTGGTGAAATCGCTGTCGTCGAAAAAGCAGACCGCTGGTTCGGCCAAGCTGATCGACCTGATGCAAATGGTGGAAGACTTGTTGGAAGAGAAGCGTAAAATCCTCGTCTTCTCGCAGTTCACCAGCATGCTCGAACTGATCGAACAGGAACTCGAAGCGCGCGACATCCCGTACGCGCTGCTCACCGGCGACACCAAGGACCGCAGCGCGCAAGTGGCGGCGTTCCAGCAGGGCGCGGTACCGATTTTCCTGATCAGCCTGAAAGCGGGCGGTGTGGGGCTGAACCTGACGGCGGCCGATACCGTGATCCACTACGATCCATGGTGGAACCCGGCCGCCGAGAACCAGGCCACCGACCGCGCCTGGCGCATCGGCCAGGACAAGCCGGTATTCGTGTATAAACTGATCGCCAAGGGCACGCTCGAAGAAAAAATCCAGATCCTGCAACAGAAGAAATCGGACCTGGCCCAATCGATCCTGGCAGAAGGGGAGTCGCAAAAAATGGCACTCACGCAAGAGGATCTGCAACAAATCTTCGCGCCACTGGTCGAGTAATCGATCATGGCGACCATCGCGGAACTCGAAGAGGCGCTGCGGCAGTCGCAGCAGGAGGCAGCGCGCTACCGCCAGTTGCTCGATCACAGCGGCGAAGTGAGCTGGATGATCGACTGCGCCAGCGGCGAGCTCGAATGGTTGAGCCATGCCGCTAAAACCCAGTTCGGCTACACGCTGGAAACTGCCCGGGCGCTGGCCTGGGACCTGGCGCAGGAACTGGCGCCCCGGCTCGACCGCTACGAGTCGGGCGACCTGAGCAGAAAACACCTGGTGCGCGAAACCGAGTTGCCCCATGCCGATGGCCACTCGGTGCCGGTGGAAATCGAATCGACCTTGATGACGGGTGCCGACGGCGTGCCGGTCTCGGTGCTGGGCGTGGTGCGCGATTTGACGGAACGGCGGGCACTGGCCGACCAGCAAAAGAAATTCGCCTCGATGCTGTCGCACGAGTTCCGCACGCCGCTGTCCACGATCGATGGCGCGGTCCAGCGCCTGGAAATGACCGGCGCCCACCACGACGAAGGCACACGCAAGCGCTACCGCAAGATCCAGACGGCGGTGGACCGCATGCTGGCCATGCTCGACGAATACCTGTCGCCCGAGCGCATGGCCAGCATTGGCCGCGCCCGCCAGCCGGACGAGATTTCGCCGGCCAACCTGCTTGAATCAGCTGCCGAAGGCGCGCGCACGCGCCGCGCCCGGGTGGATTTGCACATCGAAACGCTGCCGCAGTGGATGCGGTGCGATCCGGCCGGCATCCGCCTGTGCCTGGAAATCCTGCTCGACAATGCGATTAAATACACGCCGGCTGACACGCCGCTACAGCTGACGGGCAAAATGGCAGCCGAGGGCGGCGTCGAATTCCTGGTGCGCGACCATGGCGCCGGTGTGCCCGAGGCCGAACTGGAAACGATCTTCGGACGCGGCACGCGCGGCGCCAACGCCGCCGGCGTGGCCGGCTCGGGCCTGGGACTATACATGGCGCGCTCGATTGCCGATGTCCACGGCGGTACTGTCACGGTCAGAAATGTTTCTGAAAGCGGCGCGGAATTTCGGATTTGGCTGCCGGCAGCCGCCAAGCCCGGGAAAAGCCTTGCGCGAGTGGATAGCAACAGTGATAATCCCCCGATGTAGGTGACGGGCTGGATAAGCTACTGCGCGCCTCGCTGCCCCTCCTGCGTTGCTCAGCGTACTTCAGTACGCTTCCGCTACTCGGAGTGGCAGCGAAGCGCTCGCTACGCTTCTCCAGGCCCGTTGATGCGATACTGGAATAGCAGTTTACACTGGGCAGTTTGTCCGTAAAAACATCGAATGGCGCATCAATGACGCAAATACTGATCGTGGAAGACAATCTGGACTACGCCGAGGAAATGGCGGAGTTCTTGACTGAGCTTCAACACGAGGTGCACATCACCAATAATGCCAGCGATATGTGGACCGCGCTGAGCCACGGCAACGTGGGCGTGGTCGTGCTGGACCTCGGCCTCCCCGACGAAGACGGTTTTAACGTCATCCCGCGCATGCGCCAGCTGTATCCCCAGATCGGCCTGCTGGTACTGACCGGGCGCGTGGCGTTTGACAACCGCATCCTGGGCCTGCGCCTGGGCGCCGACCACTATCTGACCAAGCCGATCAAGTTCCCGGAACTGGCTGCCCACATCGAGGCGCTCGACCGTCGCGTGGGACCGCAGGAAACCGCGCCCGCGCCCAGCAAGTGGACGCTGAAAGTGAGCGCCCGCCAACTGGAACTGCAAGGCACGGCCATCACCCTGACCGAAAAGGAATGCAATTTCCTGCACCTGCTGACGATTAACACCCGGCCAGTACCGCGCCAGGTGATCGTGGCCGGCATCGGCGGCGACGACCCCGACGCCGGGCGCCGGGTGGACATGCTGGTGTACCGCCTGCGCAAGAAGGCCCGCACCGGCCTGGGCCAGGACCTGCCGCTGCGCAGCGCCTATGGTGAAGGTTACAGCCTGTCCGCCAGTTTTAATCTTTCGTGACTTTCAAATAAATAGGGACAAGGCGGCAATTCATTTTGCTGCTTGCCCCATTTATTGGGGACAGAGTACGATGGCGCTTTGATTCCCTTGCTGCGCACTTATGGCCCGCCTGCCCCGCCTGATCGTCCCCCACCAGCCGCACCACGTCATCCAGACCGGCAACAACGAGCAACCTGTGTTCCACGACGACGACGACTACCTGGCCTTTCTTGGCTGGCTGCGCGCGGCCGCCAAGACCTACAAGGTACAAGTCCACGCCTACGTGCTGATGCCCAATCACCTGCACTTGCTGGTCACGCCCACCGACGAGGATGGCCTGGGCCAGATGATGCAGTGGGTGGGTCGCTATTACGTGCCGTACTTCAACCATAAATACGGCCGCAGCGGCACCTTGTGGAACGGACGCTACAAGACCTCGCTGATCGACGCCGACGCCTATTTCATGTTGTGCAGCCGATACATCGAATCGAACCCGGTGAGGAGCAGCCTGGCGGCCCGCCACGAGGATTACCGCTGGTCCAGCTATTGCCACCACGCCGGCATCCGCCCGGACGGGCTGATCATCGATCATCCGAAGTTCTGGGAGCTGGGCAACACGCCATTCGAGCGCGAGGCAGCCTACGTGGCGCTGTTCGAGCTGGTGATTACCAGCGACGATATCACCCGCATCGGCAACGCCCTGCTCAAGGGCTGGCCGCTGGGCTCGGAGCAATTCAAGGCCGCCTTACAAAACAGGGTCAAGCGCCGGGTGCTACCAGCAAAGCGGGGCCGGCCGTTCAAGATCAAGCAAGAAACCGCATAAAAATCGACCTGAAGCCGCAGTAAATTCAGTAACTGCGGTTTTTTTAGCGCGTGATTCACTCTGTCCCTAATAAAAAATTCTCAGAATATTTAAAAAATTAATTCGACTCCGACCCTATTTATTGTCATTGTTTTTTGTGTGGGATTGTTCTACTCTCCATTCTCATAGCCAATCTGCCAGTGGAGAGCACCATGAAAGCCCAAGGTCTGTACGATCCATCCAATGAACACGATGCCTGCGGCGTCGGATTCGTCGCCCATATCAAGGGTAACAAGAGTCACTCCATCGTCGAACAGGGTCTGATGATCCTGAAGAACATCGACCACCGTGGCGCGGTCGGTGCCGACCCGCTGATGGGCGACGGCGCCGGTATCCTGATCCAGATCCCGGACCAGTACTACCGCGACGAGATGGCCAAGCAGGGCGTGGAATTGCCGCCTCCGGGCGAGTACGGCGTGGGCATGGTGTTCCTGCCGAAGGAAAACGCCTCGCGCATCGCCTGCGAACAGGAAATCGAGCGCGCCGTGCGCGCCGAAGGCCAGGTATTGCTGGGCTGGCGCAACGTGCCAGTCGATATCGAGATGCCGATGTCGCCGACCGTGCGCGAAAAAGAGCCGGTCATCCGCCAGATCTTCATCGGTCGCGGCGCCGACATCATGGTGACCGACGCGCTCGAGCGCAAACTGTACGTGATCCGCAAATCGTCGGGCCACGCGATCCAGGCGTTGAACCTGATCCACGGCAAGGAATTCTTTGTCACCTCGATGTCGGCCCGTACCATCGTGTACAAGGGCCTGCTGCTGGCCGACCAGGTGGGCGTGTACTATAAAGACCTGCAGGATGCGCGTTGCGTGTCCGCTCTGGCGCTGGTGCACCAGCGCTTCTCCACCAACACTTTCCCGGAATGGCCGCTGGCCCACCCGTACCGCCTGATCGCCCACAACGGCGAGATCAACACCGTCAAAGGCAACTTCAACTGGATGCGCGCCCGTGAAGGCGTGATGAAGTCGGCCGTGCTGGGCGAAGATCTGCAAAAGCTGTTCCCGCTGATCTACGAAGGCCAGTCGGACACCGCGTGCTTCGACAACGCGCTGGAACTGCTGTTGATGGCAGGCTATCCGCTGGCCCAGGCGATGATGATGATGATCCCGGAAGCCTGGGAAAATCACGGCACGATGGACGACAATCGCCGTGCGTTCTACGAATATCATGCAGCCATGATGGAACCATGGGACGGCCCTGCCGCCATGGCCTTTACCGACGGCCGCTACATCGGCGGCACGCTGGACCGCAACGGTTTGCGTCCGGCCCGCTACATCGTCACCGACGACGACCTGGTCGTGATGGCATCGGAATCGGGCGTGCTGCCGATCCCGGAATCGAAGATCATCCAGAAATGGCGCCTGCAACCAGGCAAGATGTTCCTGATCGACCTGGAAGCGGGCCGCATCATCGACGATAAAGAGCTCAAAGACACCTACGCCAACGCCAAGCCGTACAAGGCGTGGATCAACGCGGTGCGCATCAAGCTCAACGAAATCAAGCTCAGCGAAAGCCAGCTGGCGCACAACCGCGCCAAGTACGGTGCGGGCACCACTGTCACCGCTGCGCCGGCCCAGGGCGAAAAAGCCGTGCCGTCGCTGCTGGACCGCCAGCAGGCGTTCGGCTACACCCAGGAAGACCTGAAATTCCTGATGGCGCCGATGGCTGCCGCCGGCGAAGAAGCGACCGGCTCGATGGGCAACGACTCGCCGCTGGCCGTCATGTCCAACAAACTCAAGCCGCTGTACAACTACTTCAAGCAACTGTTCGCGCAAGTAACCAACCCGCCGATCGACCCGATCCGCGAAGCGATGGTGATGTCGCTGGTGTCGTTCATCGGTCCCAAGCCCAACCTGCTCGACACCAACAACGTCAACCCGCCAATGCGCCTCGAAGTGTCGCAGCCGATCCTCGGCTTCGACGACATGGAGCGCCTGCGCAACATCAGCCTGCACACGGGCGGCAAGTTCAAGTCGTACGAACTGAGCATCTGCTACCCGCTGTCGTGGGGCAAGGAAGGCATCGAAGCCTGCCTGGCCTCGCTGTGCGCGGAAGCCGTCGATGCCGTCAAGTCGGGCCATAACATCCTGGTCGTGTCCGACCGCAGCATCGGCCCGGACCGCGTGGCGATTCCTGCGCTGCTGGCCACGTCCACCGTCCACCAGCACCTGGTGAGCAAGGGCCTGCGCGCTTCCACCGGCCTGGTCGTGGAAACCGGCTCGGCCCGCGAAACCCACCACTTCGCACTGCTGGCAGGCTACGGCGCCGAAGCGATCCACCCGTACCTGGCGATGGAAACCCTGATCGAACTGGCGCACGGCATGCCGGGCGACCTGTCGGGCGAAAAAGCGATCTACAACTTCACCAAGGCTGTCGGCAAGGGCTTGATGAAGGTGATGTCGAAGATGGGCATCTCCACCTATATGTCGTACTGCGGCGCGCAGATCTTCGAAGCTGTCGGCCTGAACAAGTCGCTGGTCAACAAGTACTTCAAGGGCACGTCGTCGAACGTGGAAGGCATCGGCGTGTTCGAAGTGGCCGAAGAAGCGCTGCGCCTGCACGCGGCCGCTTTCGGCAACGATCCGGTGCTGGCCAACAACCTCGACGCGGGCGGCGAATACGCGTTCCGCGTGCGCGGCGAAGACCACCTGTGGACGCCGGACGCGATCGCCAAGCTGCAGCACTCGACCCGTGCCAACAACTTCTCGAGCTACAAGGAATACGCGCAAATCATCAACGACCAGAGCCGTCGTCACCTGACCCTGCGCGGCATGTTCGAGTTCAAGATCGATCCGAGCAAGGCGATTGCCCTCGACGAAGTGGAACCGGCCAAGGAAATCGTCAAGCGGTTTGCGACTGGCGCCATGTCGATGGGTTCGATTTCGACCGAAGCCCACGCAACGCTGGCCGTGGCCATGAACCGCATCGGCGGCAAATCGAACACCGGCGAAGGCGGCGAAGATCCATCGCGCTATACCCAGGAATTGAAAGGCATCAAGATCAAGCAGGGCGAGACCATGGCCTCGGTCATGGGCAAGGAACAGATGGTGGTGGACATCGCCTTGCAGGAAGGCGACTCGCTGCGCTCGCGCATCAAGCAGGTGGCCTCGGGCCGTTTCGGCGTGACTGCGGCTTACCTGAACTCGGCCGATCAGATCCAGATCAAGATGGCACAGGGCGCCAAGCCGGGCGAGGGCGGCCAGCTGCCAGGCCACAAGGTGTCGGAATACATCGCCACCCTGCGCTTCTCGGTGCCGGGCGTGGGCCTGATTTCGCCGCCGCCGCACCACGACATCTATTCGATCGAAGATCTGGCACAGCTGATCCACGATCTGAAAAACGCCAATCCGCGCGCGTCGATCTCGGTCAAGCTGGTGTCGGAAGTCGGTATCGGCACGGTGGCTGCCGGTGTCACCAAGGCCAAGGCCGACCACGTGGTCGTCGCCGGCCATGACGGCGGTACCGGCGCCTCGCCACTGTCGTCGGTGAAACACGCCGGCACGCCGTGGGAACTGGGCCTGGCGGAAACCCAGCAGACCCTGGTGCTGAACGGCCTGCGTTCGCGGATCCGGGTCCAGGCCGACGGCCAGATGCGTACCGGCCGCGACGTGGTGATCGCCGCCATGCTGGGCGCCGACGAAATCGGCTTTGCCACGGCGCCGCTGGTGGTCGAGGGCTGCATCATGATGCGCAAATGCCACCTGAACACCTGCCCGGTGGGCGTGGCCACGCAAGACCCGGTGCTGCGCGCCAAGTTCTCCGGCAAGCCGGAATACGTGGTCAACTACTTCTTCTTCGTCGCCGAAGAAGCGCGTCAACTGATGGCGCAGCTGGGCATCCGTACTTACGACGAGCTGATCGGCCGCGTCGACCTGCTCGACAAGTCGAAAGCGATCTCGCACTGGAAAGCCAAGGGCCTGGATTTCACCAACATCTTCCACCAGCCCGAGGTGCAGAACGGCCAGTCGATCTACCACACCATGGACCAGGATCACGGCCTGGACAAGGCGCTCGACCACAAGCTGATCGCGCAAGCGAAGGGTGCGCTGGAAAAAGGCGAACGCGTATCGTTCATCTCGCCGGTGCGCAACGTCAACCGCACGGTTGGCACCATGCTGTCGGGCGAAGTGGCCAAGCGTTACGGCCACGCCGGCCTGCCGGACGACACCATCCACATCCAGCTGCAGGGCACGGCCGGCCAGTCGGCCTGCGCATTCCTGGCGCACGGCATCACCATCGACCTGGTGGGTGAAGGTAACGATTACGTGGGCAAGGGCTTGTCGGGCGGCCGCATCATCGTGCGTCCGAACACCGAGTTCCGGGGCTGGGCGGTCAACAACATCATCGTCGGGAATACCGTGCTGTACGGCGCGATCAACGGCGAAGCGTTCTTCAACGGCGTGGCCGGCGAGCGTTTCGCGGTGCGTAACTCGGGCGCCACGGCGATTGTCGAAGGCACCGGCGACCACGGTTGCGAATACATGACCGGCGGCACCGTGGTGGTGCTGGGCGCTACCGGCCGCAACTTCGCGGCAGGCATGTCGGGCGGTATCGCCTATGTGTACGACCCGGAAGGCGACTTCGAATCGCGTTGCAATACGGCGATGGTGACCCTGGAGCGCGTGCTGAGCACCAAGGAGCAGTCGGCGCAAAGCGAAACGTACCACGTGCTGCACAAGGACCTGGGCCGCGAGTCGGACGAAGTGATCCTGAAACGTTTGATCGAGCGCCACTTCAAGCACACGGGCAGCACCCGTGCCCGCCTGTTGCTCGACAACTGGGCCGACAGCCGCAGCAAGTTCGTCAAGGTATTCCCAAGCGAATACAAGCGCGTGCTGGCCGAAATGGCCGAGGACGTGGCGAACGAGACGGCGGTAGTGCAGCCGGTGGCAGCTTAAACAAACCGACCGCCTGGAGCCGTCAGCGATGACGGCTCGGCAGTCCCGGGTCAACACAGAATTGTAAGGATTTAATCGTGGGTAAAATCACCGGTTTCATGGAATTCCAGCGTCAGGAAGAAGGCTATCTGCCACCTGCCACGCGTTTGAAAAACTACGCCGAATTTGTCATTCCGCTGACGAACGAGCAAGCCAAGGTGCAGGGCGCGCGCTGCATGGATTGCGGCATCCCGTTCTGCAACAACGGCTGCCCGGTCAACAACATCATCCCCGACTGGAACGACCTGGTCTATCGCGGCAACTACCGCGAAGCGCTCGATACGCTGCACTCGACCAACAACTTCCCCGAGTTCACTGGCCGCATCTGCCCGGCGCCGTGCGAAGCCGCCTGTACCCTGGGCATCAGCGAAGATCCGGTCGGCATCAAGTCGATCGAACATAAAATCATCGACGAAGGCTGGGAACACGGCTGGGTCGTGCCGCAACCTGCGGCGCACCAGACCGGCAAGAAAATCGCCGTGGTCGGTTCCGGTCCTGCGGGCCTGGCTGCTGCCCAGCAGCTGGCGCGCGCCGGCCATGCGGTGACCGTGTTCGAGAAATCGGACCGTGCCGGCGGCCTGCTGCGTTATGGCATTCCAGACTTCAAGATGGAAAAGTCGCACATCGACCGCCGCATCAAGCAGATGGAAGCCGAAGGCGTGGTGTTCCGCACCAGCGTGTTGATCGGCAAGGACTTCCCGGCCAACGTCAACAACTGGGCCAAGGAAACCATCTTCCCGGAAGACCTGGAAAAAGAATTCGATGCCGTGATCCTCGCTGGCGGCGCCGAGCAGCCGCGCGACCTGCCGGTGCCGGGCCGTGAATTGAAGGGCGTGCACTTCGCCATGGACTTCCTGCCCCAGCAAAACAAGATCAACGCCGGCGACAAAGTCAAAGACCAGATCAAGGCCACCGGCAAGCACGTGGTCGTGATCGGCGGCGGCGATACCGGTTCCGACTGCGTCGGCACGTCGAACCGCCAGGGCGCCGCGTCGGTCACCCAGTTCGAACTGATGCCCATGCCACCGGAGCAAGAGAACAAGCCGCTGGTGTGGCCATACTGGCCGACCAAGCTGCGCACGTCGTCGTCGCACGACGAAGGTTGCGAGCGCGACTGGGCCGTCGCCACCAAGCGCCTGGAAGGCAAGAACGGTAAAGTGGAAAAACTGGTTGCCTGCCGCGTGGAATGGAAAGACGGCAAGATGGCCGAAGTGCCCAACTCGGAATTCGACATGAAGGCCGACCTGGTGTTCCTGGCCATGGGCTTCGTGTCGCCGGTTGCCAACATTCTCGACGCCTTTGGCGTGGAAAAAGATGCGCGCGGCAATGCCAAGGCGACCACCGACGGCGAAGGTTGCTACAAAACTTCGTCGGCCAAGGTGTTTGCCGCCGGTGACGTGCGCCGTGGCCAATCGCTGGTGGTGTGGGCGATCCGCGAAGGCCGCCAGTGCGCGCGCGCAGTCGATGAGTTCCTGATGGGCAGTTCCGAACTGCCACGCTGATCACCGCCGCAAGGCGATGTTTTCCCCCGGGAGCGGGCGGGCAATCCCCGCGCCTCCCGGTTTTTTTATGCCGTCGATGATGCAATGCACAATGTAACAAATCGTGCCTCATGTAAATTGCTGACTTTGGGTTCAGTAGTGTTGTATTATCGGCGATACATCATCCGTCCCTTTGCGTTGAACGGAGGTGCTTCCAGCAAGGATTGACCTTTCTGCACTACAATACGGCATCAAAAAATAAAGAGTTCCGTCGTGTCCAATCTAGTCGAAATTCGCGATTTACATTTCTCGTATGGAAAGCGAGCCATCCTGTCCGGGCTGAGCATGGATTTCCCACGTGGAAAAGTGATCGCAGTCATGGGCGGTTCGGGTAGCGGCAAGACCACGGTATTGCGCCTGATCGGTGGCCAGCTCACCCCGCGCAAAGGCCAGGTCAAGGTGCAGGGCCAGGTGGTTCACAAGCTCAATACCGCCGGCCTGTACTTGCTGCGCCGTAAAATGGGCATGCTGTTCCAGCATGGCGCCCTGTTTACCGATCTCACCGTGTACGAAAACGTCGCCTTCCCGCTGCGCGAGCACACCGACTTGCCGGAAGAGCTGATCCGCAACCTGGTGCTGATGAAGCTGCACGCCGTGGGCCTGCGCAATGCCGCCGCCCTGAAACCCGGGGAAATCTCGGGCGGCATGGCGCGCCGCGTAGCGCTGGCGCGCTCGATCGCGCTCGATCCCGAACTGATCATGTACGACGAGCCGTTTGCCGGCCTCGACCCGATCTCGATGGGTGTCACCGCCAACCTGATCCGCAATCTGAATACCGCGCTCGGTTCGACCTCGGTGCTGGTGTCGCACGACGTCAAGGAATGCTTCGCCATTGCCGACTACGTGTATTTCCTGTCGCAGGGCAAAATCGTTGCGCATGGCACGCCGGCCGACATGATGGCGTCCACCGACCCGTATGTGCACCAGTTCGTCAACGCGGAAGCGGACGGACCGGTACCGTTCCACTATCCCGGCAAATCCCTGGCCGACGACCTTGGCCTGGGAGTCAAAGCATGAGTGTAAGAAATTTGTTGTCCAAGCTCGGTGCGCCGCTGCGCGATTTCGTTGAAGGCATCGGCTTTGCCGCGCGCACGTTCTTCGAAATCCTGCGCCTGTCGCCGGGGCTGATCTTCCGCCGGCCACACCTGCTGGTCGAGCAGCTGCACTTCATCGGCAATTACTCGATGGTCATCATCACGCTGTCCGGCCTGTTCGTCGGCATGGTGCTGGGCTTGCAGGGTTATTACACGCTCAATAAATACGGCGCCGAGCAATCGCTGGGCCTGCTGGTGGCGCTGGGTCTCACGCGCGAGCTGGGGCCGGTGATCACCGCGCTGCTGTTTGCCGGCCGCGCCGGCACGTCGCTGACCGCCGAAATCGGCCTGATGAAGGCGGGCGAGCAACTGTCCGCCATGGAAATGATGGCCGTAAACCCGATCCAGCGCGTGCTGGCGCCGCGTTTCTGGGCCGGCGTGATTTCGGTGCCGCTGCTGGCGTCGGTATTCAGTGCCGTGGGCGTGATGGGCGGCTACCTGGTCGGTGTGCAACTGATCGGGGTGGACGAGGGCGCTTTCTGGTCGCAAATGCAAGGCGGCGTGGACCTGTTCAAGGATGTGCTCAACGGCTTCGTCAAGAGCATCGTGTTTGGCGTGGCGATCACTTTCATTGCGCTGTACCAGGGTTACCAGGCGCGTCCCACCCCGGAAGACGTGGCCCGCGCCACCACCCGCACGGTCGTGATCTCGTCGCTGATGGTCTGGTGGCTGGACTTCATGTTGACGGCGCTGATGTTCAGCAAATAGTTGTAAGATAAAACGGAATTAAACGAGGATAGTTATGCAACGCAAATCTCTGGATGTCTGGGTCGGCCTGTTTATCGTCATCGGCGTGGCCGCACTGATGTTTCTGGTGTTAAAAGCCAGTAATACCGGCTCATTGTCCTTCGGTAAAACCTATGCGATTACCGCCAAGTTCGACAACATCGGCAGCCTGCGTCCGCAAGCGGCCGTCAAGGCGTCGGGCGTGGTCATCGGCCGCGTGGGCGAGATCAGTTTCGACGACAAGACTTACCAGGCGCTGGTGACCTTGAACATGGATGAAGGCTATAACTTCCCGAAAGACAGCTCGGCCAAGATTCTGACGGCAGGCTTGTTGGGTGAGCAATATGTAGGTATCGAAGCAGGCGGCGACGAGAAAAACCTGGTCGCCGGAGACAAAATCGCACGTACCCAATCGGCCGCCGTGCTGGAAGACCTGATCAATCAGTTCATCTACAGCAAGGCTGCCGAAGGCAAAAAGGACGAATAAATGAAAAGCAATAAAACCTCGCTGCGCACTGCTGCGCTGGTGCTGGGTACCGCGATGATGCTGGCCGGCTGCGCCGGTCCGAACCCGCGCGACCCGTACGAAAGCTACAACCGCGCCATGTTCAACTTCAACGACAAGGTTGACACCTACGCATTGAAACCGGTGGCCACCGTGTACCGCGACGTCACGCCATCGTTCGTGCAAACAGGCGTGGGCAATTTTTTCGGCAACATTTCCGATGCCTGGAGCGGTGTGAATAACCTGCTGCAAGGCAAGGGCGAAGACGGCATGACCGACATCACCCGCTTTGCGCTCAACTCCACGCTCGGTATTCTCGGCCTGTTCGACATTGCCACCCCGGCCGGCCTGGAAAAGCACAAGGAAGACTTCGGCCAGACCCTGGGCGTCTGGGGCCTGGAATCGGGGCCGTACCTGGTGCTGCCGCTGCTGGGACCGTCCACTGTGCGCGACACCGTGGCGCTGCCAGCCGACTTCGCCGGCAATATCTGGCGCTACAAGGATCCGACCAATGTCCGCAACATCGGTACCGGCATCAACCTGATCGATACCCGCGCCAGCCTGCTGGACGCCGGTTCGCTGTTTGAAGACGCCGCACTCGACCGCTACGTGTTCCTGCGCGACGGCTACCTGCAACGCCGCGAAAGCCAGGTCTTCCCGGACGGCAATCCGCGCAAGCCGAAGCAGAACGACGATCCGTACGGTGAAGACGACGGCGCCAAGCCAGCTGCCGATCCGCAAGCCGCACCGGCAACCCCGGCGCCCGCTGCAGAGCCGGCACCTGCCGCTCCCGCAACGCCGCCGCAAGCCGACGCTGCAACTGTTGCTCCAGTGGAAACTTCGCCAACCGTGTCAGCCGAATCCGCCCCGAACGCGTTAAACTCTGGTACACCGGCTGCGAACTGAGCCAGCCTGTGACCCGAAGAACTCACACAAGGTAGATAAACAATGAATCTGATCAAACAACTGATAGCTGTTGCCACCGTGGCCACGATGGGCTTCACCATGACCGCGCAAGCGGCCGAGGCGCCCGACGCGCTGGTCAAGCGCATCAGCGAAGACGTGATCAACACTGCCAAGGCCGACAAGGACATCCAGTCCGGCAATCAGCAAAAAATCATGGCGCTGGTCGAAAACAAGATCTTGCCGTACGTCGATTCGAACCGCATGACCGCGCTGGCGGCCGGCCGCTTCTGGCGCCAGGCGTCGCCTGAGCAACAAAAAGCGCTGTCGGAACAGTTCCGCACGCTGCTGGTGTACACGTACTCGGGCGCGCTGTCGCAAATCAAGAACGAAACCATCACCTTCAAGCCGCTGCGCGCCGATCCGGCCGATACCGACGTGGAAGTGCGTTCGCAAGTGAACATGACCCGTGGCGATCCGGTCCTGCTGAACTACCGCGTGGCCAAGGCTGGCGACAGCTGGAAAATCTATGACATCAACGTCATGGGCGCCTGGCTGGTGGAAACCTACAAAGGTACGTTCACGTCCGAAATCAACAAGGGCGGCGTTGACGGCCTGATCAAGACGCTGACCGACAAGAACAAGTCGCTGGCCAGCAAACCGCTCAAAGCCAATCCTGCCACGCCAGCCAAATAAGTACCTAACCAAGCTATCGCCATGACCGCCGACGCCACCGACAACCTGCAATCACTCACGTCCCTGACCGTGCTCAACGCCACTGCGGCGCAAGAGCGCGGCCTGGCTGCCATCAAGGCCGGCCAGCGGGCGTTTGATTTAAGCAACGTTACCTCGGTGGATTCGGTGGCCGTGTCGGTGCTGCTGTCCTGGCAGCGCGCCGCGCGCGAAGCCGGGGTGCAGCTGGCGCTGCACAACCTGCCTGCCTCGCTGAAAAACCTGACCAAGCTCTATGGCGTCTGCGGCCTGGTGTTCCCCGGCCAGGAAGAAGAGCAAGATCTGGGCAATACCACTGTCGCCCCGGCCGCCGCGCCTGCCGACCTGCACCACCATCATTGACCCCCGCTCCGCCCCCTCGCAGTTTTAGTATTCCGCCGGTCCGGCTCGACCGACCCAGATTTCCAATATAATTGAACGTTGCCGCAGCTACAGCGCTGCGGCCCCCCTGAATCACCGTTTCGTGCCGTTTTCGGCGCCTGGCGGGCACTCAGCGCCGGTCACGCCGTCGCACAACATAAAGTCTAGAATGTCAGCGATCCAAATAACGAATGTCGAAAAGCGCTACAAGTCGCTCCAGGCGCTGGGCGGCGTGTCGCTCACCATCGAGGAGGGCGAGTTTTTCGGCCTGCTGGGCCCCAACGGCGCCGGCAAGACTACCCTGATTTCCATCATTGCCGGCCTGATCCGGCCTGATGCCGGCAAGGTCAGCATCCACGGCCATGACGTCACCGGCGATTTTCGCGAGGCGCGGCGCAAGCTGGGCGTGGTGCCGCAAGAACTGGTGTTCGATCCGTTCTTCACCGTGCGCGAAACCCTGCGCCTGCAATCGGGCTACTTCGGCCTGCCCAACAACGATGCCTGGATCGATGAGGTGATGCACAACCTCGACCTGACCAACAAGGCCGACACCAATATGCGCGCCCTGTCCGGCGGCATGAAGCGCCGCGTGCTGGTCGCGCAGGCGCTGGTGCACAAGCCGCCCGTGATCGTGCTCGACGAGCCGACCGCCGGCGTGGACGTGGAGCTGCGCCAGACGCTGTGGAAGTTCATCTCGCGCCTCAATCGCGAAGGCCACACCGTGGTGCTCACCACCCACTACCTGGAAGAAGCACAGGCGATGTGCAAGCGCGTGGCCATGCTCAAGAGCGGCAAGGTCGTTGCGCTCGACTCAATGGCGGCGCTGATCCGCCGCATTTCCGGCTCGCAGCTGATCGTCAACATGACGGCCGGCGATTTGCCGGACGACCTGCGCCACCTGGTCACGCACCCGGAGGTCTCCGACCACGGCCGCAAGTACAGCCTGCGCATCAACGAGTATTCGGAAGTGGAAGGCATCCTGGCGCGCCTGCGCGAGGCGGGCGCCGTGATCGACGAGATGCAGCTGCAACAGGCCGATCTCGAAGACATCTTCCTGCAAATCATGGACAAGGGCTCCGTATGAATTTCATCTCGAGCGGCTTCCGCACCCTGGTCTACAAAGAGACGCTGCGCTTCTGGAAGGTTGCGACGCAAACCGTGGCGGCGCCAATTCTGACCGCCATGCTGTACCTGCTGATCTTCGGCCACGTTTTAGAGGGCCGGGTGCAGGTGTACGAAGGCGTGAGCTACACGTCGTTCCTGATTCCCGGTTTGGTGATGATGAGCGTGCTGCAAAACGCGTTTGCCAACTCGTCGTCGTCGCTGATCCAATCGAAAATCACCGGCAACCTGGTGTTTGTGCTGTTGACGCCCCTGTCGCACTGGGAAATCTTCTCGGCGTACGTGATCGCGGCCATGGTGCGCGGACTGGCCGTGGGCGTGGGCGTGTTTGCCGTGACCGCGTGGTTCGCCCACATGAGTTTTGCGGCGCCGCTATGGATCGCCGTGTTTGCCCTGCTGGGCGCGGCCATCCTGGGCACCATGGGCCTGATCGCCGGCATCTGGGCCGAGAAATTCGACCAGCTGGCCGCGTTCCAGAACTTTTTGATCATGCCGCTGACGTTCCTGTCCGGCGTGTTCTACTCGATCCACTCGCTGCCGTCGTTCTGGCTCACCGTTTCGCACCTGAACCCGTTCTTCTACATGATCGACGGCTTCCGCTACGGCTTCTTCGGCCAGTCCGACACCAGCCCCTGGATCAGCCTGGGCATCGTCTCAGCCTTCCTGGTGGTGCTGTCGCTGGCGGCGATCCGGCTGCTGCGCAGCGGCTATCGTCTGCGACACTAACCGGCGGCGCCAGGAGCACAATCATGCGTCAAATACAGATAACAGATTTAAAACAGGACCCCATCATGGCTACCACTCCAGAACTGATCCACGGCTACATCTCTGCCGGCCTCGAATGCACCCATCTCGAAGTGGACGGCGACGGCCAGCACTTCCAGGCCATCATCGTGTCGCCGGCGTTTGCCGGCAAGCGCCCGATCCAGCGCCACCAGCTGGTGTATGCCGCGCTGGGCGACCGCATGCGCGAAGAAATCCACGCGCTGTCGATGAAAACCCTCACCCCAGAAGAATACCAAGGCTAAGCATGGACAAGCTCCTCATTCAAGGCGGCAACCGCCTGCACGGCGACATCACGATTTCGGGCGCGAAGAACGCCGCGCTGCCGATCCTGTGCGCCGGCCTGCTGACGTCCGGCGACGTCGAGCTGTCCAATGTGCCGCACCTGCACGACGTGGCCACCATCCTGAAACTGCTGGGCCAGACCGGCTTGAAGGTCAGCCAGGACAACGACAAGGTCACCCTGAACGGCGCCGCCATCGACAAGCTCGAAGCGCCGTATGAACTGGTGAAAACCATGCGCGCGTCGATCCTGGTGCTCGGTCCTTTGCTGGCGCGTTTCGGCCAGGCCAAGGTATCGCTGCCGGGCGGCTGCGCCATCGGTTCGCGTCCCGTCGATCAGCACATCAAGGGCTTGCAGGCGATGGGCGCCGAGATCACCATCGAGGCGGGCTACATCTACGCCAAGTGCGCCAAGCTGAAAGGCGCGCGCATCGTCACCGACATGATCACCGTCACCGGCACCGAGAACTTGCTGATGGCCGCCACCCTGGCCGAAGGCGAGACCGTGCTGGAAAACGCCGCGTGCGAGCCGGAAGTGACCGACCTGGCCAACCTGCTGGTGGCCATGGGCGCGAAAATCGAAGGCATCGGCACCAACCGCCTGGTCATTCAAGGTGTGGCCGAGCTGCATGGCGCCAAGCACGCGGTGATTTCCGACCGCATCGAAGCGGCGACGTTCCTGTGCGCAGTGGCGGCCACCGGCGGCGACATCACGATTCGCAATACGCGCGTGGACATCATGGACGCCGCGCTCGACAAGCTGCGCGAAATGGGCCTGCAACTGACCGTGGGCGACAACTGGATCCGCGCGCAGATGGATGCACGTCCTACGCCTGTGACGTTCCGCACCACCGAATACCCGGGCTTCCCCACCGACATGCAGGCGCAGTTCATGGCAGTCAATACGATTGCCAACGGCGCCAGCCGCGTGACCGAAACCATTTTCGAAAACCGCTTCATGCACGTGCAGGAGATGAACCGCCTGGGTGCGGCCATCGAGACCGACGGCAACACCGCCTTCATCAAGGGCGTGGAGCAGCTGGTCGGCGCGCCGGTGATGGCGACCGACCTGCGCGCCTCGGCATCGCTGGTGATCGCGGCCATGGCTGCGCGCGGCGAAACCCTGATCGACCGCATTTATCACCTCGATCGCGGCTACGACCAGATGGAAGTCAAACTGTCCGCCGTGGGCGCCAACATCAAACGGATCAAATGATGAACGTACCAGAGAACCAGCAACTGATCCTGGCCCTGTCCAAGGGCCGGATTTTCGACGACACCCTGCCGCTGCTGGAAGCGGCCGGCATCACCGTCACGGAAAATCCGGAAACCTCGCGCAAGCTGATTTTGGCCACCAACGACCCTGGCGTGCGCGTGCTGATCGTGCGCGCCACCGACGTGCCGACCTATGTGCAGCATGGCGCGGCGGACTTCGGTGTGGCCGGCAAGGACGTCCTGCTCGAACATGGCGGCGAAGGCCTGTACCAGCCGATCGACCTCAATATCGCCGCGTGCCGCATGTCGGTGGCCGTGAAAAACGGTTTTGATTACGAGACCGCCGTGCGCCAGGGCGCGCGCCTGCGCGTGGCTACCAAGTTCGTGCAGACCGCGCGCGAACACTTCGCCAAGAAGGGCGTGCACGTCGATCTGATCAAGCTGTACGGCTCGATGGAACTGGCGCCGCTGGTCGGCCTGTCCGACGCCATCGTGGACGTGGTCAGCACCGGCAACACGCTGCGCGCCAACGACCTGGTGGAAGTGGAAGCGATCATGGACATCTCGTCGCGCCTGATCGTCAACCAGGCCGCGTTAAAGCTCAAGCGCCAGCGTTTGCAGCCTATCCTCGAAGCGTTCGAGCGCGCGGCAAAAAAGTAAATCAATACGGAACACATCATGTCGATTCAAATTACCAAGCTCGATTCCACCCAAGCCGATTTTCAAAAGTCCCTGGACACCTTGCTGGCATTTGAAGCAGGCACCGATGAAGCGATCGAGCGCGCCGTCGCCGGCATCCTGGCCGACGTCAAGGCGCGCGGCGACGCTGCCGTCCTCGAATACACCAACCGCTTCGACCGCATTCCCAACGGCGGCGCCGCCAGCATGGCCGCCTTCGATATCGGCCAGGACGAACTGCAGGCAGCGCTCGCAGCGATTCCCGCCGCCCAGCGCGACGCCCTCAACGTGGCCGCGCAGCGCATCCGCGTATTCCACGAACGGCAAAAGCAGGAACTGAACGGCTTTACGTACACCGAAGCCGACGGCACCATACTGGGCCAGAAGGTCACGCCGCTCGACCGCGTGGGCATTTACGTCCCCGGTGGCAAGGCCGCGTACCCGTCGTCGGTGCTGATGAATGCAATTCCGGCCCACGTGGCAGGCGTACAGGAAATCATCATGGTGGTACCGACACCTGATAGCGTAAAAAACCAGATGGTGCTGGCCGCCGCCGCGATTGCCCGTGTGACGCGCGTGATCACCATCGGCGGCGCGCAGGCGGTGGCCGCCCTGGCGCATGGCACCGAGACCATACAGCCGGTCGATAAAATCGTCGGTCCCGGCAACGCGTATGTCGCTGCCGCCAAGCGCCGCGTGTTCGGCATCGTCGGCATCGACATGATCGCCGGTCCATCGGAGATCCTGGTCATCTGCGACGGCACCACCGATCCGGACTGGGTGGCGATGGACCTGTTCTCGCAGGCCGAGCACGACGAACTGGCGCAGGCCATCATGCTGTGCCCGGACGCCGACTACATCGCCAAGGTGGAAGCGAGCATTGAAAAACTGCTGCCGACCATGCCGCGCCAGGACACCATCCGCACGTCGCTCACCGACCGTGGCGCGCTGGTGAAAGTGCGCGACATGGACGAAGCGTGCGCGATCGCCAACAGCATCGCTGCCGAGCACCTGGAAATCTCGGCCGAAGACCCGCAACAATGGGCCGATAAAATCCGCCACGCGGGCGCCATGTTCCTCGGACGCTTCTCGTCCGAGTCGCTGGGCGACTACTGCTGTGGCCCGAACCACGTGCTGCCGACGTCGCGCACCGCGCGCTTCTCGTCGCCGCTGGGCGTGTACGATTTCCAGAAACGCTCGTCGATCATCCACGTCAGCGAAGCCGGCGCGCAAACCCTCGGCAAGATCGCGGCCGAACTGGCATATGGCGAAGGCTTGCAGGCGCACGCGCGCAGCGCCGAACTCAGGTTAAAAAACCAATGACCGAAAAGTGGCTCAACCAGGTTTTCTGCGAGGATGCGCTGTCCGGACTGGCGCGCATCCCCGACGGTTCCATCGACCTGATCTTGACCGACCCGCCGTACAACCTGGGCAAGGACTACGGCAATGCGTCCGACCAGCAGACGGTAGATGATTACCTGCGCTGGACCGAGCAGTGGATCGACGCTGCGCTGCCCAAGCTCAAACCCAACGGCAGCCTGTACATCTTTTTGACGTGGCGCTTTTCGCCCGAAATCTTCGTGCTGCTGAAAAAGCGCATGACGATGATGAACGAGATTATCTGGGACCGGCGCGTACCGTCGATGGGCGGCAGCGTGCGCAGCTACTCGTCGGTGCACGACACCATCGGCTTTTTTGTCCGCCGCAAGGATTATTATTTCGACCTCGACGCCGTGCGCATCGCCTACGACGCCGAAACCAAGAAGGCCCGTTCGCGCTCGATCTTCATTGGCGCCAAGTGGCTCGAAGTGGGTTACAACCCCAAGGACCTGTGGAGCGTGTCGCGCCTGCACAAGGAGCATCCCGAGCGCGCCGACCATCCGACGCAAAAGCCGCTGGAAATTATCGAGCGCATGGTCAAGGCCTCGTGCCCGCCCGACGGCGTGGTGCTTGACCTGTTCATGGGCAGCGGCACCACGGCGATTGCCGCCAAGCGTTGCGGACGCAGCTTCGTCGGCTTCGAACTCAATCCCGACTATTGCGCGATCATCGACGAACGGCTGGCGGCGCTGGACTTGCCGCCCGTGGTGAAGAAAAAGCCGGCGCCTAAAAAAACCGCACCAGAAAAAGCCGCACCAGAAAAAGCCGCCCCCAAGGCTGCCCCCAAAAAAATCGTCGCCGCCAAACCCAAGGCCGCCACCAAGCGACTTTCAACCGTAGCCTGACCAGGAGCCCCAAGCAGATGTCCGCCATCGACACCCTCATCGCCAACACCATACGCCCGGACGTGGCAGCCATGCATGGCTACCACGTGGCTGACGCCAGTGGCTTCGTGAAGCTCGATGCGATGGAAAACCCGTACCAGCTGCCCGAGCATTTGCTGCAGGAGCTGGGCACGCGCCTGGCTGCCGCTACCCTGAACCGCTACCCGGTGGCGTCGTACGCAACCACCAGGCAGAAGGTGCGGGCCACGCTGGGCGTGCCGGCAGGGTACGACGTCATGCTTGGCAACGGCTCCGACGAGCTGATCTCGATCCTGTGCATGGCCTGCGCCCGGCAGGAACGCCGCGCGGTGGTGCTGTCGCCCACGCCGTCGTTCGTGATGTACGCGCGCTCGGCGCAGTACGCGGGCATGGACTACGTGGGCGTACCGGTGAAAGCGGACCTCACGCTCGACCTGCCGGCCATGCTGGCGGCGATTGCCGAACACAAGCCGGCGCTGGTGTTCCTGTCGTACCCGAACAACCCGACCGGCAACCTGTTCGCAGAAAGCGATATCGTCGCCATTATCAAGGCTTTGGATGGTTTCGGCCTGGCCGTGGTGGATGAAGCGTACGAGCCGTTCGCCCAGCAGACCTTCATGGACCGCCTGCCGCAGTTCGACAACCTGGTGGTGATGCGCACGGTATCGAAGCTGGGACTGGCCGGGATTCGCCTCGGCTACATGTCGGCGGCGCCCAAACTGCTCGAGCAGTTCGATAAAGTGCGGCCTCCTTACAACATCAACGTATTGACGCAGACGGCGGCCGAATTCGCGCTCGACCACGTGGAGGTGCTGAACCAGCAAGCGCACGCGTTGCGCGCCGC
Organism: Duganella sp. Leaf61; assembly: GCF_001421905.1. Lineage (NCBI taxonomy): Bacteria > Pseudomonadati > Pseudomonadota > Betaproteobacteria > Burkholderiales > Oxalobacteraceae > Duganella > Duganella sp. Leaf61. The sequence continues at coordinate 357,700 of NZ_LMLM01000023.1, forward strand.
ACGCGCCGATCTGATGGCTGCATTGGCAGAATTTCCCGGCGTGGAGGTTTTTCCGTCGGCGGCAAATTTTATCTTGATTCGGGTGCCCAATGCCGACGATGCCAACGTCAAACTACTATCTCACAAGGTATTAATTAAAAATGTGAGTAAAATGCATCCTGTGCTGGCCAATTGTTTACGCATTACGGTCAGTACCCCGGCAGAAAACGCCACCTTCCTCGATGCCTTCGCCGCGTCGCTGGCAGCCTGAGTAACCTCGCGAGCCCCCTCATGAACCGCACCGCAGAAATCACCCGCAATACCAACGAGACGCAAGTCCGCGTCTCCATCAACCTCGATGGCACCGGCCAGCAAAAGCTCAATACCGGCGTGCCCTTCCTCGACCACATGCTCGACCAGATCGCCCGTCATGGCCTGTTCGATCTGGAAGTGGAAGCCACCGGCGACATCCATATCGACAACCACCACACGGTGGAAGACGTGGGCATCACGCTGGGCATGGCCGTGGCCAAGGCCATCGGCGACCGCAAGGGCATCGTCCGTTACGGCCACTCGTATGTGCCGCTCGACGAAGCGCTGTCGCGCGTGGTGCTGGACTTCTCGGGCCGGCCAGGCATCGAGTACCACATCCCGTTTACGCGCGCCATGATCGGCACCTTCGACGTCGACCTGACCCTGGAATTTTTCCGCGGCTTCGTCAACCACGCGCTGGTGACCCTGCACATCGACAACCTGCGCGGCACCAATGCGCACCACCAGTGCGAGACCGTGTTCAAGGCCTTCGGCCGTGCGCTGCGCATGGCGTCCGAGCTCGATCCGCGCGCCGCCGGCACCATCCCCTCGACCAAGGGCACTCTGTAAGACTTCACTATCATGAAAAAAATCGTAGTAGTTGATTACGGCATGGGTAATCTGCGTTCGGTCGCGCAGGCGCTGCGCGCCGTCGCCCTTGACGCCAACGTGCTCATCTCCGGCGACGTGGCCGACATCGAAACCGCCGACCGCATCGTGCTGCCAGGCCAGGGCGCGATGCCCGACTGCATGCGCAGCCTGCGCGAATCGGGCGTGCAGGAAGCGCTGATGGAAGCAGCGCGCAACAAGCCGCTGATGGGCGTGTGCATCGGCGAGCAGATGCTGTTCGACGGCAGCGAGGAGGGCGATGCCGCCGGCCTCGGCCTGTTGCCTGGCAAGGTCGTGCGCTTCCAGCTCGACGGCCAGCTGCAGCAAGACGGCTCGCGCTTCAAGGTGCCGCAAATGGGCTGGAACCAAGTGCAGCAAAACGCGTCTCACGCCATGTGGGATGGCATTGCGGACAATAGCTACTTCTACTTTGTCCACAGCTACTACGCCCAGCCGGAGCAGAGCGCGCATACCGTCGGGCTGACCACGTATGGCGCGCCGTTCAGCTGCGCGGTCGCCCGTGATAATATTTTCGCCACGCAGTTCCACCCGGAGAAGAGCGCCGCGGCGGGCCTGCAGCTGTACCGTAATTTCGTCCGCTGGAACCCTTAACCTTAACTTCCCTAGACCCCAGACCTATCATGCTGCTCATTCCTGCCATCGACCTCAAAGACGGTCACTGCGTTCGCCTCAAACAAGGCGATATGGAACTTGCCACCGTTTTCTCGGAAAACCCGGCCGATATGGCCCTGCACTGGCTCAAGCAAGGCGCGCGCCGCCTGCACCTGGTGGACCTGAACGGCGCCTTTGCCGGCAAGCCGAAGAATGAAGGCGCGGTCAAGGCCATCCTGAAAGTGGTGCAGGAATTCGCCGAAGAAAACGACCTTGACGAAATCCCGGTGCAACTGGGCGGCGGCATCCGCGACCTCGACACCATCGAGCGCTACCTCGACGCCGGCATCAGCTACGTCATCATCGGCACGGCCGCCGTCAAGGAACCGGGCTTCCTGCACGACGCGTGCGGCGCCTTCCCCGGCCACATCATCGTGGGCCTGGACGCCAAGGACGGCAAGGTAGCGACTGACGGCTGGAGCAAGATGTCCGGCCACGAAGTGATCGACCTGGCCAAGAAATTCGAGGCCTACGGCGTGGAATCGATCATCTACACCGACATCGGCCGCGACGGCATGATGGGCGGCGTCAATATCGAAGCCACCGTCAAGCTGGCGCAAGCGGTGAAAATTCCCGTGATCGCTTCGGGCGGCCTGCACAATATCGGCGACGTTGAAGCCTTGTGCGCGGTGCAGGACGAAGGCATCGAGGGCGTGATCTGCGGCCGATCGATTTACGAAGGCACGATCGACCTGGCCTCGGCGCAACTGCGTGCCGACGAACTGAGCGGCGACCTGCCCGACTACCCGGAAGATTAATCAATGCTTGCCAAACGCATCATTCCCTGCCTGGACGTGACCGATGGCCGCGTGGTCAAGGGCGTCAACTTCACCGAGCTGCGCGACGCCGGCGACCCGGTGGAAATCGCCCGCCGCTACGACGAGCAGGGCGCCGACGAACTGACCTTCCTCGACATTACCGCCACCAGCGATAACCGTGGCCTGATCCTGCACATCATCGAGGCCGTGGCTTCGCAGGTGTTCATTCCGCTCACCGTCGGTGGCGGCGTGCGCGAAGTGGCCGATGTGCGCCGCCTGCTCAATGCCGGCGCGGACAAGGTCAGCATGAACTCGTCGGCCGTATCGAACCCGCAGCTGGTGTTCGATGCCTCGCAAAAGCACGGCTCGCAGTGCATCGTGGTGGCGATCGACGCCAAGCAGGTGTCTCCCGGCAAGTGGGAAGTGTTTACCCATGGCGGGCGCAAGGCCACCGGCATCGACGCCATCGAATGGGCCGTCAAGATGGAACAGCTGGGCGCCGGCGAAATCCTGCTCACCAGCATGGACCGCGACGGCACCAAGTCTGGCTTCGACCTGGGCCTGACCAGCAGTGTCTCGAATGCCATCGGCATCCCCGTGATCGCCTCGGGCGGCGTGGGCGGCCTGCAAGACCTGGCCGACGGCGTCAAGCTGGGCAAGGCAGACGCGGTGCTGGCAGCGAGCATCTTCCACTACGGCCAGCACACGGTGCAGGAAGCCAAGCGCTTCATGGCACAGCAGGGCATTCCGATGCGCCTCGATTAAGCAGATAGCGGAAAAACTCATGTCTACCCCAACCAACAACGTGGCCAAGGCCAAATGGCTGAAAAAAATCCACTGGGACGAAAACGGCCTGGTGCCGGTGATCGCCCAGGAGGCCGGCAGCAACGACGTGTTGATGTTCGCCTGGATGAACCGCGACGCGCTGGCCAAAACGGTCGAGCTCGGCGAAGCCGTGTACTGGAGCCGTTCGCGCAAAAAGCTGTGGCACAAGGGCGAAGAGTCGGGCCACACGCAAAAAGTGCTGGAAATCCGCCTCGACTGCGATGAAGACGTGGTGCTGCTCAAGATCGAGCAAGCCGGCGGCATCGCCTGCCATACCGGCCGCCATTCGTGCTTCTATCAAAAATTCGAGGGCGACGCCGAGGGCGGCGACTGGCACAACGCCGAGCCGGTCCTGAAGGACCCGGGCGACATTTACACCAAACCGAAATCGAGCTGAGTTTATGAGCACTATCCTGGACCGCCTGGCCGAGCTGATGGAATCGCGCAAGCTGGCCAACGGCGGCGACCCCGCCACCTCGTACGTCTCCAAGCTGTTTGCCAAGGGCGACGACGCCATCCTGAAAAAAATCGGCGAAGAAGCCACCGAGACCGTGATGGCCGCCAAGGACGCACGCGTTTCTGGCGAGCCTGACAAGGTGTTGTACGAAGTGGCCGACCTGTGGTTCCATACGCTGGTGTTGCTGGCGCAGTTCGACCTGAAGCCCCAGCAAGTCCTGGACGAACTGGCGCGCCGCGAAGGGGTATCCGGTATCGAAGAAAAAGCCGCACGTGGCGAGAGCGTTTAAAAATGACCATGGCGTCGTTGCAGCGCCTTGCCGTGCTAACGCACTGTCTGCGGCGCTGCGCCTCGCCCTGCTCATTTTGAAACGCCTCGCCGCGCGCGGCGCTGAACTATCACTTGGGAGCCCCCGTGGAAAACTGCCTGTTCTGCAAGATCGCTGAAAAGACCATCCCGTCCACCGCCGTCTACGAAGACGACGAGCTGTACGCGTTCAAGGACATCCACCCGCATGCGCCCGTGCACCTGCTGGTGATTCCAAAAAAGCATTTTTCCACGCTGTCCGACTGTACGCTGGACGACGCCCCGCTGCTGGGCAAAATGCTGGCGCTGGCCCCCCGTCTTGCAGGGGAATTCGGTTGCGCGGTCAGCTATGATGACCAGGGTCAGCCGGTGGCCGGCTTCAAGACCGTCATCAACAGTGGACCGGATGGCGGGCAAGAGGTGTACCATCTGCACATGCACGTGATCGGCGGCGCCCACCCGTGGCGCGGCGAACGATAACAGGTACTGCCAGCCTGACAACTGGTCACAAGGCTTGCTGCATGACATACACATGACGGGCGACGCTTGGCGTATACTGTCGCTGCATTTTGGATCAACAGGTTAACCGGCGCGCTGCGCCGCCAAGGGGAATGAGATGGGTTCGACGAGCTGGGTACATTGGGTTATTTTGCTGGTGGTGGTGATTTTGATCTTCGGCACCAAAAAGCTGGGCAATATGGGTGGTGACATCGGTAAGGCCGTCAAAGGCTTCAAGGATGGCGTCAAGGGCAGCGACGAGGACAAGCCGGTCGCTCCGCCTGCGCCTCCGGCCACCCCGAGCACCATCGACGTCGACGTCAAAGAGAAAAACAAGCTGTAAGCCGCAGCGGCCCCCAGCGGGGCCGCGCGAGCTGACGCTTCTGTCCTATGATCGATCTCGGTATTACTAAAATGTTGGTGATCGGCGTGGTTGCGCTGGTCGTCATCGGTCCCGAAAAGCTGCCCAAGGTGGCGCGCATGGCCGGGAACCTGTACGGCCGCGCCCAGCGTTACCTCAACAACGTCAAGTCCGAAGTCACGCGCGAAATCGAGCTCGAAGAACTGCGCAACCTGCAAAAGGAAGTGCAGGAAGCGGCGCACAACATCAAGAGCGACGTCGAAAACTCCATCGCGGAAAACCTCGGCGAGGTACAGAATGCCTGGCACGATACGCCGGCCATGGAAGATATCTCGTCGGCCTCGACTTCGTTTAGCACGGTAAGCAGCGACGACCTGGCGCGCAAGGCGCGCGAGTTCCGCCGCAAAAAGCTGGTGCGTAACTCGGCAGTACCCGGCTGGTACAAGCAACGCCACGGCGGCAAGCTGCATGTCACGTCCGGCGCCGCGCGCGTTGCCCGGTTCCGCCCACGCGGCAACATCCAGAACTCGTTTTACTGATGACTACCCCAAACACAGGCGAAGAGACCTTCATCTCCCATCTGGTCGAACTGCGCAACCGGCTGGTCAAGGCGACCATCGGGGTCGTGCTGGTGGTTGCCGTACTGATGTTCTGGCCCGGCCCGGCGCAAATCTACGACTTTATCGCCCAACCGATGATCAACTCGCTGCCGGTCGGCTCCAAGATGATCGCTACCGGCGTGACATCGCCGTTCCTGGTGCCCATGAAGGTCACTTTCGTGCTGGGGCTGATCATGGCCTTGCCGTGGGTGTTATACCAGATGTGGGCGTTTGTTGCCCCCGGCCTGTACACGCATGAAAAGCGCCTGGTCGCACCGCTGGTCATCTCGTCGTCGCTGCTGTTCATGGCGGGCGTGGCGTTCTGTTATTTCTTCGTGTTCGGCCGCGTGTTCCATTTCATTGCCCAGTTCTCGCCCACGTCGATCGCGGTCACGCCCGATATCGAGAACTACCTCGACTTCGTGATGTCGATGTGCCTGGCCTTCGGCGCCACCTTCGAGGTGCCGGTGGTGGTGGTGATCCTGGTGCGCACCGGGCTGGTGTCGGTGGCCAAGCTCAAGGAGATCCGCCCGTACGCCATCGTCGGCGCGTTCGCGATTGCCGGCCTGGTCACGCCGCCGGACGCGATGTCGATGTTCTCGCTGGCGATTCCAATGTGCCTGCTGTTCGAACTGGGTTTGCTGGTCGCTCCGATGTTTGTCAAAATGTCGACCGCACCAGAAGAAAAGCAGTCCTGATCTTACCGACGTAAAAAAAGGCCCCGCAGTGGTGACACTGCGGGGCCTTTGCATGCTGCGTAGAAACCAATAATAAAGAAATCAATCATTGCTGGCTCAATCGCATTTGAGTCAGCTTACTCTCTCACTCTGGATGCATAAAAGCATTCTTGATGTCTTGGTTATGAGTCTGTTTTGAATAATGTAACGGCAAGATTTCGGATTATTCAAATGGCTGTTTTCGCCCCTAAGCTGCGGAACTCATTGAATGTAAAAAATTTTTGGGGACTGGTCAGGTGGTCACGGAAATGTGTGTAACGTTATACACTTAACGTTGACCGCCGACATCGCTGCTCACCAGAGTCCGGAAAGATTCTAATACGGTCGATGATGCCTCTTGCTCACTCATCTTCCAACTCTGGGCGAGCACCCCTATAGCCCCTTGTACTTCGCCTGGCTGTAGAGAGCGGCGGTGTAGCTGGCCAAATGGCCCATCTGTCTCGGTGATAACACGGTTACGCGGCATTCTGCAGGCCGCCTCAGCTCCACGACGTGACGTTAGCATCGTTGGTCCGACCGAGAACCAGCAGCCCATTGCAATTGCCCGGTCTAGTTCAGAAACTGACCCCGTAAACCAATGAAAGACGGGGACGCCTGCACATGGGTGCCGGCTTAACACATCAAGTACAGCTGTGCAGGATCGTAGACTGTGGATCGACAGGATTCGACCTCCAGCCTTTGAGGATGAGCTGAGCACGTGTTCGAAAACACGCTTCTGCTCATTCAAATAAGGTTTAAATGGGGCGCTGGCGTCCAGGCCGACTTCGCCCACGTACCGTGTTTTTGGAAGTAAGGCGTCAAACATAGCAAGTTCACTGCTGCGCTGGTGCGCCAATTGTGGATGCAGGCCTAGCGCGGTTTTAATCCGTGTGGATGAATGCGCTAATGCAGCCGTTCCTTGCCATGCTTTCGGTGTGGTAGTTACAGAAAGTACGAAAGTGTCCTCCTTAGCGCATCTAGCAGCTGTGATTAGAGGCTCGGGATAAAGATCTAAGTGACAATGAAAGTCAACTGCTGGGATGCCCATTAAAGTAATTTCTCGTGCGTCAAAAAATGTTTTACCTCGGTGATTCCTCGTTCCGCTACATTAAGTAACGAGTCGCGTTCAGCTCGGGTATGGGGTAGTGGTCCAGCAAGCGGTACCCAACGACGCATCTTAGCGCCGTCCAGCCGCTTTGATGCCAGGATCATCGCCATTAAGTCGTCCTTTGGTAGATCTCCTACAAGTAGCGCTGTCAAGTCTATGCCTCCCGCAGCGTAGGATGTTCTATCGGGAAGTTGCGCCGCGTAAAACGACGCGCGACGGATGAGACACGGAACACATTTACCGCATTGTTTATTCGTTCGTTTCCATTTGCCGCATGAGACGGTTTGATGAGCGATCTGTCTGAGCGTTGCCTGATTTTGACAGTTGCGGATCATTTCACCTTTGGTAGCGAGCGCGTAAGGATTCAATATCTGCACTGGTATAGCGACTTCGTCAAATACACGCTGCATTAGGTTCAAGAAGAATGGATGGGTAGTCCGGGTGCTCAGCGAGCCGATCCGCCGGAAGGTTAACGGTGGATTTAGAGCGATAAGGCCGTTCTCCGGCACAAATAGTGGAACGGTGTGTTTTTTTGTTTTGTCTGCCATGGTGGCCGCAACAAGTGCGCCATACGCCAGGAAGTTGAAGCTCCGCGTCCGCATTTGCACATCGTTCGCACCATCAGTGTTTGAACGTGGGTTCGCTATTGCAGAAAACTGTGCAAGCTGCTTCGGTAGCGCTGAGCGAATTACTCGTTGTCGGTCGGCATCTCCACGATATGCGTGACTGATCAACACGGGTGTCCGTCCCTGAGCAACCAAATCCAAAGCGCCAATTGCGCTGTCCAAGCCGCCGGAAAATAGACTGGCGCAGTCACTTTTCGATATATCCGTCAGGTTGCCGCGCGCCTGAGGTATTGGAGGGACCAGACCACCATCTTGTAGAGAGATCGTCCAAACATCGCCACTCAAAAAATTGAGCGCGTCTTCCAGAAGCGGAGTCGCAGTGTCCCAAGCAGCGGGATCGGAAATCGGCACAGTCAAGTGAAGCTCGCGAGCCCAGCCGTCGGCCGATTCCGCGCGGTTAACAAATGTGTCTGCTGCCGTTACAGCCATAGCAATCGTGAGCAAATCGAATGCTTGAGCGTGCACGGTCAATCCCATCCGGCGTACTGCGGAGAGGACAGGTCCACCAATCGATCCACTTCCGTGACCTGGCGGACTTCTTCCATACATCAAAACTGGAATTTTGTTGTCTCGACCTAAAGGGAGTTGCGCTGCCTCGTGATGGCAAATGATGTGATTCATGATATATAACCTTCCCATTCGATCCAAACATCACGGATTGCGTGAAGCTGTGCCTCTTCAATCTGTCGCTGATCTAACGTGCCTAAGCTACCCGCTAAGAGTCGCCGCATGTGCACGTCTACGCACGCAGCGACAAGCGCATGCAGCTCTCGCTCGGCTTGCTCAGATCGGGCCGCGCTTGAAGCTTTGGCGAAAGCATCCCTTGAATCCAGCACAATCTGGCCGAAAACACACTGTGTCACATAGGCAAGCATGACTTGTACAACCATCTCGTCACTGAAATTATTGAAATCAAAATCTTCGTATCCGTCGAGGCAGTCCGCTAATGCTTCATTTAGTGCGACTCGAATGCGATCAGCGTCCCCATCATCTGGAACCAACATCTGAACAATTTTGTCGATTGCCACATCGGTAGGCAGTCCATTTAGCTCAGCTAGCTTTAGATTAAGAGCGGCATCTACCCGTTTGCCATTACTGATTGCGTCGAAAAGGCCCCCACCTGCACGCGCCATTGAACCGAATCGCCTGGGCCCAACCGCACTGCCGCCGGTCGCGGTTTTTGCGTAACTCCCCAGTGAAGTTTGCAAATCAGAAAGTGCTCCCCCTGAAACAAACTTGCCAAGGCTGCGGCGGAATTCCCTGAATCTGTGGGGCTCCGGCGGAGGTCCTCCTCCTGAATTGTCCGTATCTGCCCAAGGAGGAACGAGTGGGGACCCTGCGCCAGGTCCTTTGCTTGAGGTTGAAGTGCCCATTATTGAGCCCCTTCACTGGTAAACCAAGGCTTGTTCCGAACTAGTACCTTCAGCCAAGGTTTTAGCGTACCAGGCATTTTCGTCGAGATAAATCCATACAAAAGTTTCCCGGCCTCAGACGACCGCTCTGCGAGAAGTAGCGCTCCATCAAAGCCGACAGGCTTTGACGCCCAGTCAGCGATATTGCGAAAGCTTTGAATTAAGGCTGCCATTACGGCGCGCTCTTCTCCTGGTGGTATGGAGCTGAGGGCAGCTGTCGCTGAGGGGGAAGACGTGTTCGTTGTCCGTCCCAATATTTCAAGTGCCTCAAGCGCAACCGTTGACATACCGCCTCGCTGCGCTCGCAAGGTCGTTGTTTCCCGGCTGAGGTAGACCAGCGGACGCAGGTCCATTTGCGCAAGTGGAGGTGTCAACATCAACCACTCCCGGAGAAATTCTAGACGTCCCGCCCACGCTTCTGGACATTCGCTCTTAAATTTTTCGGGGTCGTCACGACAATTTTCAAGGGTCGTTAAAATTTTCGGTACGCCATCGCTCGCAGCGTTAATTTCGTTATACAAGTGTGAAATTGCCTTGTCATCCGTGCAGCGCTCAAATAGGACGAGCTTGGCAATTAAAGCTTCGTCAATCTGCATCTCACGAAGCTTGGCCACGCGGCTGCGCATACGGACTACGTTGAGCATTCGTTTAACAATTCTTGGATTTCCCTGTATAACGACTGAGTTTGCCAGCATATGCGCCATGCGATCCGCAATGCCGAACGATAATTTGACATCTTCGGGTACGTCGTTACCTAGCAGATCCAAGGCATCCTCCGTACTGATTGGCTCTTCCTTCCATGCCCGACGGAGGTTAGTTTCTAGGCCTGAACGCAGAAATTCAACTCGGGCTTCAGGCATCGTGGCAGCCGACGCGAATAGAAGAAATAGGTAGGCCCGCACTTCTTGAGTACCGAGCCGAGGAACTCTCACCGGTACCTGGATCAGCTTGTCGAGATAATCAGTAACATGGCGGTCGCCGGGGTCGCGAAAATGCTTACTTACGGAATGGCGAACCATATCTTCGTCGGCTGCGACGACGAACGCCGTTTGTTCCATGAACAAGAATAGCCTAAGGGCTTCAAGTGTTTGAATCGTCTGTGTGGGAAGGCAGCGATCTAAATTATCGACGAAGACAACCAGTGTCTTGCCCAAGTCCGTTAAAATTTGAGCAAATTCTTCTCGGAAGGCAGCAATTTCTTTGGGCGGCGTACGCTTTTCTTCAGGAGCTAGTAGCCTGGTCCCACGTTTTTTAGTCTCTTCACCTGCTTCCTTGATTGCAGAAATATCTTCCTCATCTGCACTCCCGCTCATCACGTCACCAAGGGCGCTTACAGCTTTAGTTGCGAATCCAAACGTTGGAACCCCCATCGCCAGTGCTCCCCCTTCAACGAGGAGTCCTAAGGCGCGGATCGCATTTACTCTTCGCAGCAGACTCTTCCCTTTAGCGATGAGGCTGACATTATTTCCAGCTTTTTCCAACAGCGTCGTCGCGATTACTTCCATGAGAGCGGCACGGGAGTCATCAAAGCCTTGGTAAAGCCACGCGTCGAAGCGAACAACTATATAGTCCGACTCCGAGTCCGCTACGTTAGACAAGCGGCTCTCAACCAAATTGAGAAGGGTCGATTTTCCTGTACCCCATGTTCCAAATACACCAACAGTCACCGGACGCATTCTTGGGTCTCTTACAACCTCTGCAACAATTTCAGCGACCTCCGAATAGTTCAGAAAATCCAGCTTGGTATCGACGTCGGCCCACATCAGCATTCCTGACAGTTAAATTTGGATTGCCCAACTATACAGGTACTTTCATCCGGGAAATGCGCAGATTGTAACGTCATTAATTTTTTGCATTTTACTGTCTTGGCCGTAATTTTTTGAGAGCAGCTGCACCATTTCCTTACATAGAGTGTTCGACATTCAACAACAGACGAGCGGTTAGCGAACCGCCTTAGCCCAAGGTAAAACCATATCGAAGGAACACTGATAAAAAGGCCAGCGAAAAACAGTACGCGGCTCTCATGTCGGATCACCGGTATCGGCAATCGCGTTGAGCGACGCTTCGATATAAGTTCTTTCCTCGCCGCTCAGTAACTCGTTGAAACGGGAAGCAGCTTTCAGCACAAATTCCATACGCTGGCTACTCTCGTATAGCCCAGCCCCTTTAACATAAGTCAGCTGAGTCCGTCGCGTAACGCGCACAATGTCTCCTCGGCGACGAATACTTGATCGAGTCCGCGCCAGATCGTCTTGGCGCCGGGTTTGCCGTCACCCTTGCGGCCGCGGAAGCCGCCAAGCTGCGCGATCAGGCGCACGACAGCGTTCAGCATTGGTGGCGTGGCCGGCATCTTCTTTTTGTTCAACAGGTGCGCTCCGCGAATTTCTCCGGGGTCGAGGTCGCCTTGTGTCAAACTTTATTGGTTTTGTCAAAATCTATTGTTCGCCCACACTTACTTATTGATCATCAATTCCCGGATCACCCGCACCGGCGCACTGCCGTAGCTGAGGAACTGTTCGTGGAACTGTTTCAGATTGAAGTTGCTGCCCAGCGCCTGCTTGCGTTCTTCGCGCAGCGCCATGATCTCGCTGTAGCCGCTGAAATAGCTGGTCAGCTGCACTGACGATACCTGCACCCGGTGCCACTTCTCGGTGGCCTCGGTGCGGGTCTGGAAGGCCTGGCGCGTCAGTAAATCGATGGCCTGCTCTTCGGTCATGCCCAGCACGTGCACGCTGTAGTCGAGGATGGTGTTGGTCACGCTGCGCAGGTTCCACTTCGAATACATCAGCCACATTTCCGGCGCGTTGTCGCCATAGCCCGATTCGAGCATCATGCGCTCGCCGTACACGGCCCAGCCTTCGACCATGGCGCCGTTGCCGAAGATCGACTTGACGATCGACGGCGACTTGTTGGCGTACACCAGCTGGGCGTAGTGGCCGGGAATGGCTTCGTGGATGTTGAGGATTTGCAGGATCCAGTGGTTGTACTCGCGCAGGCTGCTCTCGGCCGCCTCGGGCGTGGCGCCATCGAGCGGGGTGACGTTGTAGTAGGTGCGGTCCTGCGGGCGGTACGGGCCCGGCGCGTCAATGCTGGCGCCTGCCACGCCGGCCTGGTAGGCAGGGGTGGCGCGCACTTCCAGTTGCTTGTTCGGGTCGAGCGTGAGCAGGTCGTGCTTGATCACCCAGGCCTGTAATTCGGGAATCTGGCGGCGGATTTCGGTGACGAAATTCTCGCGCGCGACATGGCGTTCGGACAGCTTGTCGATCATCATGCCGATCTTGGCATAGCGGTCGGCCGGTTTCGCCACGCCGGGCAGGTACTTGTCCCACATCTCGTCGGACACGCGCTCCATATTGGCCAGCAATTCTTCGCGGGCGGCCAGCGCTTTTTGATAGGTCTGCTCGGCGGTGCTGCCCGACTGGATATCGTAGGCGAATTTTTTCTCGTATAGTTCCTTGCCGATGCGGAAGCTGCGACGGCCTTCGGTGGCCATCAGCTTTTCGCGCTCGGTCAGGTAAGTAACGTAGTTGTTCACGGCAGCCAGCGCGGCATCGACGCGCAAGGTGAACTGCTGCTTCTCGGCCGCGTTCAGGATCGACGCTTGCGCCACCTTGTTGACTTCCACCAGCACGGCCTGCACGCCGGGCGCCTGCTTGATCGCCAGCAGCGTGTGCTCGCGCGTGGGGTTGACGATGTTGGCGCGCGCGGCGTCGTAGTAGGCCGGGATGCTGGTAATGCGCTTGAGCAGGGTGCGCAGGCGCTGCGGCTGGGCCGCGTACTCGGTATTGAGGATCAGGTCCAGCGGACCGGCCACGTTGTAGCTGGCGGGATTCCACTCGTATTCGCGCAGCGTGGTCAGGCGCCAGCGGTCGCCTTCGAGCTTGTTTTGCAGCAGTTGCAGGTCGGTGCGCTGCTTGGCGGCCAGTTGCTTGGCGTTGACCTTGCCGAAGCGCTCGAGCCATTCGTCGATGAACGCCAGTTCGCTGGCAATACCGGCCTGGTCGGGCACGAACAGGGTGGCAGCAGTGTCGTACTTGCCGGCGTAGATCGCGCTTTCCGAATCGATGCGCCACTGGGCGTTGAGGAACTGGTTGCTCAGCGCATCGAACTGGCGGTCCTGCCAGCGCTCGGCCAGCACCGCTGCGGGCGCGGCCTTGGCGACGGTCTTGGCCGTGCTTTTCTTGGTGTTCTTGGCGGTGCTCTTCTTGGCGTTTTTACTGCTATTGGTAGTCTTCGCGGACTTTTTCTGGGTCGCGGCGCTGGCCGGGGCAAAGGCGAGGGCCGCCATTACCATCGCCAGCGCGAGTTTTGTCTTGATCATCGTCTATGCAGCCTTGTGTAAAGATGACAAGGCCCGTCTGCGAGCCGAGTCGAAGCGTGGGAGATTATCATTAATCGGCCCGCTTGCGCGACCCTGTTACAAGCTAATACTTGAGCCCCTCTTGCAACATGTTCAACATCTCGCCCGCCGACATGCGGCCCGAGACATCGCTGCCTTCGAGCAGGCTGTCGGCCAGGTCGCGCTTGTGCTGGTGCAGATCGACGATGCCTTCCTCGATCGTATGGCGCGCCACCAGGCGATAAATGGTCACCGGCCGCAGCTGGCCCATGCGGTGGGCGCGGTCCGAGGCCTGGTCTTCCACCGCCGGATTCCACCACGGGTCCATGTGGATCACGTAGTCGGCAGCGGTGAGGTTGATGCCCACGCCGCCCGCCTTCAGGCTGATCAGGAAAACGTCGCCGATGCCAGCCTGGAATGCATCGACCCGCTTCTTGCGCTCGTTCATCGGCGTCGAACCGTCGAGGTACTGGTAGCCGATATCGTTGGCGTCCAGGTGGGCGCGGATCAGCGCCAGGTGATCGACGAACTGACTGAACACCAGCACCTTGTGGCGGTTCTCCAGCAAGCCGGCCAGCAGGTGCGCAAACGCGGCCAGCTTGCTGCTGGCGATGCCCAGTTCCGGCGACACCAGGTTCGGATTGCAGCAGGCGCGGCGCAGCTTCATGATCTCGGCCAGGATCTGGATCGATTTCTTTTCCGCCGGGCCTTCCACGGCCGCCAGGGTTTCCAGCGCCGTGCGGCGCAGCGATTCGTACAGCGCGGTTTCCTCGGCCGACAGGTCCACTTCGAGCGTGATCTCGGTGCGCGGCGGCAGTTCGGTCAGCACCTGCGACTTGGTCCGGCGCAGCATGAACGGTTGAATCAGCCGGCGCAGGCGGTTGCGTGCACCCACTTCGGCGCGGTGGTCCTGCGGCTTTTCGATCGGCGCGGCAAAGCGCAGGTTGAACTGCTCGATGCTGCCCAGGAGGCCCGGATTGATGAAGCGGAACAGGTTCCACAACTCGCCCAGATGGTTTTCCAGCGGGGTGCCGGTGCACGCCATGCGGAAGTCGCCATTCAAGGCCATTACCGCCTGCGAGCGCTTGGTGGCGCCGTTCTTGATCGCCTGCGCTTCGTCGAGCACGATGGTGCGCCACTTGACACCCGCAAACAGCGCCGCTTCCAGTTGCAGCAGGCCGTAGCTGGCCACCACCAGGTCGTACGGCTGCAGGGTGGCCAGGGTGTCGGCACGGTCGCCGGCGCCGAACATCTTGACGTTCAAGGTGGGCGCAAAGCGCGCCGCCTCGCTCACCCAGTTCAGGCAGACGGAGGTCGGGGCGATTACCAGGGTAGGGCCGCTTGGTGCGCGCGAGAGGATCAGCGCCAGCGCCTGCAGGGTTTTACCGAGGCCCATGTCGTCGGCCAGGCAGGCGCCCACGCCCCAGTGCGCAAGGCGTGCCAGCCAGTTGAAGCCATCGACCTGGTAGTCGCGCAGGTCGGCCTGCAAGGTGGACGGCAGCACCGGCTCGAACGCGGTCTGCTCGGCCATGCGCGCCAGGTGCTCCTTCCACAGCTTGTCGGCCTTGACGCCACCGACGTCGTCGGCCAGTTCTTCCAGGGCGAACGACGCCAGCGGATGCAGGCGCACGCCGTCCTCGGTCAGCTCGCCGTAGGCCGAGACTTCGCGCAGGCGCCGGTGCAGTTCGTCGGCCAGCGCCAGGAAGCGGTTCTCGCCCAGTTCCACGAAGCGGCTTTTGCTTTTCTGGACCAGTTCGAGCAGGGTGCGCAGGTCCATCACCTTGTCTTCGTCGATCTGCACCTGGCCGCTGGCGGCAAACCAGTCCTTGTTGCTCTTGATGGCCAGGCGTACCTGCTTGGTCTCCACCTTGGCCGTGACGCGGAATTTCTCGCCTTCGGGCCAGGCGATGACGATGCTCTCGGGCGGCAGCTCCTGCAATTCGGTCAGCAGTTGCAGGCACAATGCGGGCTGGCCCAGCAGCCATTCGCCGTGTTCCTGTTCGGCGGATTCGAGCACCGGGCATTTGGCGATCAGCGCGCGTTCGGCGTCGCGCTCCTCGACCAGCTGGCGCCGTGCCTGCATCGGTTTGCCGCCGGCGTCGGCGATCACGCTGTCGGCGCCGTCGCCGGGTGCGTAGTAGGCGCCGTTGGGTAGCGGCCGCACCAGGATCTGCATCTTGAGGCCATGCTGGTAGGGCAGCAGGTGCACGTGCAGGCGCATGTCGGCCTCCACCTGCTCCATGTCGGGCGCGGCGCCGCCGATGTCCGACTGCACCGTCACCAGCGACGAAATCGACCGGATCGCGTGCAGCACCTGTTCTTCGGCGTGGGCCGGCACGTTGAGGGCGTCGCCGACGATGGCGCCGATGCGGCGGTGCTCGTCCTGGATCGTCACCACGCGCAGGCGCGTGGGCGTTTCCTTGGTGACGATCACCGTGGCGCTGTCGTCGGGAATCGGCGGGTGCAGGCGGATTTCGAGGTTACCCGCGCTTTTGCGGATCAACAGTTCCGGCTCGCCCGCCAACAACTCCACCCGCATGTCGGGCGCATCGGCCCAGTACAGCAGCGGGTGGCCGACCAGGGCGGCAACCGCGCGCTGCGGGTTGACTTCATACGCCATGCCGCTCGACGTGTAGCCGCGATGCGAGACCGTGATCGATTCGGTGGCGCGCACGTCCTGCGGCGTGAGGAAGTCGAACGCCTCGGTCTCGAAGCGCAGGCGTTTCAGGCTGGCCGCGCGGCCCTTGCTCCAGATGCCGCGCGCATCGCGCTTTTGCTCGACCGGTGTCACTTCCGTCACGCCCCAGCGCGGCTGATACTCGAGCAGCCACACCAGGCGCGACGCCTTGCCCGTGCCGGTCACCGCCGCGCCCTCGGGCTGCTGCAGATTGATCAGCGCCGTCAGCTGGCGCTGCCAGCCTTCCTGCCGCTCGAACCAGGTGGACAGGTCGGGCAGCGCCAGGCGCGCGCGCAGGGCGGCGCCGCGCTCGGACATCCCGACATTGCCCAGGTGGCCCAGCAAGGTGGCTGCCTGCGCCGCGATGAAGTAGAAACCGGCGCGGTCGGACTGCTCGAACAGTTCCTGCAACTGCAGCTTGCGCTCGCCCAGGTGCGGCACCGACAGCCAGTAGAACAGCAGGCACTGGAACAACTGGGTTTGCAGGTCGGGGTCCCATGCCAGGTTGCCGATGGCGTCGGCGGTCATGGTGCCGGCGCGGACCTGGCGCAGCAGGTCGAGCTGCTGGAAGATCGCGCTACCCCGGTTTTGTGGCATGCGTACCGCGATCTCGAGGTAGGCTTGCACGCTTTTCTGGTGCTTG
This sequence comes from Duganella sp. Leaf61, assembly GCF_001421905.1. Taxonomy (NCBI): domain Bacteria; kingdom Pseudomonadati; phylum Pseudomonadota; class Betaproteobacteria; order Burkholderiales; family Oxalobacteraceae; genus Duganella; species Duganella sp. Leaf61. The sequence continues at coordinate 374,597 of NZ_LMLM01000023.1, forward strand.
GGGTCGGGGCTACGCAGCAGCGCGGCCAGATACAGGTAGCTGCCGAAGCCGTCGAACAGCTGCTTGCGCTTGCCGGTCTCGCGGCGCAACGTCTTCAGTGCCACCTCAAAACCTGCCAGCGCCGCGCTGCCCGCGCCCTGCAACAGCACCACGGTGCTGGCGAGGAACTGGCTGTCGGGGCCGGCCGTGCCGTCCAGGTAACGCCTGGCGTCGTCGATACGTCCGCCTAGGATGGCGTCGGCGGTCAGCGCCATGCGCAAGGCCGGGGCGACAGTGTCGTTGGTCGCCTGCCGGCGTTGCAGGTGCTGTTCGCAAAATTCGCGGATGCCCGGCGCGGTGTGTGGTTCGTACTGGGCGTTGTGCAGCAGGGTGGCCAGGATATCGTCCTGCATCAGCGGGTGCACGCGCGCCAGCATGCCTGCCTCGAACGGGCGCCCGAAGATTTCCACGATCGGATGCAGTTGCGCCGCCTCGTAGCTGTTCTGGCAAAACGCCAGGATCGGCGCCAGTTGCTGCGGCGCCTGGCCGCGCAACAGGCCCATGCGCAAGAGCGCCATGCCGGCGCGGTAGCTGCGCGGCTCGTAGCCGCCCCAGGTCTGGCGCAGCGGCACCAGTTCCATGTAGGCCGCGCACAGGTCGTCGAGCGCATGGGTGCCAATGGCGGCGCGGATGGCGGGCCAGCGCAGCTTGGGATTGCACACGTGGCCGCGTCCCACCACCACGCTGATGAAGGCCAGGCGGTCGAGTTTTTGCATGGCGTCGTCGAGCGTGAGCACGGTGTAGCGCTTGCCCTCGGCGTTTTCGATGCGGGCGTGCTTGAGCAGGTCGAGGATGGCGGTGCGTCCCACCGGCTCGCCGATCAGCGCCAGCAGCGCCAGGATCATTTTTTCATTGAATTCCAGCGCATCGAATTCGTGCTGCAAGGTGGTATCGGTCATTCTCAGTTGGGCAAGTTATCGATGTGAACCGGCGCCGGCGCGGCCGCATCGTGCAGGCCGAACATGCGCTGGTAAAAATACAGTTCCGCTTGCAGGGTGCGCACGATGTTCTCGCCCCTGCGGAAGCCATGGCCTTCGCCTTCGAGCGGCACGTACGCCACCGGCACGCCGCGTGCGCGCAGCGCATCGACCATCATCTCGGACTGCTGCGGCGGCACCACCTTGTCGTCCAGGCCCTGGAAGAAAATCATCGGGCGCTTGAGGCGGTCGGTGTGGTTGATCGGCGATCTGGCCTGGTACAGCGCCTCGGCCTGCGGCTGCGGCGCGATCAGGTAGGCATTGTAGTGCGATTCGAACTTGTGCGAGTCCTGGTCCAGCCCTTTCAGGTCCGACACACCGTAGTAACTGGCGCCGACCTTGAACACGTCGTGGAAGGTCAATGCGCACAGCGTGGTCAGGCCGCCGGCGCTGCCGCCGCGGATGATCAGGCGGTCGCCATCGGCCAGGCCCCGTTCGACCAGCGCGCGGGCGCCGGCCACGCAGTCTTCCACGTCCACGATGCCCCACTGGCCGCGCAGCAGGTCGCGGTAAGCGCGGCCGAAGCCGGTGCTGCCGCCGTAGTTCACGTCCAGTACGCCGAAGCCGCGGCTGGTCCAGAACTGCGTGGCCAGTTTTAACGTGTTGACGGTCATGCCGGTGGGGCCGCCGTGGCTGATCACGATCACCGGCGGTTTTTCGGCGTCGGGCGCGGTGACAAGCGCATTGCGCGGAGGGTAGAAGAAGGCGTAGGCGGTGCGGCCGTTGCTGGCAAACTCCAGGTTCAGCGGCACCGACAGGTTGGTTTCGTCGGGCAGGTCCTCGATCGACTGCGCCAGGATTTCCACGCCTTCTTCGGTAAAATCGATGCGCGCCAGTTCCAGCGCAATGGTCGGGCTGCCGGCCAGCATGGCGACATAGCCTGGCGCCACGCGCAATTCGCGGATTTCCTCGTACGGGTTGGAGAGCGGTTCCAGCTTGCCGCTGGCGGGCAGCAGGCGCGCCAGGCGGCTCACGCCCTTGTCGATATAGGTGCAGATGATTTCGCCAGCCGAGCGGAAGCCGTACATGCTGTTACCGAAGGTCCAGTGCGGGCCGCCGAACTCCGCTTCCATCGGGCACAGCGCCTCGATTGTCTGATCGCCGCCCTGGCGGTACAGGTTCCACCAGCCACTGCGGTCCGAGACGAAGTGCAGCAGGCCGTCCGGCGACCACTCGGGCTGGCAGATCGACTCCTCGGCGCCGCCCGCCACCTGCACCGGCGCCGCCAGCGTGCCGTCCGCGTTCACGCTGGCGCGCCACAGGGTGGTGCCCTGCCACGGCATGCGCGGGTGGTCCCAGCTGAGCCACGCCAGCGTGCGGCCGTCCGGCGCGAGGCGCGGCGACGAGTAAAAGTCGGCGCCTTCAACCAGCACTTGTTCAACGCCGTCGAAGCCGACCGCGCTGATGGTATTGACCGGCTGCGCGTGCTCGTCGCCATCGTCGGCGTGCAGTTCGCGCACGCCGATCAGGCGCTCATGCGCGCGGTCGAGCACGAAGTCGGCAAAGCGGTGCTGGCCGCCCTGCGACAGCGCCACCGGCGCGGCGTGGTCTGCGTCGATGGCCAAGCGGTACAGGCGGTTATCGGCAAAATGCGAGAAATACACGGTGTCGCCATCGACCAGGTACGCGCCGCCGCCGTATTCGTGCACGCGGGTGCGCACGTTGAACGGTGCGGGCGTCAGTTCCTGTGTTTCGGCGCCGTGGTGGCGCAGCAGGGCGTTGCGGCCCGCTTCGGCCGCGCGGCCGGCCAGCCAGAAGATGTCGTTGCCGTCCGCGCCGCCCACCTGCAAGCCGGACATGGGCGTGGCGCCGGCCGCCACGCGCGCGGCGTCGATGGTCGAGGTCCAGGTGCCGTAGGGGGCGATGGTGGGCGTGGCGGTCATGGCATCTCCAAAAAAGGGTGATCAAAGAGGCAAGCTTCCAGCGAAAGCGCACCCGGAGTGCGATAATAATCCTTTCGCCGCCATTTGATGATCACCGATGCCACAATTCGCCCCGCTCCAGAATGATACTTTCCTGCGCGCGCTGCTGCGCCAGCCGACGGACCACACCCCCGTGTGGCTGATGCGCCAGGCGGGGCGCTACCTGCCGGAATACCGCGCCACGCGCCAGAAGGCCGGCTCGTTCATGGGCCTGGCAACCAATCCCGACTACGCCACCGAAGTGACGTTGCAGCCGTTGGCCCGCTTTCCGCTCGACGCGGCGATCCTGTTCTCGGACATTCTGACCGTGCCCGACGCCATGGGCCTGGGCCTGTACTTCGTGGAAGGCGAGGGCCCGAAGTTCGAGCGTCCGCTCAAGACCGAGGCCGAAGTGCTGGCGCTGCGCGCGCCGGAACTCGATTCGCTCGACTACGTGTTCAAGGCTGTCACGCAAATCCGCACTGAACTCAATGGCCGGGTGCCGCTGATCGGTTTCTCGGGCAGCCCGTGGACGCTGGCGTGCTACATGGTCGAAGGCCAGGGTTCGCGCGAGTTCCACACCATTAAAAAGATGCTGTACAGCCGCCCGGACCTGATGCACCACATCCTGTCCACCAATGCCCAGGCGGTGGCGGCCTACCTGAACGCCCAGATCGACGCAGGCGCCCAGGCCGTGATGATCTTCGACTCGTGGGGCGGCGCGCTGGCCGATGGCGCCTATCAGACCTTCTCGCTCGACTACATGCGCCAGGTGGTGTCCTTGCTCAAGCGCGAAAAGGACGGCGTCAAGATTCCGGCCATCGTCTTCACCAAGGGCGGCGGCCAGTGGATCGAACAGATCGCCGACACCGGCGCCGACGCGGTAGGCCTGGACTGGACCGCCAATCTCACCCGCGCGCGCGCTGCCGTGGGCCACAAGGTGGCGTTGCAGGGCAACCTGGACCCGGCCATCCTGTTCGCCAACCCGGAACAGATCGTGGCCGAAGTGCACAAGGTGCTGGACGCCTTCGGCAAGCCGCAGGACGGCAACGGCCATGTCTTCAACCTGGGCCACGGCATTTCACAATTCACGCCGCCGGAAAGCGTCTCGGTAATGGTGGAAGCGGTGCACAGCTATAGCCGGGCGCAACGCGCCAGTTAAGGGCAAGTTCCAGCGAAGGGGCACGTTTCCTCCGGGGACGTGCCCTTTTTGCTTGGTGCACCCGGGCAAGCAAACCGACTTATGCACAATTTTTTCTACTGCAAAAATAACAGGCACTGCCATTTTACGCCCCGGGCATGCGCTTGCAAGTGATTGATTTTTATAGGTAAATTTTGTGTCATGAAAGGCATGGTTGCTCTTCAATACCATGTTGCACACAATCGTGGAGCACGTTATTTTGCCATTCTCCACAAAGTTATCCACATAAACTGTGGATAAAAAATAAAAGGTCTTAGTAAACCGGGACTTAGCGCGTGGTTGGGGATAATGTCACTGTCCGGGGCTGTTTATAGTCGGCCTGGCATGCTAATTACTTTACTTATGCACAGCGGCGCATAAATACCCGGTCTAAAAGCCGCTCTATGGTGTATTTTCCAAGTGCTTGATTTTAAAGGAATTTAATTTCGACATTTCTCTGTTTGCCGACGCTAGCATGGGTGATGTCACCACTTTCTGTAGGTTAAGATTCCTTTGTCCACAAAGTTATCCACATAAATCTGGCACATGACTGTTCTCTTTCCGCACTGCATCTTGCGCATCGCGCTCGACACGCCGCTCAACGCTGTTTTTGACTATCGCTGGCATTGCGAAGCCGACGCGCGGCCGCAGGTGGGACAGTTGGCGCTGGTGCAATTCGGCTCGCGCGAAGTGACCGGGCTGATCGTGGAAGTGGCCGACCAGACCGACGTGCCCGAAGCCAAGCTCAAGGATGCGCTGGCCGTGCGCAGCCAGTTGTCGCCGTTGTCGCCGCAATGGCTGGCGCTGGCCGGCTTTGCGGCCGACTACTACCAGCGCCCGCTGGGCGAGGTGGCGCTGCCGGGCCTGCCCAAGAACCTGCGGGTGAGCACCACGGTGGCGCTCGACCGGGCCATTAAAAAGCTGGCCAAAAACGAGGCGCCGCACGACGCCACGCCCGCCAACCCGCCACCGCTCAATGCGCAGCAACAGGAAGCGGCCGACGCCATCGGCGGCGCCACCGGTTTTACCCCCACGCTGCTGTACGGCGTAACCGGCAGCGGCAAGACCGAAGTGTATTTGCAGGCGTGCGACCAGGTGCTCACGCGCGAGCTGGACGCGCAGATCCTGATCCTGGTCCCCGAGATCAACCTCACGCCCCAGCTGGAAGGCAATATCCGGGCGCGCTTCCCGGGCGTGATGCTGGCCACCCTGCACAGCAGCCTGTCCGAGGGCGAGCGCATGCTGCACTGGCTGGCTGCACACCAGGGCCGTGCGCGCATCGTGCTCGGTACCCGGCTGGCGATTCTCGCGTCGCTGCCGAACTTAAAACTGATCGTCATCGACGAGGAGCACGACCCGTCGTACAAGCAGCAGGAAGGATTGCGCTATTCGGCGCGCGACCTGGCCGTATGGCGCGCGTGGCAGTTGCAGATTCCGATCGTGCTGGGCTCGGCCACGCCGTCGCTGGAAAGCTGGCACCACGCGCAGTCGGGCCGCTACCGCAAGCTCGAGCTGCGCGAGCGCGCCGTCAAAAACGCCGTGCTGCCGCAGGTAAAACTGCTGGACATGGAGCGCGACAAGCCGCAGGACGGGCTGACGTCGCAATTGGTGGCGGCGCTCAAGCTGCGCATGGAGCGCGGCGAACAGTCGCTGTTGTTCCTCAACCGCCGCGGCTACGCACCGGTGATCTGCTGCGAGTCGTGCGGCTGGATCAGCGAATGCACGCGCTGCACGTCGTTCATGGTGCTGCACCGCCCCGAACGCCGGCTGCGCTGCCACCATTGCAGCCTGGAGCTGCGCATCCCGCGCCATTGTCCCACCTGCGGCAACGTCGATCTGCAGCCGCTGGGGCGCGGCACCCAGCGCGTTGAAGAAGGATTGCAGGCGTTGTTCCCGGAGGCGCGCGTGCTGCGCATCGACGCCGACTCCACCCGCAAGAAGGGTAGCGCGCAGGAAGCGTTCGACACCGTGCACCGGGGCGAGGTTGATATCCTGATCGGCACCCAGATGGTGGCCAAGGGCCACGACTTCAAAAAACTCACGCTGGTCGGCATCCTCAATCCCGATACCGCGCTGTTCTCGCAGGACTACCGCGCCAGCGAGCGCCTGTTCGCGCAGCTGATGCAGGTAGCGGGACGGGCCGGCCGCGCCGGCCGCACCGAAAACGGCAGCCAGAGCGAAGTGCTGATCCAGACCCGCTACCCGCAGCATCCGCTGTACGGCGCGGTGGTCAACCACGACTACGACCACTTCGCCACCGCGCTGCTGGAAGAACGCGCACAGGCGGCGCTGCCGCCATACCTGTTCCAGGCGCTGCTGCGTGCGGAGGCGCGCGAACTGGCCACGGCGCTGGAATTTTTGACCATCGCGCGCGACTGCCTGGCCCACCCCAACATCACCATCAACGACCCGATCCCGATGACCATGACGCGCGTGCACAACGTCGACCGCGCACAGTTGCTGATCGAATCGCCATCACGCCCGCAGTTGCAGGCGTTCCTGAAGCAGTGGATGGACATGCTGCGCTCGATGAAGACCAGCCGGGTGAAGTGGTCGCTGGAAGTGGATCCGCTCGATATCTAGGGCGTTCCGATACCTTTGGTCACTGCCGGGTTGGCGATTTGTTCAATTAAAATGGACCGTTCAAGATAACGTCCACGGGTGTGCCGGTGTTCAATAGCCGAAACATTGCTGAGCCAGAAGTGAAGTCCCGCTTGTGTGGGCTGGCCGCTATTGTCAAATTCCACAAGGACAAGGTCGCGCGATGCTATGTGTGCTCCATGGGACGGCGCACGGGCTTTGAACATCTGTTGTGCTACTGCGGCGAAACCGGTAGCGAACTGGTGCGTCATAGTGATCGGGCGCCAGACCGGGTTGGCCTGCCCAAGCGCCATTTGATACGGGCTAAAAGCAGAGGTGGCCGACTGGTCATCCACCACAACCATCCGCAAGACATGTCGCTCAGCCTGGTCGATATTCTGCACCTAGTGTCCCGGCCTGGCATGATGGAGCTATTTGCGCATGGGCATGACGGTTCCTGGTACTGGGCCGAGTCTTACCGGCGGCGCGATGGGCACGACATGGTTTTGCACGGGGCCAATGCACTCGTGAAGGCCTATCGGCAGCTGGCAGCGCGAGGCAGTCCACTTGGCGAAGAGCTGGCGCCGCACCTGCTCAATCTTGCACTTGACTACTCGGGTATCATCATGTATAAATTTCAGCTGGGTCAATCCATGTTAGCCTCTGCGGCATCAGTGTCGGAAGACCGTAAAAATTGGTTGCTCGGCTATGTCAAAGAAGCCATCAGAAAGGAAAGGCAAATATCATGATGTTCCTCGAAAGTCCGTCGTTGTTCGCCCCACTTTCAACGTGGGAAGCCTGGGCCAAACGCTTGAATACCTTCAATCCGCATGACAAAACTGTCGTGGCAGAGAAAGAACGGACAAAAAAAATGATTGATCTTCTCAAGCAACCGGTAGAAATTACCGAGGAATTTATTCCTGCATGAGATAGTTTTTATCCTGCAAAAAGGCGCTTAGGCGCCTTTTTTGTTTTCAGACGACTATGCTTGCAACAATACCCGCCGCGCTGTCGCCACCAGTTGCTCGCTGAGGATGCGCGTAAACGGCGTGTCGAGCTTCCATGCATGCCAATTGAGCGCTACGTCCACGTGGTGGCCCGGCGCCAGGTCCACCAGCCGGTCCTCGGCCAGCGCGCGCGCCACCTGCGGCAGCGGCATCAGGCCGTAGGCCAGGCTGCCGTAGATGCATTCGAGGCTGGCGGCCGACGGCGGCATGGTGTGGTGCGGGTATGGGCCTTTCAAATCGAGCACGTCGCGCAGGAAGCTGGCCGTCATGTCGCCGTCCACGGTCATGGCCGGCGCCAGTTGCGCCGCTTCCAGGATAAAACCGTCGCCGAACCAGTGGCCCGCAAACGCCGGGGTGGCCACGCACACGTAGCGCATCACCCCCAGCGGCGTGACTGTCGGACCGGTGCCACCGGCCGGCTGGTCGTCCGGGCCTGCCGCTGCAACCGCGCCAAATACGCTACCCTCCCGCACCAGATGCAGGGCCTTGGCACGGTCGGCCTGTTCGATATTGAGCTGGCAACGGGGAGGCGACAGCAACGGCTGCAAACTGAGCGGCAACCAGGTGGCCAGGCTGGCCGCATCAACCGCCAATCCCACCTCGGGCATGCTAATCTTGTTGCCGAGATCGATATCGAGCGCCGCTTCCATCAATTTGACGTTGCGGTGGTGCGATACCAGCCGCTGGCCGAGGCCGGTGGCCACGGCCGGCTGGCCGCGCACGACCAGCAGCCGGCCGGCCGCGTCTTCCAGCGCCCTGATGCGTTGCGACACGGCCGACTGGCTGATGCCCAGCGCCAGGGCGGCTTTTTCGAAGCTGCCCTGGCTGACAACGGCATCGAGCACGGCCAGCGAACGATAATCGAGATGGTCCATAAGCTGTACTTATAAAATTTTAAAACAATAAGCAATACTAATTGATTTTGCCGTACAGCAAATATTTTGTGTTTCAATCGGAACCGCCCCAAGGCAATGCATACAATGAAAACTATTAAGACAGAAGTAGCTGTGATCGGCGGCGGTACCGCCGGCATGACGGCTTACCGTGCCGCCTCCAGCGGCGGCAAGAAAACCGTGCTGATCGAAGGCAATGTGTTTGGCACCACGTGCGCGCGGGTGGGCTGCATGCCCAGCAAGCTGCTGATCTCGGCTGCCGACGCCGCTCACGCGGTGCGCGAAGCGGCGCCATTCGGCGTCCAGGCCGGCGAACTGACGATCGACGGCCGCGCCGTGATGGCGCGCGTGCGCAGCGAGCGCGACCGTTTCGTTGGTTTCGTCACCGAGGCGGTGGACAACTATCCGGCGGCAGACAAGCTGCATGGCTACGCCCGCTTTCTCAGTCCTACCCGCTTGCAGATCGATGAACACACCATCGTCGAGACCGAGCGGGTGGTGATCGCCACCGGTTCCAGCGCCATCGTGCCCGAAGAGTGGCGCGCCGGCCCGCGCGTGATCACCAGCGATGACGTGTTTTACTGGGATGATCTGCCCAAGTCGATCGCCATTGCCGGCGCCGGCGTGATCGGCCTGGAACTGGGCCAGGCACTGCACCGCCTCGGCGTGCGGGTGACGATTTTCGGGCGCGGCGGCAGCGTGGCGCAACTGGGCGATCCCGAGGTGCTGAGCGTGGCGCGCAAGGTGCTCAAGGACGAGCTGGACCTGCGCTTCGATACCAAAGTGGTCAAGGTGGAACAGCATGGCGAGCAGATCACCGTCACCAGCGAGCACAAGGACGGAGAAAGTCGCACCGAACACTTCGATTACCTTTTGTCGGCGATCGGCCGCAAGCCCAACCTGGGCAAACTGGGCCTGGAGCACACGGGCCTGGTGCGTGACCACCACGGCGTGCCGGTCTATAACAAGTACACCATGCAGTGCGGCGACAGCGCCATCTTCATCGGCGGCGATGCCGACGACGAACTGCCGCTGCTGCCGGAGGCGGCCGACCAGGGCCGCATTGCCGGCGACAACGCCGCGCGCTACCCGGACGTGCGTCCCGGCCTGCGCCGCACGCCGCTGGGCATCGTCTTTACCGACCCGCAGATCGCCACGGCCGGCGCCAGCTACAAGCAATTGTGCGACTCGCACCCGGGCCGCTTCGCGGTGGGCCAGGTGTCGTTCGAGAACCAGGGCCGCAGCCGGGTGATGTTGCAGAACAAGGGGTTATTGCGCGTGTACGCGGAATTCCGCAGCGGCCGCTTTTTGGGCGCCGAGATGATCGGCCCCCGCGCCGAGCACATCGGCCACCTGCTGGCCTGGGCCGCGCAGGCGGGCCTGAGCGTATCAGCCATGCTGGACATGCCGTTTTACCACCCGGTGGTGGAGGAGGGCGTGCGCACCGCGCTGCGCCACTTGGCGCACGAGCTGGCCAACGAGCCGAAGCACGATGATCCGTGCGTCGATTGCACGCCGGCGCCGTGAGCGTCCAACAATGTACAGCCAGCCGGGGAACCAATATCCCCGCCTGGTCCCTTGCGCGGACTAGTTGAGCGTTGCGCCGAGCCGGCCTTGCGTGGCCAGCTCGCGGATCATGCCCACGGTATCGATATCGGCCTCCTTGTACGCCGAGCGCTTGAACTCGTCGTACATGGCGTTGGCCGCATCGGTCTCGGCGTCGTGGCCGTCGTCGTACTGGAAGCGCACGTACAGCGTTTCCGGCGTCGGCTGCTCGATGCTCATGGTGAGCGTGGATGCGGTGATTTCGTTTTGCGCCGGCACGTCGTACACCACGCGCTGCAACGGCTCCAGGCTCACGCGGTCTTCGATCACCAATTGACCGTAGCGCAGGCGGCGGCGGAAACCGTAGTCGGTACGTTCGTCGATGATGGCATCGTCCAGTTGCGGCACGAACAGCTTCGGCGATTCGGCGCGCAGCACCAGGCCGCTCCACAGTTGTTCGATCGACAAGGCGTCAAGCAGCGGGTTGAGCGGGTCGTTGATTTCAATCAGGTGTTCAAATTTCATGGCTAAGCCTGTAGCAGTTGGCGCCAGTGCGCGTTCAGCCCCAGATGGTAACGCAATCGGCAATTTCAACCGCTCTACCGGTGGCAAGAAGCAGCCACTGCTACAATAGGCGGCTCTTCCTACCCCTCCTGTTAGCGTTCATGTCCAAACCCTCATTCGGTCTCAACGTCCCGCAAAGTGCGGCCGTTGCCTATCTGGACGGCCCCTGCCTGGTGCTGGCCGGCGCCGGTTCGGGCAAGACGCGGGTGATCACCCAGAAAATCGCCCACCTGATCGAGGACCGGGGCTACGACCCGCGCACCATCGCCGCGCTGACCTTCACCAACAAGGCCGCCCTCGAGATGCAGGAGCGCATCGCCAAGCTGCTCAAGCAACCGAAGCAGGCCAAGCAGCTGACCGTCTCCACGTTCCACTCGCTGGGCGTGAAAATCCTGCGCCAGGAGGCCAACGGCGTGGGCTTGAAGGACCGCTTTTCCATCATGGACAGCGACGACTGCGGCTCGCTGGTGCAGGATCTGGCGATTACCACCGACAAGCAGATCGTGCGCCGCATCCAGACCGACATCTCGCTGTGGAAAAACGGCCTGATCGAACCGATGGTGGCGCTGCAAAACGCCAAGGACGAGGACGAAGCGCAATCGGCGCGCATCTATGCCAGCTACGTGGCCACGCTGTCGGCTTACCAGGCTGTCGATTTCGACGACCTGATCCGCCTGCCCGTGGAACTGTTCCGCAATAACGAGCCGATCCGCGACAAGTGGCAGCGCCGCCTGCGCTACTTGCTGATGGACGAATACCAGGACACCAACACCTGCCAGTACGAGCTGGTGAAACTGCTGGTCACCGGCATCAACAAGAAGCCGATGTTTACCGCCGTGGGCGACGACGACCAGGCGATTTACGCCTGGCGCGGCGCGTCGGTGGAAAACCTGAAAACCCTGCAGACCGATTTCCCGGACCTGGAGGTGATCAAGCTCGAGCAGAATTACCGCTCCACCACGCGCATCCTGCAAGCCGCCAACTCGGTGATCGGCAACAATCCCAAGTTGTTCGACAAGTCCTTGTGGTCCGAGCACGGCCTGGGCGAGCCGATCAACGTGCTGGGCATGGCCAACGACGACCAGGAAGCGGATCAAATCACCATGATGATCTCGGCCGACCACTTCCAGCGCAAAAACAAATGGTCCGATTACGCGATCCTGTATCGCGGCAACCACCAGGCCCGGGTGATCGAGCAGGCGCTGCGCAAGGAACGCATTCCGTACACGATTTCTGGCGGCCAGAGCTTTTTCGACAAGGCCGAGATCAAGGACATCATCAGCTACCTGCGCCTGCTGGCCAATACCGACGACGACCCGGCCTTCATCCGCGCGGTGACCACGCCGCGCCGGGGCGTGGGCCAGACCACGCTGGAAACCCTGGGCACGTTCTCGGGCCAGTGGCAGTGTTCGCTGTTCGAAGCCGTGTTCAAGGGCGGCATCGAGGGCTTGCTGGCCGATAAGCAACTCAAACCGTTGCGCGACTTCTGCAATTTTATTAATCACCTCGAATCGCGCGCCAGCCGCCCGGGCCCGAGCGGCAGCGGCGACAATGCCGCCCAGGTGCTTGACGACATGCTGGAAGCGATCAACTACGAATCCTTCCTGTACGACATGTTCGACGAGCGCGCCGCGCAGGCGAAGTGGCAGAACGTGATGGAATTCGTCAACTGGCTCAAGGAACGGGGCCGGGGCGGCAAGGACCGCGACGGCGAAGAAAAGAACGTGCTCGAACTGACGCAGATGGTGGCGCTGATGTCGATGCTCGAGGGGCAAGACGAAGACCCGGACGCGGTGCGCATGTCCACCCTGCACGCCTCCAAGGGCCTCGAGTATCCGCACGTATTCCTGGTCGGCGTGGAAGAGGGCATCCTGCCGCACAAGGGCGACCCCGACGCGCCGGCTGAAACCATTGCCGCGCGGGTGCAGGAAGAACGGCGCCTGATGTACGTGGGCATCACCCGCGCCCAGCGCACCTTGCAAATCACGTGGTGCAAGAAGCGCAAGCGCGCCGGCGAGCAGGTGCATTGCGACCCGTCGCGGTTCATCAAGGAAATGGCGCTCGACGAAGGCACGGCCGCGCCGCAGGAGTCCGAAGTGATCACGCCAAAAGAACGGCTGGCGCGCATGAAAGAATTGCTGGCGACCCCGAAACCCACGCCGCAGCCATAACCCCGCTGTAGAATGCCCGCTTTCCCGCCAGGAGTACCGCCGTGAGCAATACCGAAGACCGCTTCATCGACCTCGAGATCAAGATCGCCCACCAGGAGCACCTGGTGGAATCGCTGGGCCAGCGCATCTACGAACAACAGCAGCAGATCGACAAGCTCGAACAGCTATGCGCCGCCCTGATCCAGCACGTGCGCACCCAACCGCAAAACGGCGGCGGCCAGCTGCCGCACGAGCCGCCACCGCACTACTAAAACCTTACACCAGCACCGACCGCAACGCCTCCACGGCAATCGCATGGTCGTCGGCCTGGCGCAGGCCGGAGACGGTCACCGTGCCGATCAGCCCGACATTCTTGATGACGATCGGGAACGCGCCGCCGTGTGCGGCGTAGTCCTGCGGCGGCAGATATTTAATTTCATCGAAGGCCACGCCCCGGTGCTTGTGGTCGATGCCGATAAAGTAGGACGAGCGCCCGAAACGTTCCACCACGTTGTTCTTGCGCCGGATCCAGTCGGCCTGGTCGGCGGCCGCACCCTGCATCGCGTGGTGGAAAAGCACCTTGCCGTTGACCGTGATATTGACGGTGACGACCTTGCCGCGCTGGCGCACGATCTCGATCACTTTCAGGCCCAGCGCCAGCGCGATATCGCTGGTAAAAGCGGTAAATTGCAGTTCCTGCTCCTGGCGTGTCAGGGTTTCCAGCTGTTCTGCGAAATTCTCCATCGATGTTGCCTCATGTCACAAATATTGAATATTCCAGCATAGGGTGAAACCATGTAATTGTCCACGCGGCGAAGCTTGAGGCCGCCTTTTGTGCGCTATACTGCTGGCCGAATCCCGCTCCTTCCCCCTCCCGACTCGATGCAAATAGACGTCTCCTCATTGCTCGTCGCCATGACACTGAATTTGACAATCATGGCGGTCGCGTTGCCCTATTTTATGGGGCAGGTGAACCGGGCCGCGCGCTATGCCCAGGCCGGGATGGGTTTGCACACGGTGGGCTGGATCCTGCTCTTGATCGCTTGCGTGGTTACGCCGTTCAGCCTGCTCGACCGCACGCTGTCCACGCTGTCGATGGCCGCCATTGCCGGCGGCATGGCGTTCAACGCTGCCGCTTTCGATCTGTGGTGCGGCCGCGCAGTCAAGGTACGTGCTTCGGTGATCGTGGCGGTGCTGCTCACGGTTGGTTATTGCATCGGCTACAACAGTTATCCGTTCCGGGTGGGCTGGGCCAACGGCCTGCTGGCGCTGCAGATCGCCATGGTGGTGGTGTCGCTGTGCCGCCGGCCGCAGGTGCGCGTGGGCCGCTGGCGCTGGCTGCTGGTGATTTCGCTGCTGGCGCAAATGGTCGTCACCGGCTGGCGCGGCGTGCTGGGCGCGTTCTACACCGAGCAGTTCCCCAATTTTTTTGCCCCGCACATGGTCAACATGGTGTTTTCGCTGGTATCGAACATCACCGTGATGCTGTCGCTGGCGGCATTGCTGCTGGCCCACCGCGACGAGGCCGCCCGCGAGCTCGAACGCCTGGCCACCGTCGATGGCCTGACCGGCGCCCTCAATCGCCGCGCCTGGCTGGCGCAGGCCGGTAGCGACCTGGCCATGAGCGTGCGCTATCGCCAGCCGATGGGTGTGCTGATGCTCGACCTCGATCACTTCAAGCAGATCAACGATACCCGGGGCCATGCCGTGGGCGACCTGGCGCTGCAAAAATTCGCCAAGGCGATGCGCGCCGTCAGCCGCGCCGGCGATCAGTGTTGCCGCTATGGCGGCGAGGAATTCTGCGTACTGCTCAACCGCGCCGATACGGCTGCGGTACAAGCCTACGACCAGCGCCTGCGCGACTGGCTGCGGCAGCACGCGCCGAAGAAACTCGGTTTCGAGTTATCGTACAGCGCCGGCATCGCCATGCGCCTGTCCGATGACGACAACATCGAAGCCATGCTGCAACGCGCCGATGCCGCCATGTACACCGCCAAGCAGCAGGGCCGTGGCGTCACCCTGACCGGCGACGTCTGCGAACTGGTGTAATTCTTCAACCACGCATGGAGGACTTGCTATGACTGCCAACACCGTTCAACTCCACCGGGTGCTGCGCACCACGCCCGAAAAACTCTACCGCGCCTTTACCGATGCCGATGCCTGGGCCAAGTGGCTGCCGCCGTTCGGCTTTGTCGCCGCCGTGCAGCAGATGGACGCGCAGGTGGGTGGTACATACCGCATGTCGTTTACCAATTTCGGCACCGGCGCCAGCCACGCATTCGGCGGCGAATTCCTCGAGCTCACACCCTGCGAGCGCCTGCGCTACACCGCCCGCTTCGACGACGCCAACCTGCCCGGCCAGATGCAAACCACCGTCACCCTGCGCGCGGTGTCGTGCGGCGTGGAGCTGACCGTGGTGCAGGAAGGCATACCCGACGTGATTCCGCTCGAGGGCTGCTACCTGGGCTGGCAGGAATCGCTGGTGCAACTGGCGCAGCTGGTGGAGCCAGATATTAACCAGTAAGGCCGCCGCTCATCCGGCTGATTGTTTGAACCGGCGGTCGGCGCACGCGGTGCCATTTACGGTAACGTGCGATCCATGATCACACGATATGCGATGCAGTTGACGATGGCGGTGGCCGCGTGCGCGATGCACGGCGCATTTCCGTACGCGTCCGCGCGCGCAGCCGAGCCGCCCAGGCTGGAAGCCCAGTCGCGCTTTCCCAACCTGCTGGGCGACACCGACCGCCCTCTGCGCTACCGCCCCGACGGCGACGATTTCGTCATCGACAATGGCGCCGAATTCTTCAACCGGCCGCTTTATGGCGGCAACAGTGCATTTCGTGTCGATGGCGGCGACAGGCCCGAGTTTTCGCTGTACCTGCCCGGCCGTGGCGGCAACCTGCGCCTGGGCGTGTGCATGGCCGCCGGCACTGGCCCCCGCTGCCTGTGGCTGCACGACGCCGCCCGCATCACCACCCGCTACCGACCGGGCGAGCTGCACTACGAGATCCGCGATGCGCGGCTCGGTGCCGGCGGGCGCATCTCGGTCGTCGCGCTGGCCTACGCCGCCACCGAAGGGCTGGGCGTAAAAGTGCAGGGCGCCGGCTTGCCGGCTGCTACGCAACTGGTGGTCGCCTTTGGCGCCGGCGACGGCAAGCGCGGACGACGCGACGGCGATATCGGCACCGAGGCCGTGCCGATCGGCGAATACTTCCAGTTTTCCCCCGATCCAGCACGCGGCGCGCGTATCGAACCCGGCGCCAACGGCTTCCGGGTGGTGGCGCCGCATGCGACCATCAGCATCACTGCCGCGTCTCGCGCAGGTAGCGGTAACGCCACGACTGCCAATGCCACTGGCGCTGCCGCCACTGCTGCTAATGCCACCGCTGCCACCGCTGCCACCACTGGCGCTGTCGGCGCTGCCGCCGTCAATGCGGCGCCACTGGTCACGCGCCATGATGCGGCGCAGTGGCAGCACCTCGACGCGCTGCTTGGCTCCGCGCCGCCCAGCAATGCCGACGTCGATGTGAATGCCGACGCCGGAATCGGAACCGGAACCGGCGTGGCCGTCGCCCGCATCGCCCTGGCGGCAGCACCCGTGCATCTCGCCGTGCAGGTCACCGCGCGCGCCGGGGCGCAAGAGCAGGATGTGTACCGCGCGGTCGGCGCCGCCACACTCGGCGCCGACCGCGCCGCCGCCCGCCTGCTGCCGGCCTTCCAGACCGCCGAACTGGCCGAGCGCTTCGACCAGGCCCGCCAGCATTTCGACCGCCTGCGCCACCGCGTGCGCATCGACACGCCCGATCCCTACCTGAACGCTGCCATGGGCGCGCTCAACGTCGCTGCCGATGCCGTGTGGGACGACAGCCAGGGCGCCATCATGCACGGCGCGGTAGCGTGGCGCACCAAGCTGCTGGGCTGGCGCGGGCCGTACGCGCTCGACGCGCTGGGCTGGCACGACCGCGCCCGCGCCAATATCGACGCCTGGACCGGGCGCCAGAATACGTCGCCCGTTCCGGCGCAGATACCGGCGCCGGAGGCAGCCACCAACCTGGCGCGCAACGAGACCGCGCTGCATTCGAACGGCGACCTCAGTACCTCGCACTACGACATGAACCTGGTGTTCATCGATGCCCTGCTGCGCCACCTGCTGTGGACCGGCGACAAAGCGCTCGCACAAGCGGTATGGCCGGTACTGGAGCGGCACCTTGCCTGGGAACGGCGCTTGTTCAGACGGCCGTTCGGCGCCGACCAACTGCCGCTGTACGACGCCTACGCCGCCATCTGGGCCAGCGACGACCTGTATTACAACGGCGGCGGCGCCACCCACACCTCGGCCTACAATGCCTGGCACAACGCCATGGCCGCGCGCATCGCCACGTGGCTGGGCAAGGATGCCACCGCATACGCCACCGAAGCGGCAGCCATCCGGCAGGCCATGCGCACGCAGTTATGGATGCCGCAACAGGGCGCGTTTGCCGAATACCGCGATGCGCTGGGCGGCCAGCTGCTGCACCCGCACTATGCGCTGTGGAGTTTTTATCACACCATCGACGCCCAGGTGCCGACGCCGTTCGAGGCGGCGCGCATGGCGGCGGCACTGGACCGCGACCGCCGCGCCATTCCCGTGCGCGGCCCCGGCGTGCCTAGCGACCGCCCGTACCGCGTGCTGCCCACCACCGACTGGATGCCTTATTCATGGTCGATCAACAACGTGGTGATGGGCGAGAACCTGCACACGGCGCTGGCCTACTGGCAGGCGGGCCGCAGCGACACCGCGTTCGAGATCACCAAGGGCGCGCTGCTGGCCAGCCTGTACATGGGCATAAGTCCCGGCAATATCGGCACCATGAATTATCTCGACGTCTACCGGCGCGAGGCGCAGCGCGACTTTGCCGACGGCGCCGGCGTGATGGCGCGCACGCTGGTCGAAGGCCTGTTCGGCGTGCAGCCCGATGCGCTGTCAGGGGTGCTCACCGTGCGTCCCGGCCTGCCGCGCGCGTGGGATCACGCCAGCCTGGCGCATCCGGACGTCAATGTCGCTTACCGCCGCCACGGCCAGCGCGAACGCTGGACCATCGGCCAGGCCGGCCGGCGCTTCCCGCAGTTGGCGTTTGAATTGCCGGCCCGCGCGGCGAATGCGGTGGTGGTACGCGTGAACGGCAAACCGGCGCGCTGGCGCAATGTCGATGACGCGGTAGGCGCGCCGCGCCTGCGGATTGACACGCCGCTCGGCGCCAGCGCCGCTATCGAGATCGTGTGGGGCGGCGCCGAAATTGATGCGCGGGTGGCCAGGCCCGATGCTGGCGCTGGTGCGCAGGACGGTTTCACGCGCTACCGCCAGGGCGCATTCGCCTGGTGGCAGCAAGTACCTGATGCTGTAGCGTCCACAGCGTCTGCATCGGCGCAGACGGTAGCGTCATCGGCCACGGTGCCTGCCGCGCAGTGCGTGGCCAGCGGTGCGTCGTGGCTGGACGGCGCGCCGGTGCAGGCGCGCACTGTCGACCTGTCGCCCTGGTTCAACGACGAGGTAACGCAGCTGTTCAAACCGGGCAAGTACGTGACGCCGCGATCGCCGTACGCCACGCTGGCGCTGCCAGCGCAGGGTGCGGGCGCGTGGGCCGGCCACGTGCAGGAACTGCCCGAGATCGACGACGCCGGCTTGCGCGCTTTGGGCGGCACGCTGACGCTGCCGAACGGCCTGCATTTCGCCACGCCGCCGGCGGGCGCCAACATCATGTTCACGTCGCAGTGGGATAACTATCCGCGCCAGGTTATCGTGCCGTTGCAAGGCCAGGCGCGCCGCGCCTTTTTGCTCATGGCCGGCTCCACCAACCACATGCAAAGCCGCATCGACAACGGTGTGATCGAGGTTACTTACCGCGATGGCATTAGCACCCGCCTGGCATTGCGCAATCCGGACAACTGGTGGCCGATCGAGCAGGATTATCTGATCGACGACTACCAGTTCCCGTTCTGCGGCCAGCTGCCGCTGCGCGTCGATCTGAAGACCGCGCGCCCAGGTGCCCGCCACGGGAAAACACCCGGCCAACGGCCGCCGCATCGCCGGCGGCGCCGCCACCGTGATCGCAGTGCCGCTCGACCCCGCGCGCCAGCTGCAATCGATCACAGTGCGGGCGCTGGCCAATGACGTGGTGCTGGGGGTGATGGGGGTGACGCTCGATCAGCCGTAAGGTCTCTCCCTTTACACAGAGGAGTTCCCGTCACTTTCGGCGCTAAAATGCCGCATCGTGTCGCACTTCGGTGGTAAGGGTAAAAAGATGGGCAAGAATCGACTGGAAGCGTTCAGCGATGGCGTGATTGCCATCATCATCACCATCATGGTGCTCGAGCTGAAGGTGCCGCACGGGGCCACGCTGGCGGCGCTGGAGGCGTTGACGCCGGTGTTGCTTGGCTATGTGCTCAGTTTTGTGTACGTGGGCATTTACTGGAACAACCATCACCATATGCTCAACGCCTCGGCACGTGTCAACGGCAAGGTGTTGTGGGCCAATCTGCATTTGCTGTTCTGGCTGTCGCTGATTCCGTTTACCACCACCTGGGTGGGCGAGAACGTGATGGCGCCGTTGCCGGTCGCGCTATATGGCGTGGTGCTGTTTTTTGCAGCGGTCGCCTACTATGTGCTGGAAAAATGCCTGATTTCCTGCAATCCCAACGACCATATCCTTGCCAACGCGGTTGGCAAGGAATACAAGGGCGCAGTATCGGTGGTGCTGTACTTGCTGGCCATTCCGCTGGCCTACCTGCATGTGTGCGCAGCGTATGCGTTGTACATCCTCTGCGCCATGGTCTGGTTCCTGCCGGACCGCCGCATCGAGGCGCAGATGCGCTCGTGATGAGGTGGTCCGGCGCCAGCCCGATCAGTGGCCTTCGGAGGCGTTGAACATGGTCTTGGCGTAGATCAGGCCCAGGCCGTAGGCACCGCCGTTGACAATCGAGGTTTTGACGGTTTCGTCGTAGGTTTCGCCACGCGCCCAGTCGCGTTGCAGTTCCAGCAGGTACTGGAGCGACGTCATCGGACGGGCACCCAGTTGCACCATGCGCTCGACGGCGCGCTCATGCGCTTCGTCGGACACGTCGCCCGACGCATCGGTGATCACATACACTTCGAAGCCCTGGTCCAGCGCCGACAGTGCGGGGCCGACGATGCACACCGAAGTCCACAGACCGGCCAGCACGATTTTCGATTTGCCGATGGCGTTGACGCGGTCGGCGATGCGCGGGTCTTCCCAGGTATTCATGCTGGTGCGATCGATTGCCACTTCATCCGGGAACACTTCCTTGATTTCGTTGAAGATCGGACCGGAAAACGATTTTTCCGCCACCGTGGTCAAAATGGTCGGTACCTTGAATTCCTTGGCGGCCTTGGCCACCAGCGCCACGTTGTTACGCAGTTGCACCATGTCGATCGACTTGGTGGCAAACGCCATTTGCGACTGGTGATCGATCATGATCAGCGCGTGGTTGGTTGGGTTCAGCAGAGTTTGACCTGGTTGGGCGATGGCGGTTGGCATAATATATTCTCCTAAGATGTTCAATAAATTCGATAGTTTGGTTTGCTTTACTGCGCGGTATTCTGCGCTGCTGAAACGAAGTATGTTCGAATCAGGCTCAATTCAAAAGCGGAAAAATTTGCGTCTTATTGTCGAAAATTTCGATAGATCATTCAGCAGCTTTTGACGTGCGTGAAATCTCGGCACGGAGGTCGCGAATGTTCTGCTGGTGCCGGCGTAATTGTTCGCGCGAACGCTGCAGCGGTTCGTTGGCGAGGCTGCGACTGTGGGCAATGTTTTCCTGCAAGGCCGCCAGTTCCGCATCGAGTTCCTGGCGCAGGATGACCAGCCGGTCGCGGTCGCGCGCCTGCTGCTCGTGCGCGGTGATCTGCAGGCGCAACGGTGCAGCTTGCCTCGCAGCCAAGGCAGGCGGCACCGATACAGCGTCGGGTATAGCCGTGGTACGGCCACCAATCATTTCGATACCTTGTCCATCGCGGTAGCGCACCGCCTCGCCGCCATGCGCGCCCGTCGCCAGCAATGCCAGGCATGCCAATGAAGCCCATGAAGCCAGCCGCGGCGGACAGGCGGCGTGTGATCGTCGGCGCGGGCGCATGGTGCTTGCTCACAGGTAGCTGATCTTGGTCCAGGCGCGGCGCCGGTGCTCGGTCAGGCTGCCCATCTTGCCGCGCATGGTGTAAATGTTGAGCACGACGGGAAACCTGCCCGGCGCTTGGCCCACGAACATCATCACGTCCAGTGCCTGGCCCTGGCCGGTGCCGTCGAGTGCCGCTTCAAAACCGCGCAGCACGCCATACTCGGCCCGCACCGGCTGCAAGGCCCGGGCCTGGCCCAGCGTCAGCCCGAAGTTCTGGCTGGCGCCACGGATCGCCGTGGTAGCCATGGTGGACAGCGTGCTGTCCGGACTATTGGCACCGGGCCAGGACATATACGTCATCACCGTGGGCGGATGGTAGGCGTCCGGGCTTTGCGCGACGAAGGTGGGGCGCCCGGTTTGCGTGGACAGCGTGGTGTCCCACGGTGGCTGGTTCTCCACCCAGATCTCCAGGCCCAGTTCCCTGACCTTGTGGATCTGCATCTGGCGCAGCGCGCGCTTCGGTTCGGCCAGAACACCGCGCGCACACAAGGCCAATGCGCCCAAGGCGGCCAGGTGATGACGGCGGTTCATCGCACACCTCCTGCGCTCACGATCGCCGAGCCCATGCCCAGCAAGGTCAGCACCGCTACCGACAGCACGCCGTACCAGCGGCGGCTGCGCGCCAGCGCCGTGCGCCAGTCCAGCCGGCTCGCCAGCCAGCAGACCACCCATACCAGCGCAAAGCTGAGCAGTGCGCGACCAGACAGATTTCCCAATACGAAGCTGAGTGACATGGCAGCCTCCTAGTGGGGCGCGAATAGCGACCACGCATTGTCACGCCGCACCATGATCTGGTTGGAGAGGCAATGCTGGTCCTGGAATTCGCGCGAAAATTTCAGAGTCTGCGTGCGCAGCGCATCGACCGCGTGGCCGTGGGCGCTGTCGCACATCAGCAGGCGGTTGCGGCGCGGCGCCGTGACCAGTAACTCGCCGCTGATGTCTTGCTGCACCACTTTCCACAGTCCATTGAGCACCAGCAGAGACGCCTCCAGCTCACCGCCGGTCATGGCCATCCCGCAACCGTCATGGGTCTGGAACGAGACCGTTGGCAGAGTGCTGCCCAGGTTTTCGCGCGCCAGGCGTGGCGCGTCTTCGCGGGCAATGCCGGCGCTGTGCAGCAGCTTCGACGTGGCCATGATGAACGTGTCGGGCAGGTCGAACGCATAGGTGACGAGCAAGTCGCCGCACAGCGGCACATGGTCGGGAATCTGGTCCGGCGGCACGCCCGCCTCGCGCAGTGTCCTGATGTAGTCGACATGCTTGATGCGCGGGCGCAGCTGGGCGGCGGTCAGCGGCGGCAGTGCAGGCGGCGTGGGAAAGGACCTGGCTTTTTTCAGAAATCCAAACATGTCTTGCTCCTAAGTGGGGTTGAGATCAGCGCCATGCAGGCGCACGGGGATGCCGAGCTGTTCGCTTAGTTGTTGCAGCTCGGGGTGGAACACGGTGTTGACGACGATGGCGTGCCAGTCGCTGTCCTTGCCGTCGATGTCGATCAGCAGGTAGCCGCGCTCGCCCAGCCACGCGCTCCAGGCCGCCAAGGTGGCCTCGCAACGGGCCGGGCCGTATGGTGGACCGGGCGGCCCCTCGAACGGCCCCAGGCCACGTTTTTCGCTGAGGTCGCTGGCCTGCTGTTCGAGCGTCTCGTCATCTTTTAGGTCGGCGTAGATGGCAAGGTCGCTTTCGGCCAGGTTGTGCAGCAGCGTTTGCAGGTCGTGAACCTTGCGTGGCTTGCCGGTGGCGTCGAGCACGGCTTCGGTGGCGTCGATATCGCCGTCGGCCACCAGCTCCACCCAGCGGGCGATGCTCTTGCGTTTGCTTTTGGCGAGGTCGGCTTTTTTTGGCGGTGGCGGCACGGTGATCGGCAAGTCGGCGCCCACGTACAGCGGCCGCCACTGATCGCGGCTATGGCGGATGTGCTGGCGGTAGTAGTCGGCCAGGTCGCGCGGGTAGTAGGGGTGATTGCGGAAGGCGGTGTCGTCGATGTCGTAGGCGCAGACGGCGAGGGCGACCTCGTAGGCCAACTCGCAAGAGTGGGCGCGAAACGAGGGCGGGCAGGTGACCTTTTCCTTGTAGCCGAACGGACTCACAATGCGCGGCCACGCGTGCATATGCGCTGTCATGGCGGGAGCTCGTTTTTCAACCGGCATCGCCAATATGCGCAAGATCGGATCGGCCCAGCAGGCGGTGTATTTATCCTTTTGATAGTCGCGTATGACCTGCTGTACCGGGTCGTAGGCATGAAGTAAAAGATCGAACAGGTATCTTCTCTGGCTTCTTAAAAACGAGATGCATTGCCTGAGTTGAAGCAGTATTTCCTTATCGTTCACGAGTAACAGGGCTAGCGCGACAAAGCCCACATCGACCCGGCTGTTACCGCTGAGGTGGTAATCGCTCCATTGTGGATGCTTTCGATGGAGGCGTACATATTCACCGTCTGCCAATAGGCGGGGCATCCGCGCCTTCAACGTTTCGCCGATGGACTCTAGATCGAAGCCGGCGCCGTATTGGTGCAGCAAAAATTTCTTGTCATCATAAAGGCGTGACCAGGTCATTGCTGCCTGGTTCAAGGGGGGCAGGCTGGCAAACTCGGCGTCCCAGCGCCGTTCCCAATCAGCCATACTGGTGAAATATTCTTCGTAGCTGCCTGCGTGACCGATGGGATTTCTCATGGTTCGGTGTTCATTCATGGTTTCCACTGCTCCCCTAATTTCACGTCTGTGGGTGATTCATCAATCACATGATGGTAGGTAGTACCCTCGGCATCTGTTTGCGCATAAATCCTTTTCACCTTTCCGCTGTTCAGTGCATCGGTGATCTTCGCCAGTTCTACCGGGTCGGTCACCAGGTCTTTCAAGCGCTCTTCGGTCCACTTTTTACTAAGTTGTCGACCACTATTTTTTGTCATGCAAAGCTTGCCTTTGCAGCCGGCTGGATCATCTGGCTTTGCCCCGCCCGTCGCCTTCGATTCGATGATGATGTAGTTACCATCGGCGTCCTTGTAAATGCCGTCTATCCCTTTGCTTCCATACCATTTGGCAAAAAGCTCCTGCGGATTTTTACCTCTGGGGTCGAAGGATTTTCCAACTGGTTGCATGCCCCTTTCCAACAGCTCTTCGAAGATTTGATGCTCCGCGTAGAAGCCTCTTTCATGCGATCCCAAATCGTTGTAGCGCTTGCTGAAAACGCTGAGGTCGCAACTGATGTTGTGAACCCAAATCCCCACCGTCCCCACGAAGTAGCTGGGCGTCCTGCCCACGCTAAGGTTGTAGACACGTAGAGGCTGCGTTACTGCCTGGTTGGTGATGACCAGGCTGTCCAGTCGTTCGCCGGCCAGCACGTCGCCGGGCTGTATCTGCTCGGCTGGCGTCCATCCCTTGCCCTGCAACCACATCGGATGCTCGGGCGTTACGCGGTAGCTGCTGCCTTCGGTGGTCAGCAGCTGGTAAGCGCTGGCCTGGCGGTTCATGGTGTGGGTAACTGCTTGCGACCGGTCGGCGTAGTTGCGCTCGTTGCGCGAAAGGACTTGCTGGCCGATGGTGACCTGTTCGATCGGTATCAGTCCGTTGGCGGTGAGGACCAGCGTGCCGGCTGCAAAACTGACGCAGCCGTAGTCACGTTTGACGGCCTTGCTGGCGTCGGCCAGCTTGCCGCCATACTTGGTCAGGCGCTGCGCCAGCTTGACTGCGAAGTACGGGTTCACATAGGTTGCGACGACCTTGCCAAGATCGTAGGCGCCGCACTGGGTGGCCTTGGTGATGGCGTCGACGGCTTCCTGGCCGAGCAGTTCGCTCAGCGAGAGCAGCGTTCCTTTCGGGTCTTCAAAAAATGCCTTGCCCAGTTGGATCAGGCCCTGGACGACATCGCCCGTGTTGGTGAACAGGTATGTCAGGTCGGCAATCTGGTCCTTCAGACCGGCGTACAGGCCCTTGACGAATTCATAGCCGTAGGTGAGGGCGCCCTTGACGCTGTCCCACAATTGTCCCCAGAGACTCTTGTCCGCTTCGCTGGCGCCTTTCTTGTCCTGCTCCGGCGTGGTCTTCTCGCAGACCTCCTCGATAAAGCGGCATTTCTCTTCCTTGGCCCAGGCATCCTTGGCTTCCTTGCTCTCGAAACAGATCGGTGGCGGGTCGCAGATTTTCCACACCACGCCACCGCCCGACGATTGCGCCCACGCCGACAGCGTGGCGCCGGCCAGTATGCACAACATCAGCCAGACGATCAGCAGGCGCGCCAGTACATGACGCAGGGGTTGGGTCAAAAACATGGCGGCGGCTCCCCAGGTGACGGGTCGATCGGCCCACCCGGATCGACCGGCGCTTCCGGATCGTCGGGATCGTGGGGTGTGGCCGGGTCGTTCGGTGTGGCCGGTCCCGGTTGGCCGGGCTTGGTCGAGCCGGCCAGGTTGGCTTCGAAAAATGGCGACTGCATACGTAGCAGCGCTTCGCTCTGGATGTGGATGCGCCGGCCCGGGAATGCGGCGTTGTTGCAGTGGGGCGCGGTGGGCTCGGCGCCGATGCCGAACGGGTTGCGCAGGCCGGCGCCCTCGGTTGCGGGATCGTCGGCGTTGAAGGCGACGTGCAGGATGCGGTCGATCACCGGCACGAGCAGGCGGAAGCAGTAGGTCACGCGCACGTGCAGCAGGTTGGCGTCCTGGACCGAGAATTTTGCGGTGGCGCCGGGGGTGCTGCTGCGGTAGGCCAGGGTGTCGTTCGGCAGTTCCTTGCCGCTGCCGCCGTCCAGGCGCGCGCGGCCGAAGTCGGCAAATGCCGCGCTGCTCGGGTTGAGGATCTCGACGCTGACCAGGGCGGCCGGGCCGGCGGTTTCCGCCGCCGCTTTTTCCAGTGCCCTGGCGTAGCCGGTGGCGCCCGGCTGGCTGGCGAACAGGGGCGCCAGGCCGCGCGCGAGCGCGTTGCGCATGGCGCCCACGTCGCCGTTGTGCATGGCGCCGGCACGGGCAGCCAGCATGGTGGCGTAGTTGAGCGTGGCACGGCCCTGGTACAACAGCGCCGTTTGCAGGATGCCGAACACCAGCATCACCAGCGCCGGGAAAATGACGATGAACTCGGTGGCGGACTGGCCGCGCTGGTGGTACCGATGATGCCGGCAGGCCCGGGCGACACGACCAGGTGCGGGCTGGTGAACGATGCTCATCGCAGCCTCCCTACCGGCAACGCCATGCCCGCCGCGATGCCGCAACGCGCGGCCGTGCCGCTCGCCAGTTCGAGCGTGTACCACGCGCGCCAGCACAGCCGCAGGCGGTTGGGCCGTACGCCGGACACCACCCGCAGCACGTGGCCGTCGTGGAGCAGGAATACCAGGTCGAGCGGATAGCGCATGCCTGCCGTGTGCACCATATTGCAGGGAGACAGCAGCAGCCCCTGGTGCGAAGCGAGCGGCGGACGTCCCAGCAGCCCGCGCAGCCGTGTCACCACGCTGGCGGCCACTTCGACGTCAAGCACCTGTTCGCCGGTAGCGGAGTGGAAGCGCAGGGTAGCCATTGCCGCACCTAGAAATCCACGCCCGATTGCAGGAACTTCATCGCAATCGGGAAAATCAGCACCAGGAAGGTGACCGGAAAAATAAAGGCCACCAGCGGAAAGATCAGCTTGACCGGGGCTTCCATCGCCAGTTGCTCGGCGCGCTGGAAACGTTCGGCGCGGCGCTGCTCGGCCTGCGCGCGGAAGGTGGCGCCCAGGCTCGCACCCATGCGTTCGGCCTGGATCACGGCGCTGACAAAGCTCGAGATTTGCGGCAGCCGCAGCCGCTCTTCCATGCGCCGCAGCGCCTCGGCGCGCGTAAGGCCGGCGCGCAGGTCGCGCAGCACGAAGGCGAATTCGCTCTTGAGCGGGCCGGCCGGCCCCTTGGCCACCGCCTGGGTAATCGCGCCGGCCATGTTCAGGCCCGCCTCCACCGACATCACCAGGAAATCGAGGTACGTCGGCAGCGCCTTGATGATCTGCTTGCGGCGGGTCTTGAGCGCGTCCTTGAGCCACATGCGCGGATACATGAAGCCCACCATGGCCACCAGCAGCACGGCGGTCCAGTTGAACAGGCCGGCGGCAGCGAGCACGCTGGCCGCCAGCACGCCGAAGCCCAGCATGCTGACCACGCACAGCGCGATGAACTGCGCTGCGCTCATCAGGTACAGCAGCCCGGACAGGCGCAACTGCTCGCCGGGGCCGGCCAGCAGAGCGCGCGGGAAGCAGTGGCCCAGGTGGTAGTCGAGCAGGCGGATCAGCGGCCACAGCAGGCGTAGCGGGCGTGGCAGCGGATCGAGCCAGGCTCGGTCCTCATCAGGCACCTGGCGCTTGAGGCGCACGGCGCCATGAGCCAGCGCCGCCACGCACAGGGCGCAGGCCAGGCCGATCAGCATTGAAAGAAGGATGAGGGCCATGATCACACATCGATCGCGGTGATTTTGCGGATGAAGTGGTAGCCCACGCCCACCGTGCAGACGATCACGGCCATGGTGACCCAGCCGTACCACGCGAGGAACAGCGGCGCCATCGCCTCCGGTTCCATCACGTTGAGGACCGCGATCAGCAGCAGCGGCAACGCGCTCATGACCAGGCCCTGCATCTTGCCCTGCGCCGTCAGGCTGCGGATCTTGCCTTCCATTTGCAGCCGCGCGCGCAGGGTCTTGGCCAGCGACTCCAGCGTCTCTGCCAGGTTGGCGCCCACTTCGCGCGACAGCGCCATGGCGGCAGTGACCAGCGTCAGGTCGGGCAGCGGCACGCGGCGCTCGAGCGCGCCCAGGGCCACGGCGAAATCGGCGCCCAGGCGCAGTTCGCGCTGCAGCAGTTCGAACTCCTGCGACACGGGCGGAGGCGCTTCGGCGGCCACCGCGTCGAGCGCCATGCCCAGGCTGGCGCCGGCGCGCAGCGAGCCGGCCATCATCAGGAGGGCGTCCGGCAATTGCTGCTCGAAGCGGCGCAGGCGGCGCCGGCCAATGATGCGCAACAGCAGCTGCGGTGCGGCGAGCGCCAGCGCGGCGGCCAGGCCGGCCAGCAGCAGGTTGCCAGTGAGCAGCCACACCCCGATCGGCGCCACCGCCGCGATCACCAGGTTGAGCACGAAAATGCGCTCGGCGTCGGTGAAGATGAACATGCCGGCCAGGTCGCTCTGGGCGGCGCTGGCCAGCCGTTGCTGGCGGCGCGACAGCCAGCGGCTGCCGAAGTACAGGAACAGCCACAGCAGCAAGAGCACGACGATAAAAATCGCGCCGACCAGCAGCAGGGGGGAAATCGCATGGCTCATGGCAAGCTCCCCGCGCTGAAGATGGTGGTATCGACCGGCAGGCCACGCTTGACCAGGTCCTGGTAAAAGTCGGGAATGTGGCCGGTGGGCGCGAAGCCGCCGCGCACCTTGCCGTCGGCGCCAAAGCCGTCCTGCTCGAAGCGGAAGATGTCTTGCAGCTGGATCAGGCTGCCTTCCATGCCACCGATTTCGCTGATGTGGGTGACCTTGCGCGTGCCGCAGGAAAACCGCGTCTGTTGCACGATCAGGTTGACGGCCGAGGCGATCTGCTCACGGATCGCCTGCATCGGAATGTCCAGTCCGCTCATCAGGGTCATCACTTCCAGCCGCGACAGGCAGTCGCGCGGGCTGTTGGCGTGGGCGGTGGTCAGCGAGCCATCGTGGCCCGTGTTCATGGCCTGCAGCATGTCGAGCGCTTCGCCACCGCGGCACTCGCCGACGATAATGCGGTCGGGCCGCATGCGCAGGCAGTTGCGCACCAGGTCGCGGATGGTGACGGCGCCGCGCCCCTCAATATTCGGTGGCCGCGCTTCGAGCGACACCAGGTTGGGCTGGCTCAGCTGCAACTCGGCAGCATCCTCGACGGTGACGATGCGCTCGTTGTCGGGAATAAAATTGGACAACACGTTGAGCAGCGTGGTCTTGCCGGACCCGGTGCCGCCCGACACCACGATATTGGCGCGCAGCCGCACCGCCACCCGCAAAAAGCCGACCATCGCTTCGTTGAGGGCGCCAAAGCGCAGCAGGTCGTCGGTTCCGAGCTTGCGGCGCGAAAATTTGCGGATGGTCAGCGCGGGGCCCTTGATGGCCAGCGGCGCAATCACCGCGTTGACGCGCGAGCCGTCTTTCAGGCGCGCATCGACCATCGGCGAGCTTTCGTCGATGCGCCGGCCCAGCGGCGAGACGATGCGCTCGATGGCCGCCAGCACTGCCGCGTCGTTGGAAAACGAGATGTGCGAGCGGGTCAGCACACCGTCGCGTTCGATAAAAATATCGTTGTGGCGGTTGACCATGATTTCGCTGACCTGCTCGTCTGCCAGCAGCGCCTCCAGCGGCCCCAGGCCGACGATCTCATTGAGCACCACGTCGCGCAATTCGTCGCGCAGCGCGCGCAGCGGGCTGAAGGTGTCGTCGGTGTCGATCAGCTCTTCGATCAGTTTTTGCACTGCCGCCCGCAATTCGGCATCGGCCATGCGCGCCACGTTGACGCGGCGCAGGTCCATGGCCGCAATCAGCTTGCGGTGCAGGGCGGCGCGCAGCAGCATGCCGTCGGGATTTTCCAGCGCGCTCAGGACCGGCGTCGGATTGCTTGCTGGCGCTGGCACGGCGTCGATGACGGTGACCGGATCCGGCGTGGAGCGCAGCCGCGCCCGCACCGTGTAGTCGCCGAGCGCGATTTCGTCGTTGGCCGCCAGCGGGCCGTACTGGCGCACATCGTTGCCATTGACGCGCACCGGCGCCATGCCGCCGGCATCCGCAAGGTGCAGGCCATCGTCGCGGAGCGTAAATGCCAGTTGACGGCGGCCGATGCGCCAGCCGGTGAGCGGCACCACGCTACCCTCGTCCTTGCCGACAAAGCAGTGCGGACCGGGACTGCTACCCTGGCCGACAGGCTCGCCGCGCCGGGCGACTTCGATGCAGATGATGGGGGACATGGCGGCTCCTTCACGGCTGCGGTGGCAGCTGTGGTTGCGGCACTGGTGGCGCGGCCGATGCCGGCGGCTTCGAAGGCACCGACGGTGGTGACGGCTCCGCCTGCAGCGGCTGCGCGGGAGGAATCGACGGTAATGACGGCGCCGCCTGCAGCGACTGCGCCGGAGGAATCGACGGTCCCGGCTGCTGTGCAGAAGCCGGCGGCACTGGCTCACCGGATGATGCTGGCGCCGGAAATGGCGGATGGCTTTGCCGCAATTGCTCGAGCTTGTCGCCGAACGTGCCGATATGGGCCTCGCCGCGCTGGCGTAATTGCTGCGCCAGGCCGTCGCCGGGCGCGATGATTTCCGGCTCCAGCAGTACCACCAGCTCGGTGCGGTTGGTGCGGAAGTCGTCCGAGCGGAACAGGCGGCCCAGGATCGGAATGCGGCTCAGCGCCGGCACGCGGTCGATGGCGGTGGACATTTCGCTGTTGACCAGGCCGGACAGGGCGATCATCTCCCCGGCTTTCAGGCTCACCTCGGTGGCGGTGCTGCGCGTGATGAAGCCGGGAATGCCGGCCACCGACACCGCCGGATCGATCTGCGACAGCTCGGTGGAAATCTTGGCGGTGATGACGTCGGCCGCATCGATCTGCGGTTCGATGGCCAGGATGATGCCGTACGGCTTGAACTCGACCGTGGTGGCGCCGAAGGCGCCGGCCAGCGGGATCGGCACTTCACCACCCACTTGCAGGCGCGCCTTGCCACCGTTCTTGGCGGTGAGCTCGGGCGAAGCCAGCAGCCGCACGTCGCCGTTCGAGATGCCCAGGTTCAGGCGCGAGGTAATGGTGGTGGCCAGCCCGAGAAAGGCGCCGTCGCGCGCGCTGCCGACCTGGCGAAACGGCGGTACGGCAACGAGCAGATCGTCGCCGGCCTCGCGCTGGCGTCCATCCTTGTACACGCCGGTGGCGCGCGCCACGCCAGTCAGGCCCAGCACCGGGCCGTTGGCGCTCTTGGCCCAGTTGATGCCGATCTGTTCCAGCAGCGAGCGCTTCACTTCCACGAAATGCAGGCGGAACAGGACCGAGCGCGTGTGCGACGTGCCCTGATCTTCGCGCACGTTGAAGACGATGTTGGGCGTGCCGGCCAGGCTGGTGGTCAGGCGTTGCAGCACGTCCTTGTGGGCCACGCCGCCAAGCACCAATTCCGCGCCCACCTGTTCCACCTGGACGCCGGCCACGCCGCGCGTGAGGGCGTCGACCTTGGCGCGTACCTCAAGCAGGTCGCGCGGCACCACTTGTACCCGCCACGCGTGGACGGTGGTGTCGGTCCAGACCAGCAAGGTGGTCGTGCCGACCTGTTCGGCGATCAGCAGCAGCTTGCCATCCACGGTGGTGGTGCTGAGCAGGTTGCCGCTGCCCAGCGCCACGCGCACGACCTTGCCGGCGACGGGCAGCAGGCGGATGTCGCCGGCGGCCAGCGTCAGTGGCTCGGTGGCGCGGTAGTCGAGCGCGGGTCGCTGCGGTTTGACGGCTTTGGCCGGCAGGGCCGGTGTCAGCGCAGGGATCAGCAGCAAGGCGCTGGCGACCAGGGTCAGGATGCGGTGGAGTTTCATGTCATAGCCTGCCTGGTTGGTTATCGCGCAGCGCGGGAATCGGCTGCGGCGCGGCCTGCGACGTGGGGTTGGCGAGCGTTGGCGGCATGGCAACCGGCGCCAGCATGCCCCCACTGGCCCTGGCGCCGCCGACAATGAATTCGATGCCGCTGTCGCGGCCGCGTTCCACGGGCATCAGGTGGGCGCCCCGCAGTGGCGCCAGCGCCAGTGCTTCATGGTCGAGCTTGCCGCGCAGGACCACGCGGAAGCTGCCCAGGCGCTGGCCCACCATCAGCCTGGCCGCCTGGCGCGGCGATACCAGCAGGGTGATGGAATCGAACTGGCGCTCCTCGGGCGGCGCGCCTTCCACCTCGCCGGGGCGCGCAATCTTGCTGGCCTGCTGGCCGGGTGTGTTATCGATCTCCTGGAACTCGCGGCCGGTGGCCAGCACCACCATGTCCTGCATGAACAGCGTGGCCTGTTCCAGCGATTTTTCGTCGACCGGCGCGCGTTCGTGACGCGGCCTGGCCGCTTTCGAGATCAGGAAGATATCGACCCGGTGCTGCGGCCGCAGCGTGTGGGCGATGGAATTGAGGTTGTCGATATCGATGGTCATCGCGCGCTGGCCTGCAGGCACCACGGCTGCCACGTCATTGACTTCCGGCTGTTGCAGGTCGCTCAGTTGCACCGGCCGGCCGCGCAAGACCGGGCGTGCCAGGCGCAACCCTTCCATCGACGGAAAATCATCGGCCAGCACGGTGTCGGGATAGACCAGGTCGTCCTCGACCGGACGCGCCACGAAGTGGTTGCTGCTCAACAGCGTGCCGGCCTTGGCATCCTGTTTGGGCACCACCACGCGCACCGTCACCGGCGCCTTTTGCTGCGAGCGCTCGGCCAGCTCGTTCTTGATGGCGGTTTCACGCTGCTGCAAGTACAGGTAGGCCAGCAGCGCCACGCCGGCGGCCAGCGCCATTGCCAGGCCCAGCAGCAGTGCCGGGTGCGTCATGCGCGCGATGATCTTGGTGGGGGAGGCCATGGCTCATACGCTCAGCGAAATCGCATAGGAATAGGCCGCGTACGCATCCTTCAACGCCGCCACCAGCGCATGCACCGGCGACGACGGGTGTGTGGCCGCCACCAGCGCCACCACCACGAACAGCAGCACCACCACGTATTCGGTCATCGCCTGGCCGCAATGAGGATCGAGACGAACAAGCGATTTCATAGCGCCTCCACGGCGGTAAGGATGATCTGGCTCGGACCGTCGGGCCAGATGACGATGCTGATCTGGCGCCGGTCGCGCTGGGCGGTGATGAAGGTCAGACCGGCGCCGCGCTGCCGGTCGTCGATGTCGTGCGCGCGCGTGGCGCGCCAGCCGCCGGCGGCCAGCTGCTGCATGTAAAACTGGCGCAGCTGCGGCACCGGCATGCGCGAATGCAGCGCCATCGTCACGCCACGCCGGCCATCGTCATTGCTGGCCACCGATGACGCCAGTTTCGATCCCGGCGGCAGCGGCACGCCCAGCGTGGCCGGGGTCACCGCGCGCAAGGCAGCCGTCGCCTTGCGGCCGCGCGACAGGTAGCCATAGCTGCCCTTGCTACCTTGCGGCACCAGTTGCAAGGTCACCAGGCAGTCACCGCCCAGGGCGGAGAGCACTTGCCAGCCGGCGGTGGTATCGCGCCGTACCGCGTGGCCGGCCTTGCGCCATTGCTGTTCGGTACGGTCCAGGATGGTGGCGAGGTCTTCCTTGCCTTGCACCTGGCGGATGTCGAGCGCCAGGCCGGCGCTGGCGACGTTGCTGGCAACCGGCACCGCGCTGAGGCCGGGCGGGATGGCGGCCGGGCATGGTTGCGCGCTGCCTGGTGCGGCCAGGCAGCATCCGAGCGCGAGAAAAAGTAATGAGGAAGGGGATGGCATGGCACTCTCCCGGTCACCGTTGCAAGGCCGGCGCGGCGGGGCCGGGTTTGACCGCGCCGCATGTGCGGCTGATGAGGGTCCAGCGTTCGGTGTGGGTATGACGAATGGCTGGCTGGCGGGCGTCGATGCCCGCCATCACCTCGATCGCCTTGCGCGCGCTGGCGCGCTCCTTGGCGGTACGGGCAGTTTGCAAGTCGCGGTTCAATGCGGCGCGTACCCGCGCAATGTCCGCTGCCGCCTGCGCATCGCGTTCGGCCTTGACGCGGCGTACTTGCCTGGCCTGTTCACGCTGCTCGGGCGTACCGTTAGCTTCCAGCAATTCCGGCACGCCCCATGCGTCGCCCGGCAGGGGCACCGGCTGGGCGACGTCAAAGGCGTTTTCCCAGGTCGTGTCGCTGAGCTTGCGCACGGTGCTGGTCATGCGGCCAATGGAACACTGGTCCACCATGGTCAGAGTGTTGCCGTCGAGCGTCAAGGACAGGTTTTTACAGGCGTGTGGCGCGGCAAATGGCGCAGCTTCGGGCACGACCTGCTGGCCCATCCGTCGGCAGGTCGTGCTGCGCCCGCCAGTGGTGGTGGTGACCGTGCGGTTCTCGCCGGTGTCGGTGGTCGTCGTGACCGTGCCGGTGGCACCATTCTTGTGATCGGTGATCGTCACGGGTGTATCCAGGTGCCGGGTGATGCCCTGGCTGACTTCGAGGCGGTAGAGCCCTGGCGGTGGCAGCATGTTCAGCATCTCGGGCGTGAAGGCCTGCGGCGCAGCGCCGGCAGCGCTGCCGGTCAGCACAGCTGCGGCCGCGAACAAGGACAGGGCAAGGATGGTGGGCACGATGAGTCTCTCTGGTGACAGTTACTTGAGCCGGTCGTCCGGCACCTGGTCGACACTGACCTTGCCGACTTCGATGGTTGCGGTGGCGCCGTCCCAGGGCAGCATTGCCAGCCTGGCAGCCGTGATCGGCGCGCCCAGCCCCTGGGCGGTGGGCACCATCTTTTCCACCATGGCGCGCGTGCCGCTGCGGGCGTTGGCGGCCCAGGTGTTGGACAGGATGGCGCCACTGGCGGTGAAGGCGATGCCTTGCCACGGTGTGTCGGACCACAGGCGCTGGTACGCTGTGCTGTTCTTGGCTACCCGGTCGATCGACACGTCGGCCACCGCCAACGATTCGACCGGCAACGGCGGCACGAAATTGACCAGTCCCCTGACGCTGACGTTGTGCAGGGTGTCGATGACGGCGCCGGCGATATCGCTGTCCGGCTTGACGGCCGCAATGTCGCCTTCGATCTGCGAGCGGTTGTCGAGGTAGCGCGTGCCCGCATGGTCTTGCCACAACGGGTCGCTGCCGTTATCGAACGCGGTGGCGTTGCGATCGGTGGCGCGGATCACGGCGCCGGCCTGGCGGTCATGGATCAGCCGCAGCGCGATTTCGTTGTTGATTTCCTCGGACGATTTCTGGTTGGGGTCGTGCAGGGTATTGAAACCAGTGGCCGATGGTTCATACCAGACCGTACGCTCCCAGGCGGCGTAGCGCGCTGCCATGGTGGTGGTGTGCTGCACATCGGCCAGCTTGGCCAGCGCGGTCACCGCGATGAACAGCGGTACCAGCACGAACATGGCCGCCACCAGGAATTCCACCATGGCCTGGCCATACTGGCGGACAGCTACATGGCGGGTCGGGCCGGTCACTGGGCAGCCCATGATGCGCTCCGGTCTGCCACACTGCGATCACTCAAACGCACCTGCCAGTACGGGCTGAACAGATTGGCGACTTCGGTTTTGCCGTCGCTGCGGGCCCAGCCGGAACGCGTAAAGCCGGCGCCATCGGCTTTGCTGCGATAAAAATACGATTGCGCCGCTGCCAGCGCGCGCAGCGTGTCGCCGCGCATGCCGTCTTGCAGCCGCAGCGCGTCGCTGCCGGGCAGCAGTTTGCCGCTGGTGCGGATGGTGCTGCCCGTGCGCTCGGCTTCGATGGTGACGGCATAGGCGCCGCCGTTGCGCTCCGGTGTCTGGTCGGCGGGCGTGATGGTGGGATCGCGTGCGTCGCGGTAGTAATTTTGCAGGCCGCCTGCGGTGTCGAGCGATGTGCCCGGCCCCTGCGCATAGCGCATTCTTGCCGGCACAAACGTGAGCGGCGAGACCAGTGCGGCGCCGTAATGGTCGCTGGCAGCAGGGTTGTTGCGGTAACCCGTGTCATCGCTGTAGCCGCCGCTCCTGCCGGCCAATGCACCGCCGGAGCCGCCGACGATGTTGTCGTCGATCAGGGGCCAGGATGTGGTGGTGTAGCAGATGCCGGTCCAGCACGGATACCAGAATGTGCATGTGGCAAAGCCGCCGCCCAGCGTGGCGTCCAGCGACAGCCAGCGTTTTTTGTCGCTGCCGAGGAAGCTGCCGCCCGCGTGGGCAAACGCGAACAAAGTACTAGAGTAGGCGTGGTTGGGCAGCAGCTTGCATGGTTTGACTTCCGTGAAGCGCCAGTGCGCCGTGGGCGTGGACGGCCGGTTGCGGGTAAAGCCATCGGTTGAATTGCTGCTGACGGTGACGTCGGCAAAGCGGTCGGCGACCGGGGATGGATCGTTGGCGCGATGCTGGCGGGTAGCATCACGCCAGGCATTGACTTGCAAGGCGGTGCGGCCGACCAGGAATGCCCCGGACGTCAACTGCGCTTGCGGGTCGTTGCGCTTGATGGCCTCGTCCGCCACTTGCGCCATGTTGATTGCCGTGGCGACGTGGTGCGCTTGCTGCGCCACCTCGAACGCCTTGATCAGCGCGTCGAGACCGGTGACTGCCGGTCCTGCAAAGGCAGAGAAGGCGGAATGGGTCGTGGCGACCGGCAGGTGCTCGGCAAATTCCCATTCAGGCTTGTTATCCGGAAGCAGGGCTTCGAGACTTAACACCGCCCCATCCATCCGCTTGCGCGTGGCCGCCGCATCTTCCAGGTACGATTTAAGGCTGGCAATTTGCACCACGGCCACCTGGTTGGCGACCATGGCGCGGTTCAGATAGGCGGAAAAATTATGATCGCGCGCCTGCAGGACGCCGGCGCTGTAGGCGCCGGCGTCGGCGGCGTTTTGCAAACGGGTTTTGGTATTGGCCAATATGCCGCTATTAAATAAAACCAGGGTAATCAGCGCGGTGGCGATGCCGAATAACAAGGTAAATATCATGGCCTGGCCGCGCTGGCGCCATGATGAATACGCTTTGGGCCGCTGGCCGCGCATGATGGGCTCGTATTTATGCGTAAATATTTAATGTCGGTATTTTATTGATTAATTTCCGGCATCGTTATCCTTGTTATATTCGGACATGCCCTTTTTGGTATTGGCGCGGGTGGCGGCGGTCTGCGCCGTGGTGCCGGCAGCCTGAATCTGCGCCTGGGCCGGTTTGCCTGCCACCTCGTTGGCCAGGCCCGACGTTTGGTTGCGGATGGTCTGGCCGAAGACCGAGTACACGCCGATGGCGGCCACGGCAATCATTGCGACGATGATCACGTATTCCATCATGCCCTGGCCGCGTTGGTGCTGTGAAAATAAATTGTTCATGATAATGACTCCCTAAATCAAAATGAGCGAAATGCCGATTCATGGTGATTTTTAAAGCCGGGGCAGTCAATATCAGGCGAGTGAGGTGGCTCAACCGTGGCGCAGCGCGTATTTCCACCCTTTTGTGATATGGGCGGATTGCTGGAATTAATTAGTCGCTGGAATCGAAGCGAATATTATTTATCGCTATTTCTACGTAGCCATCGAGCTTCGTGGCGCACATAACACTGCAAGGGAAACCAGCAAAATTAAATTCGATTCTGGAGCCGGTCGGCAAGTTGTTGTGGCGGCAGCAGGCGCACCGCGTGGGAGCGCAACCCGAGCCGACTTTTTCACGTCCGTGTTGCGCTCCCGCGTCAGCTTTGTTCGCAAAAACTTTTCATGCACAAATCTTTATTCGGGAATCAGGTTCGCGTTCCGATCAACTGCACTGCAGCAATTTTTGCCCGTGACGTTCACCTTGTCGCCCTGCTATGATCGAACGCTTGTGCGCTGCGCATCGGGAGGTCCCTCTTGCTGCTGCAGCATTCCCTTGGCGTTTAATGAAAGAGATCGACATGGCCCGTCCCCACCTGTTGCTTGTTGCCGCCGCGCTTGGCATCGCCTTTGCGCAACCCGTTTTGGCTGCTGCTGCCGCGCCGCTGGCTGGCAATCCGCTGGCGACCGCCAGCACCTTGCCGTTCCAGTACCCGGCCTTCGACAAGATCAAGGATGAGCATTTCCTGCCTGCGTACGCCGAGGGCATGAAGATCCACCTGAAGGAAATCACCGCGATCGCCAACAACAAGGCGCCCGCCAGTTTTGAGAACACCATCGTGGCGATGGAAAAATCGGGCGCGCTGCTTACCCGCGTGCAAACCACGTTCGGCAACCTGCAAGGCGCCAATACCAACGACAAGCTCGACGCGATCGACAGCGAAATGTCGCCCAAGCTGGCCGCCCACAGCGACGCCATCTACCTCAATCCAAAACTGTATGCGCGCGTCAAGGCGCTGTACGACAAGCGCGACGCGTTGAAACTCGATGCCGAATCGAAGCACCTGCTCGAGCGCTATCACACCGACTTCGTGCGCGCCGGCGCCAAGCTGTCCGCTGCCGACAAGGAAAAGCTCAAGGAGCTCAACGGCAAGCTGGCCACGCTGCAAACCAATTTCACCCAGAACGTGCTCAAGGAAATCAACGCCTCGGCGCTGGTGGTCGATACCCGCGAAGAACTCGATGGCATGAGCGCCGCCGAGATCGATGCCGCCGCTGCCGCCGCCAAAGCCCAGGGCAAGGATGGCAAGTTCGTCGTCGCCCTGGTCAATACCACCGGCCAGCCGCCGCTGTCCGTGCTCACCAAGCGCAAGGTGCGCGAGAAGCTGATGGCCGTTTCGCTCGAACGCGGCAGCCACGGCAGCCAGTTCGACAACCGCCAGCTGGTGCTGCAAATCGCCAAGGCCCGCGCCGAGAAAGCCACCTTGCTCGGCTACGAAAACTACGCCGCCTACTCGCTGGAAGACCAGACCGCGCATGACACCGCTGCCGTCAACAAGCTGCTGACCGAACTGGCCACGCCAGCCGTCAACAACGCCAAAAAAGAGGCGGCCGACCTGCAAGCCGTGGTCGATGCGGACAAGCAGAACTTCACCGTCGGTGCGGCCGACTGGGCCTATTACACCGACAAGGTGCGCGCCCAGCGCTTCGCCTTCGACGAGAACCAGCTCAAGCCATACTTCGAACTCGACAACGTGCTGATCAACGGCGTGTTCTTTGCCGCGACCAAGCTCTACGGCATCACCTTCAAGGAACGCAAGGACCTGCCGGTGTACAACCCGGACGTGCGCGTGTTCGACGTGTTCGATGCCGACGGCAAGCAGCTGGCAATCTTCCTGGCCGACATGTACGCGCGCGGCAACAAGCAGGGCGGCGCCTGGATGAACGAATACATTTCGCAGTCGTCGCTGCTGGGCACCAAATCGGTCGTGGCCAACCACCTCAATATTCCGAAGCCGCCAGCGGGCGAACCGACGCTGCTGACCTACGACGAAGTAACGACTGCCTTCCACGAATTCGGCCACGCCCTGCACGGCATGTTCTCGAACGTGAAATACCCGCGCTTCTCGGGCACCAGCGTGCCGCGCGACTTCGTCGAGTATCCGTCGCAGGTCAACGAGATGTGGGCGATCTGGCCCGAAGTGCTGGCCAACTACGCCAAACACTACAAGACCGGCGCGCCGATGCCGAAAGAGTTGCTGGACAAGGTTATCGCCTCGAAAAAATTCAACCAGGGCTTCAAGACCACCGAGTACCTGTCGGCCTCGCTGCTGGACCAGCGCTGGCACCAGCTGACGCCGGCGCAAATCCCGACCGACGTGCTGGCCTTTGAAGCGAAGTCGCTCAAGGACATGGGGGTCGATTTTGCGCCGGTGCCGCCGCGCTACCGCACCACGTACTTCTCGCACAGCTTCTCGGGTGGCTATTCGGCCGGCTACTACGCGTACCTGTGGTCGGAAAAGCTGGACGCCGACACCGTCGAATGGTTCAAGGAGAAGGGCGGCCTGAAGCGCGAAAACGGCGACTGGTTCCGCAGCAAGCTGCTCTCGCGCGGCGGTACCGACGATGCCATGAATTTGTTCCGCAACTTCCGTGGCCGCGATCCGGTCATCGAGCCGTTGCTCGAGCGCCGTGGTTTGACCGGCAAATAATTCATCAGCTGTAGCCCGTCCCCGGAAAACGGGGGCGGTATTCCACTCTATCGAAGGGACAACATGATTCGTACCAACCTGATCATCGCCGCCAGCATCGCTGCCATCTGCAGCGTTGCCCATGCCGCCACTGCGGAACCGGCGTCGATGCTTGCGGCGAGCAATCCGTTCGCCAAGGTCAGCCCGTTGCAATACGGCTATCCGCAATTCGACAAGATCAAGGACGAGGACTACGCTCCGGCGTTTGCCGAAGGCATGCGCCAGCAAGCGGCCGAGATCGAGAAAATCGCCAATAACAAGGCCCCGGCCACGTTCGACAACACCATCGTGGCGATGGAAAAATCGGGCCGCCTGCTGGCCCGCGTGTCCAGCGTGTTCGGCAACCTGTCCGGCGCCAACACCAACGATACCTTCAAGGCGCTGGAACGCGACCTCTCGCCCAAGCGCTCCGCGCACGGCGACGCCATCCGCCTCAATCCCAAACTGTACGCCCGCATCAAGTCGCTGTACGACAAGCGCGACACCCTGAAACTGGACGCCGAGTCGAAATATCTGCTCGAGCGCTACCACACCGACTTCGTGCGCGCCGGCGCCAAGCTGTCCGCTACCGACAAGGACAAACTCAAGGCCATGAACTCGCAACTGGCCAAGCTGCAAACCACGTTCGCGCAAAACGTGCTGGAAGAAGCCAATGCCTCGGCCCTGATCGTCGACACCCGTGAAGAGCTGGCCGGCATGACCGACAAGGCCATCGACGCCGCCGCCAAGGTTGCTGCCGCGCGCGGCCTGGAAGGCAAGTTCGCCATTCCGGTCGTCAACACCACCGGCCAGGCCAACCTGGCCGTGCTGACCAACCGCAGCGTGCGCGAGCGCCTGATGGCCGCATCGCTGGCACGCGGCAGCCATGGCGGCAAGTTCGACAACACCGCCGTGGTGCTGGAACTGGCCAAGCTGCGCGCCGAAAAAGCGGCATTGCTCGGCTACGCCAGCTTTGCCGCGTACTCGCTGGAAGACCAGACCGCGCGCACGCCGGAAGCCGTCAACGAACTGCTGTCCGCGTTTGCCCGCCCGGCCGTCGCCAATGCGAAAAAAGAAGGCGCCGAAATCCAGCAAGTGATTGACAAGGAAAACGGCGGCTTCCAGCTGGCCGCCCACGACTGGTCGTTCTACAGCGACAAGGTCCGCGCCGAGCGCTTCAATTTCGACCAGAACCAGCTCAAGCCATATTTTGAACTGAACAGTGTGCTGGTCAACGGCGTGTTCTTTGCCGCCAACCAGGTCTATGGTCTGACCTTCAAGGAACGCAAGGACCTGCCGGTGTACAACCCGGACGTGCGCACCTTCGACGTGTTCGATGCCGACGGCAAGCAGCTGGCCATCTTCATCGCCGACTTTTATGCGCGCGGCAACAAGCGCGGTGGCGCCTGGATGAATGCGTACGTCTCGCAATCGTCGCTGATGGGCACCCATCCGGTGGTGGCCAATCACCTGAACGTGCCGAAACCGGCCGACGGCGAACCGACCCTGCTG
The DNA here is from genome assembly GCF_001421905.1 of Duganella sp. Leaf61. Taxonomy (NCBI): domain Bacteria; kingdom Pseudomonadati; phylum Pseudomonadota; class Betaproteobacteria; order Burkholderiales; family Oxalobacteraceae; genus Duganella; species Duganella sp. Leaf61. Next base: position 415,764 of record NZ_LMLM01000023.1, read on the forward strand.
ACCTACGACGAACTGCGCACGCTGTTCCACGAGTTCGGCCACGCGCTGCACGGCATGTTCTCGAACGTCAAGTACCCGCGCTTCTCGGGCACCAGCGTGCCGCGCGACTTCGTCGAATTCCCGTCGCAGGTCAACGAGATGTGGGCCACCGAGCCGAAGGTGCTGGCCAACTACGCCAGGCACTACCAGACCGGCGCGGCGATGCCGCAGGAATTGCTCGATAAAGTGATCGCCTCGAAGAAATTCAACGAAGGCTTCCGCACCACCGAGTACCTGGGCGCCGCCATGCTGGACCAGAAATGGCACCAGCTGGGCGTGGCGCAAATCCCGACGGACGTGCTGGGCTTCGAGGCCGCTGCGCTGAAAGCCGCCGGCGTCGATTACGCGCCGGTGCCACCGCGCTACCGCACCACGTACTTCTCGCACGTGTTCTCGGGCGGCTACTCGGCCGGCTACTACGGCTACCTGTGGGCCGAGCGCCTCGATGCCGAAACAGTCTTGTGGTTCAACGAAAACGGCGGCATGCTGCGCAAGAATGGCGACTACTTCCGCAAGATGCTGTTGTCCAAGGGCGGCACCATGGATGCGATGCAGATGTTCCGCGAATTCCGTGGCCATGATCCGAAGGTGGAGCCGCTGCTGGAACGCCGTGGTCTGACCGAGAAGTAATCAACGTTATCGAACGTACCGGGGCTGGGCGCGATTTATGTCAGAATCGTCCCCAGCCCCAAGCTTTTTTGGAATAATTATGAGTAACGATTTACACGGCGTCACGCTCGAAGCGATGGTCACGCGCTTGCAGGAACATTATGGTTGGGACCAACTGGGTCGCAAGATCGACATCAACTGCTTTATCAGCGATCCCAGCATCAAGTCCAGCCTGAAGTTCCTGCGCCGCACGCCGTGGGCAAGAACCCAGGTGGAAGAGCTGTATCAAGCCACTAGGTTTGCCGATTGAATAACAAGGATCAAGACATGGACAGTCATCTCAAAGCATCGCTGCAAGACCTGCAAGGCAAGCTGGCCGTGGCCGGCCCCGTGGACGAAGAACTGAAAAGCCTGCTGCTGCGCCTCGACGGCGACATCCAGTCGCTGCTGGCGCGCCGCCAGGGCCTCGGCATGGCCGCTGCCGCGCCTGCCGTTGCCGGTGTGGCCACCGTGCCGGCCGCCATCAACGCTGTGCCGCAAGTCGAAGAAAGCACCACGTACGGCCTGGCCGAGCGTACCCAGGAAATCTCGGCGAAGTTCGCCGCCCAGCATCCGACCCTGGAACCGGCCCTGCGCGAGCTGGGACGGATCCTGTCCAACATGGGTATTTGACACTGTTTGCGTAGAGATAACGCTGCATGTTTCTCTACAAGTGATTGAATAGTAAAAGATTTTTTCTCACGCACGGTGAGCGGGGGAGAGGCATTTCCGGTACAATGCCGTCCGATATGATCTCCCCTACCAATTTATTTGCGACCGTTCCCAAGCGGTCTGCCCGCGCTGCCGTTGCGCCTTTCCTGCCGATGTCCCGCGCGGAGATGGACGCGCTCGGCTGGGACGAGTGCGACGTCATCCTGATCACCGGCGACGCCTACATCGACCATCCAAGTTTTGGCATGGCCCTGGTTGGCCGCCTGCTCGAAGCGCAAGGCTTCCGCGTCGGCATTATTTCGCAGCCGGACTGGCATTCGGCCGACGCCTTCCGCGCGCTCGGCAAGCCGCGCCTGTACTTTGGCGTTACCGCCGGCAATATGGACTCGATGGTCAACCGCTACACGGCCGACCGCAAGATCCGCTCCGACGATGCCTACACCGCCAACGGCGAACCGAACAAACGCCCGGACCGCGCGGTCACCGTGTACGCCCAGCGTTCGCGCGAAGCGTATCCGGGCATCCCGGTCGTGATCGGCTCGATCGAGGCATCGCTGCGCCGCATCGCCCACTACGATTACTGGTCGGACAAGGTGCGCCGCTCGGTACTGCTCGACTCCAAGGCCGACCTGCTCATCTTCGGCAACGCCGAGCGCGCGCTGGTGGACCTCACCCACCGCATGGCCGCCGGCGAAGACATCAAGGGCATCCGCGACCTGCGCGGCACCGCCTTCCTGGTACCGGGCGGCTGGCTGCCGACCGACGAATGGGGCGTGCACAACAGCACCCGCATGGATACGCCAGGCAAGATCGATCCGCCGATCGACCCGTACATGATGGTGCAGCAAAACACCTCGTCATGCGCGACCGACAACGCGCCCAAGGCTGCCGATGGCACCGAGGTGAACGAAGCGATGGTCGAGCCGAAGCCGGTGGCGGAAGCCGCGCCAGCCCCGGCTCCCGCCGCAGCGCCCGCCGGCGGCGTGGTCAAGACCATCCGTTTCATGAGCCGCGAAGACCGCCTGGCCATGGAAAAGGAAAAGCACACCAAGACCGTGGTGCGGCTGCCGTCGTTCGAGACCGTCAGCGAAGACCCGGTGATGTACGCGCACGCGTCGCGCGTGTTCCACCTGGAATCGAACCCCGGCAACGCCCGCGCCATGGTGCAGGCCCACGGCGAGCGCGACGTGTGGATCAATCCGCCGCCGCTGCCGCTGCGCATGGACGAGATGGATGGCGTCTATGACATGAACTACGCGCGCGCGCCGCACCCGTTCTACGGCAAGGCCCGCATCCCGGCCTGGGAAATGATCCGTTTTTCGGTCAACATCATGCGCGGCTGCTTCGGCGGCTGCACCTTCTGCTCGATCACCGAGCACGAGGGCCGCATCATCCAGAGCCGCTCGGAACCGTCGATCCTGCGCGAAATCGAACACATCCGCGACAAGACCAAGGGTTTTACCGGCACCATTTCCGACCTCGGCGGTCCTACCGCCAATATGTACCGGCTGGCCTGCAAGGATCCGAAGATCGAGGAAACCTGCCGTCGCCTGTCGTGCGTGTACCCGTCCATCTGCGTCAATCTCGGCACCGACCACAGCAAGCTGATCTCGCTGTACCGCAAGGCGCGCGCCATTCCGGGCGTCAAAAAAATCCTGATCAGCTCGGGCCTGCGCTACGACATCGCCGTGCGTTCGCCGGAATACGTGAAAGAACTGGTCACGCATCACGTCGGCGGCCTGCTCAAGATCGCGCCCGAGCACACGGAAGAAAACACGCTGTCGAAGATGATGAAGCCGGGCATCGGCGCCTACGACGAGTTCAAGGAAATGTTCGAGCGCTTCTCGCTCGAAGCCGGTAAAAAGCAGTACCTGATCCCGTACTTCATCGCCGCCCACCCGGGCACGACGGATCTCGACATGCTGAACCTGGCGCTGTGGCTGAAGAAAAACAACTTCAAGCTCGACCAGGTGCAGACCTTCATGCCCACGCCGATGGCCATGGCTACCACCATGTACCACTCGCGCAAGAATCCGCTGCGCAAGGTGACGGCAGACTCGGAAGTGGTGGAAACGGCCCGCAGCGGCAAGATCCGCCGCACCCACAAGGCCTTCCTGCGCTACCAGGATCCGGAAAACTGGCCGATCCTGCGCGAAGCGCTGGTGGCGCTCGGCCGCGCCGACCTGATCGGCAATGGCGAGAAGCATCTGATTCCGGCCTGGTCGGCAGGCGAAGCCAACAGCAAGCCGAATACCGATGGCCGCCGTGGCCCGGCATCGGCGCTGCCGATACCCGGTACCGCCAAGGGCCCGCGTGGTGCCAAGTCCGGCATCGTGGCGGGCAATGCTCCGCAACAGCAGGGCCAGCGCGCCAATGCGCTGACCGGTTCGCTGACGGCGCGCCAGACCGTGGAAACCAAGGTGCGCGCGTCGATTCTCGACACCATCAAGGTCAAGAAGGCGGCGCCGCCACCGGCTAAGGGCGGCAAGCCGGTCCGGGCCGCAGCACCGCCGCCACGTGGCCGCAAGTAACTAGCCAAACCGAAGTAAATTGAAAGCAGGCCCCCTCACCGGTGCCTGCTTTTTTTATGTGTTGCGTAATTGCGCCAACAGCGTAATTACCCTGTGAAAACCAGCCTGCTCGGTTGATACCACCCCCCTTATACGGGCTACACTGGTGCAAACCTTTCCCAGGACTAACATGAAAAACTTCACTTCCCGCTCCCTGTGGCTGGCGCCGCTATTTGCCCTGTTCGCCGTGCTGCTGTCCGCCTGCGGTGGCGGCGGGGGCGGCGGTGACAGCGGCGGCACCACCACGCCAGCCGTGGTCACCTTGCGCAGCATCGCCATTACCGCGCCCTCGACCACGCTGATCGTGGGCGGCGCCACCCAGACCTACACCGCCACCGGCACCTATACCGACGGCACCACCAAGGCGCTCACGGGCCTGACCTGGTCCACCAAGTCCGGCGGCTCCACCGTGGTGCAGGTGACCAGCGCCGGCATCGTCAGCGGCCGGGCGATCGGTACCGACAGCGTGATCGCCACCCAGCCGGCGACCGGTACCGTGGCAGCCGTGTCCGGTTCCGTCGATGTGACCGTGATCGCACCGTGGACCCAGGTAGCGGCTGGCGGCAACCAGACCATCGCCCTCAAGACCGATGGCAGACTCTATAGCTGGGGACTGAACATCCAGGGCCAGCTTGGCGACGGCACCAACACGCTGCGCAACACCCCGGTCACCGTGGCCGGCAACAGCACCATCTGGAAACAGGTGGCCGTGGGCGACAGTTTTGCCGTGGCCATCCGCACCGACGGTACCCTGTGGGCGTGGGGTAACAACCTGTTCGGCCAGCTGGGCCAGGGCGACCAGGTGCCGCGCACCGTTCCTACCCAGGTCGGCACTGCCAAGAACTGGACTTACGTGGCAGTGGGCAAGTCGCACGTGGTGGCGCTGAGCACGGCGACCGCCACCACCGGCGGCACGCCGGTCGTATCGCTGTGGGTGTGGGGTAACAACTACGCCAGCCAGCTCGGCGATGGCAAGACTGTCGATCTGCTGGTGCCCACGCGTCTCGGCACCGACAGCTGGCTGGCGGTGGCGGCGGGCGACGCCCACACCATTGCCATCAAGCGCAGCGACCAGAGCTTGTGGACCTGGGGCGACAACACCTACGGCCAACTGGGCAACGGCACCACCGGCGCCAAGGTGGGCGTGCCCACCCAGGTCGGCACTGCCAACTGGTCGGCGGTGGCCGCCGGCAGCCGGCACTCGCTGGCGATACGCAACGACGACGGCGTGCTGTTCGCCTGGGGCGCCGGCGAGAGCGGCCAGGTGGGCAACAACAGCACCAGCCTGCAATCGTCGCCCACCCAGGTCAGCGACGCCAGCGCGCGCTGGACCCAGGTCGCGGGCGGCGTCAGCCATTCGATTGGCGTGCGCAACGATGGCACGCTGTGGACCTGGGGCCGTGGTGTCGAGGGACAACTGGGCCAGACCGTGGCCAGCAGCCTGATGCCATTGCAGGTTGGTAACCTGAGAACGTGGAAGGCGGTTGCAGCCGGCGCCAACCACAGTGTTGCCTTGCAAACCGACGGCAACAACCTGAGTCTGTGGACCTGGGGCCTGAACACCGACGGTCAACTCGGTAATGGCACCAATGCCAGCGCTGTAGCGCCGGTGCAGATTGCCTACTAGGGACCGCCGGCCGGGCTGCGCTTGTTGAGCTCTTTTTATCACCGGCTGGCCGCGCTGTTACTGCTGGCGCTGGCCTGCACGCCGGCAACGGCGCTGGAGCGCGTCACGCTCCAGCTCAAGCACACCCATCAATTCCAGTTTGCCGGCTATTACGCCGCGCTCGAGCAGGGCTTTTACCGCGAAGCCGGGCTCGACGTGCGCATCCTCGATGCCGCCGACAGCAGCCAGGCCGAGCGCGACGTGGTGTCCGGCAAGGCCGAATATGGCGTAGGCAGCAGCAGCCTGCTGCTGGCGCGCTTGTCGGGGCGGCCGGTGGTGGTGCTGGGCGTGATCTTGCAGCATTCCGCGTTTGCGCTGGCCACGCCGCAAGTGCCGGGCCAGCCGCCCGACCTGCAACGGCTGCGCGGCCAGCGCGTGATGCTCGGCACCCACGCCAGCGGCATGGGCAACGCCGACGAACTGCTGGCCTACCTGGTCAAGCAGGGCGTGCCGGCCGACAGCTACGAGCGGCTCGAACCCAGCTACGATCCGCGCGACCTGATCGACGGCAAGATCGCCGCCATGGGCGTGTACACCACCAACGAGCCCGATGCCTTCGACCGCGCGGGCTTTGCCTACGACCTGCACACGCCCCGTTCGGTGGGCATCGATTTCTACGGCGACAATCTGTTCACCAGCGAGCGCGAACTGGCCGCCAATCCGGCCCGGGTGCGCGCATTCCGCGCGGCCAGCCTGCGCGGCTGGCAATGGGCGATGAGCCACCACGAGGAAACGGTGGACCTGATCCTCGACAAGTACTCGCGCCGCAACGACCGCGAACACCTGCTGTACGAGGCGCGCCAGATGGTGGCGCTGGTGCAGCCGGTGCTGGTCGAGATCGGCTACATGAATCCCGAACGCTGGCGCCACATCGCCGACGTTTATGCCAGCCTGGGCATGCTGCCGCCCGGGGTCCGGTTCGACGGCTTCCTGTACGATCCGGACAACCGCAAGACGGCACTGCGGCTGTACCGCGTGCTCGGCGCGGTGCTGGTGCTGGTGGTCGTGGCGGGCGCAGTGCATTTCAGTTTGCTGGCGCGCGAGCGGCGCCGTTCGAGGGCCGCAATCCGCCAGGGCGAGCAACGCTTCCGCACCATGTTCGAAGCCTCGCCGCTGGGCATGGCGCTGGTCGACTCAAACACCTATGCCTACCGCGATGTCAATGCCCGCTACCTCGAGATCCTGGGCCGGCCGCTCGCCGAGTTGCACAGCCAGAAGTGGCTCGACCTCACCCATCCCGACGATATCGCCCAGTGCAAAGCGCAGATGGGGCAGCTGACAGCCGGGCGCATCGCCGCCTTCAAATCGACCATCCGGGTGTTCCGGCCCGACGGCGCGCTGGCCTGGATCGACATGTCGGTCACCGCCATCGATACCGTCGCCGACGCCGGCGGCCACCCGCACCACCTGTGCATGATCGAGGATGTCACGGCCGACAAGCAGCGCGAGGCGCTGATCTGGCAGCAGGCCAACTTCGACCCGCTCACGCAATTGCCCAACCGCCGCATGCTGCTCGACCGCCTGAAGACCGACGTCATCCGCGCCCAGCGCGACCGCACGCGGCTGGCCATCCTGTTCATCGACCTCGACCATTTCAAGGAAGTGAACGACACGCTGGGCCACCAGCACGGCGACATCCTGCTGGTGGACGCTGCGCGCCGTATCGGCGCCTGCGTGCGCAAGTCGGACACGGTGGCGCGCCTGGGCGGCGACGAATTCACGGTCATGCTCTCCGAACTCGACAGCACCGACCGGGTGGCGCACATCGCCCAGCAAATCATTGACAGCCTGCGCGCGCCGTTCGCGCTGGGCCAGGAACAGGCGTTCGTGTCGGCCAGCATCGGCATCACGCTGTACCCGGATGACGCGCTCGACATCGACGATCTGCTCAAGCACGCCGACCAGGCCATGTACGCGGCCAAGAACGCCGGCCGCAACCGCTACGCCTACTTTACCCAGGCGTTGCAGGTGGCCGCGCTCAACCGCATGCGCCTGACCAACGACCTGCGCGGTGCGGTCAAGGGCCAGCAGCTGGCGCTGTACTTCCAGCCCATCGTCCACCTGGCGACCGGGCGCATCCACAAGGCCGAGGCGCTGGTGCGCTGGCAGCACCCGCTGCGCGGCATGGTCAGTCCGTGCGAATTCATCCCGCTGGCCGAGGCTAGCGGCCTGATCCTCGAAATCGGCCAATGGGTGTTTCACGAGGCGGCCGGCTGGGCGCAGCGCTGGCGCGCCGAGGTCGATCAGGCATTCCAGATCAGCATCAACCAGTCGCCGCTGGAATTCCAGCGCGAGGAGGTCGGCTATGACGACTGGCTGCGCCACCTGCGCACGCTGGGCCTGCCCGGGCAGGCGCTGGTGGTGGAAATCACCGAAGGCTTGCTGCTCGATGCCAACACGACCGTCAGCGACAAACTGCTGCAATTGCGCGACGCCGGCATCCAGGTAGCGCTCGATGACTTCGGCACCGGTTATTCGTCGCTGTCGTATTTGAAAAAGTTCGATATCGATTATTTGAAGATCGACCGGTCCTTCACACGCAACCTGGCGCCGGAGTCGAGCGACATGGCGCTGTCCGAGGCCATTATCGTCATGGCCCACAAGCTGGGCCTGAAAGTCATTGCCGAAGGCGTGGAAACGCCCGAGCAGCGCGACCTGCTGGCGCACGCCGGCTGCGACTATGGCCAGGGCTACCTGTTCGCCAGGCCGATGCCGGCGACGGAATTCGACGCCCTGCTGCGCGCCCAAGCCAGCCAGTCATAGTCAAAACAAATCGATTCTATTGCAACAATCAATTTTGCAAATCGCCGAAAAGGCGATACACTGGCGTCTCAATGATTCACAACCCAACGAGGAAACGACTATGTCCCTGATCAATACCCAAATCAAGCCATTCAATGCCACCGCTTATGTTGACGGTAAATTCATCGAAGTCAGCGACGAATCCCTGAAAGGCAAGTGGGCCGTCCTGATGTTCTACCCAGCCGACTTCACCTTCGTGTGCCCAACCGAACTGGAAGATCTGGCCGAACAACAACCTGAATTCGCCAAGCTGGGCGTGGACGTGTACGGCGTATCGACCGACACCCACTTCGCTCACAAGGCATGGCACGACACCTCGGACGCCATCAAGAAAGTGAATTACCCGCTGATCGGCGACCCAACCGGCAAACTGTCGCGTAACTTCGAAGTGATGATCGAAGAAGAAGGCCTGGCACTGCGCGGCACCTTCGTGATCAATCCGGAAGGCCAGATCAAAGTCATGGAAGTACACGACAACGGCATCGGCCGCGACGCATCGGAACTGCTGCGCAAAGTCAAAGCAGCCAAATACGTTGCCGAGCACCCAGGCCAGGTATGCCCAGCCAAGTGGACCGAAGGCGCCGCCACGCTGACCCCATCGCTGGACCTGGTCGGCAAGATCTAAATCAAGGCTGAACCCTTGAGCGACACCGCAGCAAACAAGTAGTTACCGCGATGCCGGACCGGGCGTCCGGCCCGGCATACGCCTAAATATTTGTAAAAGGAAAAATAATCATGTTAGACGCAACCCTCAAAACCCAACTGAAATCCTACCTGGAAAAAGTGGTGTATCCGCTTGAGCTGGTCGCCTCTCTCGATGACAGCGCCAAGGCCCGCGAGATGAAAGAACTGCTCCTCGAAATTGCCGAGTTGAGCGACAAGATCGCGCTGGTCGAAGGCACCGATGCAGGTGTACGCAAGCCGTCCTTCCGTATCAACCGTACCGGCACCGAGATCGGCGTGAGCTTTGCCGCCATCCCGATGGGCCACGAATTCACCTCGCTGGTGCTGGCGCTGCTGCAAGTGGGCGGCCACACCATCAAGTTCGACGCAGCCACGATCGAGCAGATTCGCAATCTCGATGGCGATTACGAATTTGAAACTTTCATGTCGCTGACCTGCCATAACTGCCCGGACGTGGTGCAGGCACTCAACGCCATGGCGGTGATCAATCCGCGCATCAAGGTCACCACCATCGACGGCGGCGTGTTCCCGAAAGAAGTCGAAGAGCGCCAGATCATGGCCGTGCCGATGATGTTCCTGAACGGCCAGCTGTTCGGCCAGGGCCGCACCAACGTCGAGGAAATCCTCGCCAAGCTCGATACCAATGCCGGCGTGCGCCAGGCGGCCGAGCTGAGCAAGAAAGACGTGTTTGACGTGCTGATCGTCGGCGGCGGTCCTGCCGGCGCGGCAGCAGCGATTTACGCCGCCCGCAAAGGCATCAACACCGGCGTATTGGCCGAGCGTTTCGGCGGCCAGGTGCTTGACACCATGGCGATTGAAAACTTCATTTCGATCAAGGAAACCGACGGCCCGAAATTTGCCGTGGCGCTTGAACAGCACGTCAAGTCGTATGACGTCGATATCATGAACACCCAGCGCGCCGCCAAACTGGTGCCGGGCGCCAAGCTGGTGGAAGTACAAACCGCCAGCGGCGCGGTACTGAAAGCCAAAACCGTAATCCTGGCCACCGGCGCCCGCTGGAGGGAGATCAACGTGCCGGGCGAGAAGGAATACCGCAACAAGGGTGTTGCCTACTGTCCGCACTGCGATGGTCCTTTGTTCAAGGGCAAGCGCGTGGCGGTGATCGGCGGCGGCAACTCGGGCGTGGAAGCAGCGATCGACCTGGCCGGCCTGGTCAAGCACGTCACCCTGATCGAATACGGCGCAGAACTGCGCGCCGACGCGGTCCTGCAACGCAAGCTGCGCAGCCTGCCGAACGTGACGGTGATCGTCTCGGCGCAAACGACCGAAGTGCACGGTGACGGCAAGATCGTCAACGGCCTGAGCTACAACGACCGCGTGTCGGGCGAAGCGAAGAAGATCGAGCTGGAAGGCGTATTCGTGCAGATCGGCCTGGTGCCAAACACCGAGTGGCTCAAAGGCACGGTGGCCTTGTCGCGCCACGGCGAGATCGAAGTGGACGCTCGCGGCCAGACCTCGATCCCCGGCGTGTTCGCTGCCGGCGACGTCACCACGGTGCCGTACAAGCAGATCATCATCGCCACCGGCGAAGGCGCCAAAGCCGCGCTGTCGGCCTTCGATCACCTGATTCGTTCGGATATCGAGGTGGTGGAAGAATCTGCCGAGAAGCACGCGATGACCGCGTAAGCTTCCCGCGCATTACAGAAAGCCCGGTTCAGTTCACTGACCGGGCTTTTTTTATGGTCCGGAGTCATCACGGCGATGCAGGCTGAGGTGGAGCGCGTTGGCGGGACGCAGGGTGATATGGAGCTTGGGCGTGGGCAGGGGCATGTTGGCGGGGACGGCCAGCTGGAAGCGTTGCAGCAGCATCGCGGCAATCACCGTCATCTCGGTCATCGCCAAATGCTGGCCCAGGCACACGCGTGGGCCGGTGCCCAGTGGCATCCAGGCGCCGCGTGGTGCGTTATCGGTTGCAGCGGCGAAGCGCTCGGGTTGGAAGGCGGGCGGATCGGCAAACCAGGCGGGATCGTGCTGCATCAGCTGCACCGGTACCATGAACATGGTGCCGGCCGGCAGTTGCCAGCCGCCGAGCGTAATCGGTGCGATTGCACGCCGGCTCAGCAACACCGGGGCGGCCGGGTACAAGCGCAGGGTCTCCTGCAGCGTTCGTGCCACGCCTGCCAGCGCTGGCAGGTCGGCGGCAGCGGGTGTTCGGCCTTGCAGCACCGTGTCCACTTCGCGCCGGGCCGCCTCCTGCGCGGCGGGGTGCGAGGCCATGCACCAGGCCCACCAGGTCAGCGTGGCGGCCGTGGTTTCGTGGCCAGCCAGGAAGGCGGTCATGCATTCGTCGCGCACGGCCTGGCGCGGCCAGGTGGCGGGATCGTCCGCGTGCAAGGCCAGCAGTTTGCTCAGCACATCGTCGGGCCAGGCCGCGCGGTCCAGTGCCAGCCGGCTATCGATCTGGCGGTTGATCAGCTGGTTGAGCACCTGCTTGGCTTCACGCTTGGCGCGTTTCCATGGCGCCCAGTCGGGCCAGCTTGCGGGCCAATAGAATTCGGCGTTGCCGGCCACGCTCATGCAATGCACGGCCTGCTCCGTGCGGCGCGCATCGACATCGGCCGGGCTGGAAAACAGGAAGCCCATGATGACATCCATCGCCAGCGAGGTGATGGCGTGTTCGATCGGCCAGTTGGCATCGTCGGACGGCCATTGGGCCAGGGCCGCACGGGTGGCGCCGGCAATCAGCGGCACATAGGCTCGTACGCCCTTGGGGGAAAAGCTCGGCTGCAAGGCGCGCCGCTTGGCTTGCCATGCCGGACCTTCCGCCGTCAGCACGCTGGTACCGTGCAATTGCGACATGACCGCGATGCCGCGCTCCCAGCGCACCAGTTTATCGTGATGGGTGACCAGCAGTTCGCGCACCAGGTGCGGATCGGTCACCACGACCTGGTGCTCGGGCCAGATGCGCAGGTGCACCAGGTTGCCGTAGGTGGCGCGCCACCCGGTCAGTGCCCCGGGCAGGTCTTTTGCCATGCGCCGCAACAGGCCCCAGCCGGTGAGGCCCGACGGTGGTCCTGGCGGCCATGTGTCCGGCGGCTGCAAGGCCGGCTGCTGGTTCGATGCTGGTGGGACGCCGGCGCGGTCGGCGTGGAAGGGGCAGGCGCTGGAGGTTGGCGTAGTCATGGTGCCGATTGTGTGCCGCACGGGACGCCGCGTCTTGAACCGAAACGACATGCCGCAGCCTGGCCGGGATGGCTATACTTGTGAGCCATGGAAAACCATCACATACCGATGCGGGCAGCGTGTCCCGATCCGCTGGCGCGCGCTCCGCGCGTGGCAGATACGGCGACGACGCAATCGTTACGACTGGCCCCGCCATCGCTGAACGGTGCGCTGGTGGCACTGATCGGCCGCGACTTGACGCCAATAAACACCCAGCCAGGTGGCCACCTGCGCAGCGATCAGCATGGCCAGCAGCACGCCAGCCAGTGCCTGGAAAGCGCGCAGTGTCTCACGCATTTTCCGGCCTCGCCGCTGGTGACGATTTCGTGGTTTCCCGACATGGACGCGGGCCTGGTGACGCCGCAGGGCTGGCAGTCGTTTGGCGCGCCGGTCGTACTATCCGGCACGCAGTCGGCACCGATGGTGAGCTGGACCCCCACGCCGGGGCGCGGCTACATGGCGTGCTTTACGGCCGATGCTGCGCAAGCCCTGTTCGATGTGGACATGGCAGCGATCCAGAACCGCTTCGTGCCGGCAACGCAGGTGCTGGACGCACGGTTCGCGCCGTTGTTGGACGCCTTGCTGGCCAGTCGCGACCAGGACGTGCTGGCGGTGCTGGAACAGCACCTGGCGCCGCGCTGGCAGGCATTGCAGGGGCGCGCATCGGCCGCGCCCTCGCTGCGGCAGGTGGGCCGCCACTGGGTGGAACGCCTGGCCTGGCACGCGCATGGCTGGCGCAACCAGCACAGCCCGCGCCACGTGGAGCGCCGCATCAAGTCGTTCAGCGGACGTTCGCTGCGCGAGTGGCAGGCGCTCACGCGCACCGAAGGATTATTCTTTGCCGCGCGTGACCGCCACGAAGCGGGCCAGCCGTTCGACTGGGCCGGCCTGGCGTTGGAAGAGGGTTTTGCCGACCAGGCCCACATGAGCCGCACCGTCAAGCGCATCACCGGCTTCGCCCCCGCCGAATTCGCCCAGCGCTTCATCGAGGACGAATCGTTCTGGATGTATCGGCTGTGGGTATGACCGCTATTTGACCAGGTCCACGCTGGCCTGCCGCGTGCGCAGGTGGATGGCGTTGCTGTGGCGGGCGCGCAGGCGTGGGTCGGTGATCAGGCGGCCCAGGGTTTCGCCGATGACCATGACCACGCCCAGCAGCGGCAGCACCAGCATCAGGCCGGCGATGCCGGCCACCGAACCGCCGATGAAGATCATCAGGACCGTGATCAGCGGATGCATGTGCAGGCTGCGGCCCAGCGTGAGCGGCATGAACACGAAGTCGTCGAGCAGGCGCACGAAGATGAACACGCCGATCGCCAGGTAAGCCACCATCGGGTTGTTGGGCGCGTCGGTGGACGCGACCATCACCACCAGCATGCAGCCGACGATGGAACCCACGTACGGCACCCACGCCAGCACCGCCGCCATAAGGCCCAGCAGCAGCGGCGACGAGACCCCGATCGCCCACAGGCCCAGCGCCAGCACGGCCGTGTCGAGAATGGTGAGCTTGAGCAGGCCCTGGAAGTAGCGGTACGCGGTCTGGTGCACCTCGTGCAGCAGGAACAGGGTACGCTCGAAAAACGCATTTGGCACCGCGCGCGCGAGGAACTTCTTGAAACGCGTGCCATCGCGCAGGAAGAAGAAGGTCAGGAATGGCGCCAGCAGCAGCGACGGCAGCCATGCCGCGACCGAGACCAGGATGTCGGTCAGGTGCTTCTGCACGAAGCCGCCGGTAAACGACGTCAGGCGGTTGTTGATGTTGCGCGCGAACTTGACCTGCTTGAGAAACGGGAACTGCTGCTCCAGTGCCTGCGTGGTGTGGCGCACGAAATCGAGCCCGCCGGCCAGGTACACGGACAAGGTATGCTGCCACGATTCCGACGGCGCCGAACGCCACAGCATGATCAGGAACACGACCAGCCCCACGGCAAGCACGAACATCAGCCCCACCAGCAGCGCGGCCACGCTGTGGCTAAAGCCCATGCGCAGCAGCTTGCGCATGGGTGGCAGCAGGATGTAGTACAGCACGATGCCGAGCAGGAACGGGATCGCCAGGAACAGCATCTGCTGCAGCAGGAACAGCAGCGTGCAGGTGGTGACGACGATGCCGATCCAGACGACCGGACCGGCGCGCTGATGGGTGGCCAGCACGCTCATAACACTTCGGTGCGCGAGGCGCCCACCATCCATTCGCGCAGGCGGCCGCCCAGGTGGCGCGCCAGGGACAGCGCGATCTTGTAGCCGATGACGGCATCGGTTTCCATCAGGCCCATGAAGTCGCCACGGAAGAACACGGCCAGCTCGCAGTTGTCGATGGCGCGCGTTTGGGCGTTGCGCGGGGCGTTGTCGAGCAATGCCATGTCGCCGAAGAAGTCGCCCGGTTCCAGCTCGGCCACCAGTTCGCGGCCGCCATGATGCAGCCGGCTGATCAGCACCCGCCCCGAGATCACCAGGTACAGCGCCTGGCCTTCCTCGCCTTCGTCGAAAATGATTTCATCGGCCAGGTAGCGGCGTTCGTGGATCAGGCCGTCGATCGATTGCAGTTCGAGCGGCGTGAGCGTGTTGAACAGCGTCGATGCCTTGAGCTGCAACAGCCGGGGCGACAGGGTGGGGGACTTGAGGAAACCGAACATCGGGGCGAACTCCGCTAGCGAACTGAAGGCAAGCCACTATTGTCGCTGGTTTGCCGCATTGTTTGTCATTCTGGCAGTGTCCGGAGTGAAATATTTTAGCGATGTAGTACACCGCGCCACAGGTGCTACAACTGCACCGTGCGCGCCAGCGGCAGTTCCGGTTCCAGGTGGCTGGTGAGTACGATGCACTGGCGCGCCAGCCGTGCGGGATCGGCCAGTTGCCGGCGCAGGTGTGCCATCGCATCGGCATCGAGACCGTTGAACGGTTCGTCGATCAGCAACAGGCGCACCGGCAGCGCCAGGGCCAGCGCCAGTTGCACCTTCTTGTGCTGGCCCAGCGACAGCGTGGTCAGTGGCTGCTCGAGCGCGCCGCCCAGGTGCAGTGCCTGCACCTGCGCATCGAGCAGCGTGGCGTCGGTGGCCGGGTACAGTGACAGGTGCAGGTCCAGCAGTTCGCGCACGGTCAGCCACGGCAGTTGCGGCAGGTCGCCGCCGCAGTAAAACGCCTGCAGGCGATAGGCCAGCGGTTGCTGCGCGATGTCTATGCCGTCGAGGCGGATGCTGCCGCCGTGCGCATCGAGCGCGCCGCCGGCCAGTTTTAACAAGGTGGTCTTGCCGGCGCCGTTTTCGCCGCGCAGCCAGGTCACGCCGTTACCCAGTTGCAGATCGAAGTTGCGAAACAGCGCGCGGCCCGGATGGTTGAAATTCAGTTGGTCGATGGTCAGCACGGCAGTCAGTTCCATAATTCGCTTCCGATGGCGGTGAGGATGAGGATGGCGCCGATGACCAGCGCCACCCGGCCGCGCGCAGTGAGCGTGCGCAGCCCGACGATGGCCAGTTGCGCCACACCGGCGCAGGCCAGCCAGACCAGGGCGACGGTGTGGCTCACGTCAGCACCGGCAGCGAGCACCAGCGCCGCAAAGCACGCCATCACTACCGCGCCCGGCAACAAGGTCGCCACGATCGCGCTGGTAAACAGCCGCTCCATCGACAGCGGCCATTGCGCCACCACCGGGCGCAGGCGCGCAATTTGTTCCGCCACGGCCTTGTCGCCGCGGTCGGTCAGCAGTATCAACAGCATGGCGGTGCCGGCGCCCCACACGGCTGGCGGCATCCAGGCCACCAACGGCGGGCGCCACAGCCAGAGTGCCATGCTGAGCAAGGCGCCGAGAAAGAGGCAGGTCTGCTGGATGCCGACCACGCTCTCGCCGCGCCAGCACGGCAGCCAGAACAACTGGCGCCAGTACGCCAACGCAGGCACGCGCGCACGCGGTGGCGCGGCGTAATGCGCCGGCACCCTGGCCACGACCACGGCAGCGGCACGCGGCGCAGCGGGGCGGGCCCGCCGCATCAACAGCACCGTCGCCAACGCCCACCCCAGCAACAACGACAGCACCGCGCACGCCAAGGATAACGGCGCCACGGGCCGCAGCCAATCGGGCCACTGGTACCACCACACCGCGCACGACACCACGTGCGCGAGCGCCACCGGTCCGACGATCAGGCCGGCAACCGACGCTTCCGCCTGCCACTGCTGGCGCGACGAGATGGGCAGCGCCCGGCTCCAGCGCGCCACGTCCAACGGGTGCAGGCGCTGGCGCAGCAGCCATACCGGTGCCGCCACCAGCAGTATTTGCGCGAGCAGCAGGCCAACGGCTTCGAACCACGGCAGCGTGGGCGCCAGCAGGCCGGGCAGGGCGATGCACGCGAACAGGCCCAGCATGACGGGCGCGAATGCGAGCAGCACCATTTCAAGCGAGTTGACCACGCTGGCAATAAACTGCACCAGCGCCGCGCGCGCCACGCGGCGGCGGAAAGAAAGATAGGAATAGGGGAGCGTCTTCATCGGGTTCCAGCATATTGCCTGAAACTGATGCGGAAATGAATAAGGGCCCGAAGCGCATAACGCTACGGGCCCTTAAGGAATGTTGGCGGAGTGGACGGGACTCGAACCCGCGACCCCCGGCGTGACAGGCCGGTATTCTAACCAACTGAACTACCACTCCTAACTCGTTTTTTCAGTTTTCCTGGTGGGTGCTGAGAGGCTCGAACTCCCGACCTACGCCTTGTAAGGGCGCCGCTCTACCAACTGAGCTAAGCACCCAGAAAACTTATCAGCGTTTGTCACAACTGCTGAACGAGGCCGTATTCTACAGGGGCGTTTCGCATGTCCGCAAGGGGTTTTATAAATTATTTAGAAAATTGCCGGGGAAGGCCCTATCATGGGCGCCGCCGCATTCACTACCGGGAAGCCCATCATGTCCGACAATCCGCATGCCCACAACGCGCTGTACCGCCGCGTAAGCTGGCGCCTGATGCCGTTCCTGTTCCTGTGCTTCGTGGCGGCCTATCTCGACCGCGTCAACGTGGGCTTCGCCAAATTGCAGATGCTGGCCGACCTGCGCTTTTCCGATACCGTCTACGGCGTCGGCGCCGGCATGTTCTTCATCGGCTATTTCCTTTTCGAGGTGCCGTCGAATTTGCTGATGACGCGCGCCGGCGCCCGCCTGTGGATCGCGCGCATCATGATCAGCTGGGGCCTGATCTCGTCGGCGATGATGTTCACCAACAGCGTGACCACCTTCTACGTGCTGCGCTTTCTGCTGGGCGCGGCCGAGGCGGGCTTCTTCCCCGGCATCATCCTGTACCTGACCTACTGGTACCCGGCGCACCGCCGCGCGCGCATGGTGGCGCTGTTCATGAGCGGCGTGGCGATTGCCGGCGTGGTGGGCGGCCCGCTGTCGGGCTGGATCATGAAGGCGTTCGATGGCAACCACGGCTTGTCCGGCTGGCAGTGGCTGTTCCTGCTCGAAGGCATTCCGTCGGTGCTGCTTGGCATCTGGACGCTGTTCTACCTCGACGACGGCATCCGCGACGCCAAATGGTTGAGTGACGACGACAAGCGCGTGCTGGAAGCGGCCATCGCCGAGGACCGCGTGGGCCAGCAACACCTGCCGCTGGCGCAGGTATTCAAAAGCGGCAAGGTATGGCTGCTGGCGCTGGTGTACTTCCTGTTCGTGATGGGCTTGTATGGCGTGAGCTTCTGGCTGCCGCAGCTGATCAAGAACAGCGGCGTGGCGGACGTGTTCCACATCGGCCTGCTCACTGCGATTCCATACTTCGTTGCGGCGGTGGTGATGGTGGCGGCCGCCCGCCACTCGGACCGCACCGGCGAGCGCCGCTGGCACGCGGCCTGCGCCGGCGTGGTTGGTGCGCTGGGGCTGATCGTCGCCACCGCGTACAGCGACAACACGGTGATCGCGCTGGCCGCCCTGAGCGTGGCCACAGCCGGCATCCTGTCCACGTTCCCGATCTTCTGGAGCCTGCCCACGGCCATGCTCGGCGGCGCGGCAGCGGCGGCCGGTATCGCCATGATCAATTCGCTGGGCAACCTGGCCGGTTTTGTCAGCCCGTACCTGGTCGGGGCGATCAAGGATGCGACCAGCAGCACGGCCAGCGGCATCTACCTGCTGGCGGCCAGCCTGGTGGCAGGGGCGGTGCTGGTCGTCGTTGCAGTGAAGGCACCCTCGGCACGATAGGGTTGCAGCCGCCGCTATTTCCGTAGATACTGTATGTATTCACAGTAATCTTTGCAGCGGCATGGTTGAACCTCCACGACGGATCGCCCACCTCGACATGGATGCGTTTTTCGCGTCCGTGGAGTTGTTGCGCTACCCGGAACTGCGCGGTCAGCCGGTGGTGATCGGCGGGCGCCACGCCACGCCGGTGTTGCTGGCCGATGGCAGCCACCAGTTCGCCCGCCTGCGCACTTACGTCGGACGCGGCGTGATCACCACCGCCACGTATGAAGCGCGGGCGTTTGGCGTCGGTTCCGCCATGGGCATGATGAAGGCGGCCAAGCTGGCGCCCGATGCGATTTTATTGCCGGCCAACTTCGAGGATTATCGCCACTACTCGCGGCTGTTCAAGCAGGCCGTCGCCGCGATTGCGCCGCAGATCGAGGATCGCGGCATCGACGAGATTTTCATCGACCTCACCGATGTGGAAGGCGAGACCGATGCACTGGCCGCACGCATCAAGCAGGCCGTGTTCGACGCTACCGGGTTGACCTGCTCGATCGGCATCACGCCCAATAAACTGCTGTCGAAAATCTGCTCGGACCTGAACAAGCCCAACGGCATCACCATCCTGGGCTTCGATGACATCCCGGAGCGGATCTGGCCGCTCAATGTGCGCAAGGTGAACGGCATCGGCCCCAAGGCCACGGCCAAGCTGGCGTCACTCGGGATCGAGACCATCGGCCAGCTGGCGCGGGCCGATCAAGGGATGCTACAGGATTACTTCGGTGCGCATTACGCATCCTGGCTGTCGCAAGCGGCCCACGGCATCGACCAGCGCGTGGTGGCCAACCGCACCATGAGTAAATCGATGAGCCGCGAAACCACGTTCGAGCGCGATTTGCACGCGCGCCAGGACCGCGAAACGCTCTCAAGCATCCTTACCACGCTGTGCGACCGCCTGGCGGAAGACCTGAAACGCAAGGGCTACGTGAGCCGCACCATCAGCATCAAGCTGCGCTACGACGATTTCCAGATCGTCAGCCGCAACGTCACCGTGCCCGAGCCGGTGGCCGATGCGGCCGCCATCTTGCAGGCTGCGCGCGAATGCCTGAAACGCGTGCCGCTGCAACGCAAGCTGCGCCTGCTCGGGGTGCGCGCCAGCACCCTCGAAGTACCGGGCGCAGCCACGCACAAGCCGCTGCCCGTGCAGGGCGACCTGTTCAGTTCATAAACGGTTCCGCGCCGCCATCACCGTGTAAAATGGCGCTCTTTTGGTACATTCAATTCAGGACAAGGCAACACTCATGTGGTTCAAGAATCTTCAGATTTATCGTCTGCCGGCCCCGTGGGCCTACACCCCCGAACAACTGGAAGCAGCGCTCGAACCGCACGCGTTTGTTCCCGCCAGCAGCAACGAACTGCTGCGCCAGGGCTGGGACAAGCCACGTCCTAACGGCGGCCTGGTCCACGTGGTCAACAAGCAAATGCTGATCGTGCTGGGCACCGAGAAAAAACTGCTGCCGTCGAGCGTGATCAACCAGGTTGCCAAGGCCCGCGCCGCCGAGATGGAAGAAGCGCAAGGCTTCGCCCCGGGCAAAAAAGCCATGAAGGAACTGAAAGAACGCGTGGCCGACGAGCTGTTGCCGCGCGCCTTCTCGATCCGTGGCAATGTCTGGACCTGGATCGACCCGGTCAACGGCTGGCTGGTGGTCGATGCGGCCAGTCCGGCCAAGGCCGACGAAGTGATCAAGCTGCTGCTGAAGGCGGTCGATAAACTGCCGCTGGAAAGCCTGCGCGTGCAGCGCTCGCCGGTGGGCGTGATGACCGAATGGCTGCAAACCGACGAAGCACCGGCCGGCTTCACGGTCGATATGGACACCGAGCTGCGCGCCACCGGCGAGAGCAAGGCTGCCGTGCGCTACGTGCGCCACACGCTGGAACCGGCCGAAGTGCGCCGCCACATCGAAGCGGGCAAGCAGTGCACCCGCCTGGCGCTGACGTGGGACAGCAAGATCTCGTTCGTGCTGACCGAATCGCTGGCAATCAAGAGCGTCAAGGCGCTCGACGTGCTGGCCGAGAAGGAATCGAGCACCCGCAACGACGAAGAGCGCTTCGATGGCGACTTCATGCTGATGACCGGTGAACTGGCCAAGATGATGGCTGATGTGGTCGAGGCCCTCGGCGGCGAAGCCAAGGCCTGATGTGCAGGCGCCCCGCGCAGCGGGGTGCCAAAGTTCTGCTTTTACAGCGGCTGGAACACTCCAGCCGCCTTGTTTTTCTGCACATTATCCCAGGCAAAAATCTTGCCGTTCATTGCCACATACACGCCTGGCGGCTGGGTCTGCGCCACGGCGCAGGCAAAACCCAGGTTGAACATCGCATCCGAGTTTGCAATCGAATACGGAATCATCGCGCCGGTCAGCACGATGGTCTGGCCCAGCTCGGCTGGTCCCAGCACGGCGGCCGTCTGCGGCATGGTGTCGGTGCCGTGGATGATGACGATCGCCTTTTCGGTGGCGGCGCGGCACGAGGCCAGGATGCGTTCGCGGTCGGCATCGACCATGTCGAGCGAATCCATCAGCGGCAACTGTTCCAGCGCCACGTCCACCGTCAGGCGGCAACGTTCGAGCAGGGCGGGCACATGGCTGTCCGCGAAGCCCAAAGTACCGTTCAGTTCGTTGTAGTGTTTGTCGAAAGTGCCGCCGGTGGCGAGGATGCGCAGGGTCATGGTGAAAGCTCGGTTCAGTAAAAATGATCTGCATCATAACCCAAACCGCTGCGCAAAAAGAATCCGGAAACCGTCGTCTTCGCACTGGAAATATCGGCGTACTATGCCTATATTGTCTGTTTGCGGGCCCCTCCTGAGGCCCCTGTTCGTGGATCGTCTATGAAAGCTCTTGCACCCGGAACTGTCATTTTTCACCGTCATCGCGGCTATGGCGTGATCACGGCCGTCAACTTGCTGACCGGCTGGATTTCCGCGCGTTTCGGCAGCGAAGCGCGCACGCTCGACCTCAATTTATCGACCGACGCCGTGCAGTACGCCGATGGCGAAGCGATCCTGTTCCGCCGCGCGCCGCCCGACCGCATGCCCCACGCGCGGCTGATGGCCGTGGTACGCGCGCTGCACCAGGCCGGCTATCAGAAACTGTATCTGTATGCGTGGCCCAAGCCGTCCGGCCTGCACTGGCGCTGGCACCTGTTCACCGGCAAGCGCGACTGGATGCAGCGCTCGTGGCGCGAAGGCTGGTACGGCTCCGGCGCTGACTATAACAGCAACCCCGTGATGGGCTGGGGGGACAATCCGGGCGCCACCACCGAGGAGCTGATCCACGCGCTGGCCAAATTCGACCCGCAGGGACTGGCGCAGGCACTGGGCCGCGACGACGACCACACCGCCTGGTTCGCCAGCGTGTGCGACGCGCTGCTGCCCGGTTATATGTACAGCCTGGACATGCAGCGTCCCGCAGGCGCACCGCTGATCGACATGCCGCCGGTGCCGGTGGTCCCGGTGCGCGCCACCTTGCCGCCGTACAGCGGCCCGGACATCACCTGGCCGCCCGGCTGGGCCGGCTTGTGGAGCAAGGTGCATGTGATGCCCACCCCGCGCATCAACCTCGCCGGCCTCCCTGAGAAGACTGATTAACTCTGGCTGCGCGCGTTGTGCTGGAAGTCCGGATTGTGAATCGCATCGAACTTTCCAGCCTCGAAATCGACGATGTTCTGGAATGCATGGCGGAAGTACAGCTCGTAGCTGTCCTGCTCCACGTAACCGAGGTGCGGCGTGGCCAGCACGGTCGGAATGCGCAGCAGTTCGCTGGTTGGCGCCAGCGGTTCCGATTCGAACACGTCGAGCGCCGCATAGCCGGGGCGGCCCTGTGTGAGTGCTTGCTCCAGCGCGCCGGTTGCCACCAGTTCGGCGCGGCTGGTGTTAACGAACAGGGCCGTGGGCTGCATGCGCGACAGGTCGGCGGCGGTGACGATGCCACGGGTGGCGTCGTTCAGGCGCAGGTGCACGCTGAGCACATCGGCCTCGGCAAAAAACGCTTCGCGTGATGCGGCTGCCGCGTAGCCATCGGCAACGGCCTTGTTGCGGCTCGCCTCGCTGCCCCACACCACCACCTGCATGCCGAACGCGCGGCCGTACCCGGCCACCAGCTGGCCGATCTTGCCATAGCCCCAGATCCCGAGCTTGCGCCCCTTGAGCACGAAGCCCAGGCCGTTCAATTGCGGATTGACGGAAGCGGTTTGCCACAGTCCGTCGCGCAGGTTGTTTGCGTACGGCACGATCTTGCGCGCTGCCGCCATGATCAGGGCCCAGGTCAGCTCGGCCGGCGCGGTGGGGGAGCCGACACCTTCGGCAATCGCGATGCCCAGCTCGGTTGCGGCCGGCACATCGACATGACCGGCCAGCTTGCCGGTCTGCGAAATGAGCTTCAGATTGGGCAGCCTGGCCAGCAGCGCACGGTTGAGTGCGGTGCGTTCGCGGATCAGTACCAGGGCATCGAACGGCGCCAGGCGGATTGCCAGCTGGCCGAGGCCACGTGTTGTATTGTTGAACACTTTTACCTCGTGTCCGTTTAATATCTGATAACTTTTTATTCCGGAGCTGGCGTTCTGGTAATCATCAAGTATGGCGATTTTCATGTCAGTTAACCGATCTTAGGTTGAAATTCGTAGCGGAATAACGGGCGCTGCAAAAAGCTGAATAGCTTACTACTTTAGTCAACAATTTCTCCTACATTTCTGTTGAATCGTGGGACCAGCGGTGTACAATCGCTCAAAAAATGAACAGCCGAACATCGATTTTGCTGTCACTGCCGGGTTCACGGAACCTGGTCCCACGACAAGACCGCCGTAGAATACGCCGAGGCGCCGACCCATCCCGGATGGGCTTTCCGCGCGCCAGGCTATTCAAGCTTTATTCAAGCTGATATTGACGACGATCCTGCCGAAAGAATTTTAATTGGCATTGGAGGTAGTATGAATCAGCCCATCATGGGTGGCGTTGCAACGCTGAACGTCCCAGCTTACATCAAGCATCAAAAACTGATCAATTGGGTCACGGAAATCGCCGCGCTGACCAAGCCGGACCGCATCTACTGGTGCGATGGCTCGCAAGAAGAGTACGACCGCCTGTGCGCGGAAATGGTTGCTGCCGGCACCATGAAAAAACTCAACGAAGCCAAGCGTCCGAACTCGTACCTGGCCCTGTCCGATCCGACCGACGTGGCGCGCGTTGAAGACCGCACCTACATCTGCTCGGCCACCAGGGAAGAAGCCGGCCCGACCAACAACTGGATGGCGCCCGACGAAATGCGCGCCACCCTGAACCCGCTGTTCGACGGCGCCATGATCGGCCGCACCATGTACGTTGTGCCATTCTCGATGGGCCCGCTGGGTTCACCGATCGCGCACATCGGCGTGGAACTGTCCGACTCGCCATACGTGGCCGTCAACATGCGCGTCATGACCCGCATGGGCAAGGCCGTGTACGACGTGCTGGGCACCGATGGCGAGTTCGTGCCATGCGTGCACACCGTGGGCGCACCGCTGACGGCCGGTCAGGCCGACGTGGCCTGGCCATGCAACGCTACCAAGTACATCGTCCACTACCCGGAAACCCGCGAAATCTGGTCCTACGGTTCGGGCTACGGCGGCAATGCGCTGCTGGGTAAAAAATGCTTCGCGCTGCGTATCGCTTCCACCATGGGTTACCAGGACCAGGCCAAGGATGGCATGGGCTGGCTGGCCGAACACATGCTGATCCTGGGCGTGGAATCGCCGGAAGGCAAAAAGCACTACGTGGCTGCCGCTTTCCCTTCGGCTTGCGGCAAGACCAACTTCGCCATGCTGATCCCGCCAGGCACCTTCGACGGCTGGAAAGTCACCACCATCGGCGACGACATCGCCTGGATCAAGCCGGGCGCCGATGGCCGCCTGTACGCGATCAACCCGGAGGCCGGTTACTTCGGCGTGGCCCCTGGCACCAACGAAAAAACCAACTTCAACTGCATGGCTTCCATGCGTGAAAACACCATCTTCACCAACGTCGCGCTGACCGACGACGGCGATGTATGGTGGGAAGGCCTGACCAAGCAGGCGCCCGATCACCTGGTGGACTGGCAAGGCAAGGACTGGACCCCGGCGTCCGGCACCAAGGCTGCCCACCCTAACGCACGCTTTACCGTGGGCGCTACCCAGAACCCCGTCATCGACGCGGCCTGGGACGATCCTGCCGGTGTGCCGATCTCGGCCTTCATCTTCGGCGGTCGCCGTTCGACCACCGTGCCGCTGGTCACCGAAGCGCGTAACTGGGTGGAAGGCGTGTACATGGCCGCCACCATGGGCTCGGAAACCACCGCTGCAGCTGCCGGCCAGATGGGCATCGTGCGCCGCGATCCGTTCGCGATGCTGCCGTTCATGGGCTACAACATGAGCGACTACTTCCAGCACTGGCTCAACCTGGGCGAAAAACTGGGCAAGATCGACGGCGCCACTCTGCCGAAAATCTACTGCGTCAACTGGTTCCGCACCGACGACCAGGGTCATTTTGTCTGGCCTGGCTTCGGCGACAATATGCGCGTGCTGAAATGGATGCTCGAGCGTATCGAAGGCAAAGCCGGCGGCGTCGAAAACATCTTCGGCACCACCCCGCGCTACGGCGACATCCACTGGGACGGCCTGCCGTTCACCCCTGAGGAATTCGAGACCATCACCTCGATCGACAAGGATGCCTGGCGCGAAGAACTGAAACTGCACGAAGAACTGTTCACCAAGCTGGCCTACCACCTGCCGCAAGAATTGACGGCGGTGAAAGCCGAGCTGGAGAAGCGCCTGGCAAAATAAGCCGGCCTGAGGTGGAGACGGAAGCGACGCATGGAAACATGCGCCGCTTTTTTTTCGTGTATGCTGGCCCGGCTGACCGGCTCAACCGACCACTCCTACGCCATCGAGGACCACGTGAACCGCAAGCTCATCATTTTCGACTTCGACGGTACCCTGGCCGATACGTTTCCCTGCTTCGTACGCGTGTTCGACGAAGCGGCGGCCAAATACAAGTTCAAACCGCTCGACCGCGCCAACGCCCAGGCTTTGCGCGGCCTCGATGCGCGCCAGATCATGGCGCTGCACGACATCCCGCTCTGGAAAACTCCGGCCATCGCCCGCTTCATGCGCACCCGCATCGGCGACGAGGCGCATTCGATCACGCTGTTCGCTGGCGTGGAGGCGGCGCTGCGCACGTTGAAGGCGCGCGGCGTGGTGCTCACCATCGTCACCTCGAATGCACGCGCCAACGTGCAGCGCATCCTCGGGCCCGAGTTGCTGGCGCTGTTCGACCAGGTGGAGTGCGGCGCGGGCCTGTTCGGCAAACTGCCCAAGGTGCGCAAGGTGCTCGCTGCCACCGGCATCGCGGCAGCCGATACCTTGTTGATCGGCGACGAGATCCGCGATGCGCGGGTGGCGGCGGAGGCGGGCCTCGACTTCGGCGCGGTGGCGTGGGGCTTCAACCACGTCGATGCACTCGTGGCGCAGGGGCCGAAGCGCGTATTTCACCAGGTAGCCGACTTGCTGGCGTAGTCTGTCGCAGCGGCACGCAGTTCACGGCGGCCTTCGTGCAGCCTGTCACAAAGCACCATCGGCAGTGGCCGGCTTCGCTTACAGTGCAGGCTCCACCTTTTTTTGACCTGCCACCATGACTACTGCAATGACCCGAATGGGCGCCGCCAGCGCCTTGCTGTTTTCCCTGATGCTGGGCGTGGCCAACGCCGATACCGCCGTACCCGACCTGGAAGCGCGCCGCGCGGCGCTGAACACCCTGATCAAGGAGCAGTGGGACTACACCATGCGCAACAGCCCGGAATGGGCGTCGATGCTCGGCGACAAGCGCTACAACGACAAGCTGTCCGACTTCTCGCAGGCGGGCATCGAGGCCGACCTCAAGGCCAGCGCCGACTTCCTCAAACGCTTCGAGGCGATCGACACCGCCGGTTTTCCCGGCCAGGAGCAGTTGAACAAGGAGCTGATGGTGCGCCAGTTGCGCCAGACCGTGGACGGCGCCCGCTTCAAGGACTGGGAGATGCCGCTGGCGCAAAACTCCGGCATCCATATCGACCTGCCGATGATTGTCTCGGCCTGGAATTTCGAGACGGTGAAGGATTACGAGGACTACATCTTGCGCCTGCAGGCGGTGCCCCGGCTGTTCGAGGAAAACCGCGTGCAAATGCAGAAGGGCGTGGCCGACGGCCTGATGCCGCCCAAGTTCCTGATTCCGCAGATCGTCAAGCAGTGCGAGGACATGGCGGCGCACAAGCCGGCCGGTTCGCCCTATGCGCTGCCGCTGAAAAAATTCCCCAAGACCTTCTCGGCCGCCGACAAGGCGCGGTTGACCAAAGAGGTGCTGGCGGCGATCAAAAAGGATGTGGCGCCCGCGTATAAAAAACTGGCAGTCTTCACCAAGACCCAGTACCTGCCGCACGGCCGCAAGGACGTGGGCATGTGGTCGCTGCCCGATGGCGCGGCGCGCTACACTTCCAAGGCCAAGGCTTCCACCACCACCGACATGGCGCCGGAAGAAATCCACCAACTGGGGCTGGCGGAAGTGGCGCGCATCGAAGCGCAGATGCTGGCGACGGCCCAAAAGCTCGGCTACAGCGACCTGGCGTCGTTCAACAAGGCGCTCAAGGAAAACAAGGCACTGCGCCCGACCTCGCGCCAGAACATCGTCGACCTCTATCAGAAGTACACGGACCAGATGTACGCGCAACTGCCGCAGCAGTTCGGCGTGCTGCCGAAGGCCAAAGTGGAGATCACCGAAGTGGAACGGTTCCGCGAAAAAGGCGCGGCGGCAGCGTCGTACCTGCCCGGTTCACCGGACGGCAAGCGTCCGGGCCGGGTGATGGTCAACACGGGAGACTTCCAGGATCGCTCCGTGATCGGCATCGAAACCACGGCGTTGCACGAAGGCGTGCCCGGTCACCATATGCAGATCAGCATTGCCCAGGAAATCCAGGGCTTGCCGGACTTCCGGCAACAGGGCATCTACACGGCGTACGTGGAAGGGTGGGCGCTGTATTCCGAACGGCTGGGCGAAGAACTGGGCTTTTACAAGGACCCTTACAGCTACTACGGCCACTTGCAGGACGAGATGCTGCGCGCGATCCGGCTGGTGGTCGATACCGGCCTGCACTATAAACAGTGGAACCGCCAGCAGGTGGTGGACTTCTTCCATGCCCATTCGGCGATCGAGGAAGTGGATGTACAAAGCGAGACCGACCGCTACATCGTGTGGCCGGGCCAGGCGCTGGGCTACAAGATCGGCCAGCTGAAAATACTGGAACTGCGCGACTATGCGCGCAAGGAACTGGGCGACAAGTTCGACATCCGCAAATTCCACGACCACTTGCTGGGCGCGGGCGCGCTGCCGCTTGATGTGCTGGAGACGCATATCAAGGAGTGGGTGGCGAGCGAGAAGAGGGTGGTGTCGGTGCAGTGACGTACCGGCTGTGATGCGGCCAGCGAGCGCTGGCCGCCGTCTTGTATTACTTGAGCAGCGGGCCGAGATACTTGCCGGTCACGCTGTTCGCATTCGCGGCCACATCCTCCGGCGTGCCGGTGGCAATGATCTTGCCGCCACCCGCACCGCCTTCCGGCCCCAGGTCCACCACCCAGTCCGCCGTCTTGATCACATCGAGATTGTGCTCGATGATGACCAGCGTGTTGCCCTGGTCGCGCAGGCGGTGGATCACCTTGAGCAGCAGGTCGATATCGTGGAAGTGCAGGCCGGTGGTCGGCTCGTCCAGGATGTACAGCGTGCGGCCCGTATCGCGCTTGGACAGTTCCAGCGACAGCTTGACGCGCTGCGCCTCGCCACCGGACAGCGTGGTCGCGCTTTGCCCCAGCTTGATGTAGCCGAGGCCCACGTCGAGCAGCGTGTGCAGCTTGCGCGCGATGACCGGCACCGGCTTGAAGAACTCGTGCGCGTCTTCCACCGTCATGTCGAGGATTTCGGTGATGTTCTTGCCCTTGTACTGGACTTCCAGCGTTTCGCGGTTATAGCGCTTGCCGTGGCAGACATCGCATGGCACGTACACGTCCGGCAGGAAGTGCATCTCGACCTTGATTACGCCATCGCCCTGGCACGCTTCGCAGCGGCCGCCCTTGACGTTGAACGAGAAGCGCCCGGCGCTGTAGCCGCGCTCCTTCGCTGTCGGCACCGTCGCGAACAAATCGCGGATCGGCGTAAACAGGCCGGTATAGGTGGCCGGGTTGGAACGCGGCGTGCGGCCGATCGGCGCCTGGTCCACCGAGATCACCTTGTCGAAGTGCTCGAGGCCCGCGATCGAGTCGTGCGGCGCCGGCTCGGTCTGCGAACCGTACAGGTGGCGCGACAGGGCCGGGAACAGCGTGTCGTTGATCAGTGTCGATTTGCCGGAGCCGGAAACGCCGGTCACGCACGTCATCAGGCCCACCGGCAGCTTGAGGCTGACCTTTTTCAGGTTGTTGCCGGTGGCGCCAGCGATCACCAGCTGGCGATCGGGATCGGCCTGGTGACGCTTGGCCGGCACCTCGATCTTGCGGGTGCCGTTCAGGTACTGCGCCGTCAGCGATTTTTTATTCTTGAGGATGTCCTTGAGCGAACCGGCCGCAATCACTTCGCCGCCATGCACGCCGGCGCCCGGACCCATGTCGACGATGTAGTCGGCGGTGCGGATCGCGTCTTCGTCGTGCTCCACCACCAGCACGCTGTTGCCGATGTCGCGCAGGTGACGCAGGGTGTCGATCAGGCGGTCGTTGTCGCGCTGGTGCAGGCCGATCGACGGTTCATCGAGCACGTACATCACGCCGGTCAGGCCCGAGCCGATCTGCGAG
This sequence comes from Duganella sp. Leaf61, assembly GCF_001421905.1. Lineage (NCBI taxonomy): Bacteria > Pseudomonadati > Pseudomonadota > Betaproteobacteria > Burkholderiales > Oxalobacteraceae > Duganella > Duganella sp. Leaf61. The sequence goes on from NZ_LMLM01000023.1 coordinate 445,054, forward strand.
GCCAGGCGGATGCGCTGCGCTTCGCCGCCGGACAGCGTATCGGCGCTGCGGTCCAGCGATAAATAATCGAGACCGACGTTGTTAAGGAACTGCAGGCGCGAGATGATCTCTTTCACCACGCGGTCGGCGATTTCCTTCTTGGCGCCCTTGAGCTTCAGCTGCTCGAAGAACGACAGCGATTCGCGCAGCGGCTTCTCGGCGATCTCGTAGATCGCCTTTTCCTGCTTGCCGGTGCCGACCTTGACGAAGCGCGCCTCGATGCGCAGGCGCGCGCCTTCGCACGACGGGCATTTTTTCTCGTTGATGAACTTGGCCAGTTCTTCCTTGACCGCCATCGAATCGGTTTCGCGGTAGCGGCGCGCCAGGTTGTTGACCACACCCTCGAAGGTATGCTCCTTGACCACGGTGCGGCCGCGCTCATTCACGTACGTAAACGGAATCGCGGTTTTGCCGGAGCCATTCAGGACCGCGTCCTGCGCGGACTTGGGCAACTGCTCGAACGGCACATCGAGATCGAACTCGTAGTACGCGGCCAGGTTGGACAGCATCTGGTAATAGAACTGGTTGCGGCGGTCCCACCCCTTGACGGCGCCGGACGCGAGCGACAGGTTGGGGAAGGCGACGATGCGTTTCGGGTCGAAGAATTCGATGTGGCCGAGGCCATCGCACTCGGGGCAGGCGCCCATCGGGTTATTGAACGAGAACAGGCGCGGTTCCAGCTCCTGCAACGAGTAGCCGCACTGGTTGCAGGCGAACTTGTTCGAGTACACGTGTTCGACGGCGGTGTCCATTTCCAGCGCCACGGCGCGGCCATCGGCCAGGCGCAGCGCAGTCTCGAAGCTTTCGGCCAGGCGTTGCTTGATATCGGCGTTGACTTTTACGCGGTCGATCACCACGTCGATCGTGTGCTTCTCGGTTTTTTTGAGCTTGGGCAGCTCGTCCACTTCGTAGATCTTGGCTTCATGGGTGCCGCTCTGCACGCGAAAGCGCACGAAGCCCTGCGCCTGCATCTGCTCGAACAGGTCCGAATGCTCGCCCTTGCGGTTGGCCACCACCGGCGCCAGCACCATCAATTTCGTCCCTTCTGGCATGGCCAGCACCGCATCGACCATTTGCGACACGGTCTGCGCAGCCAGCGCGTGGTCCGGGTGGTTGATGCAGTAAGGCGTGCCCACCCGCGCATACAGCAGGCGCAGGTAATCGTGAATCTCGGTGACCGTGCCGACGGTGGAGCGCGGGTTGTGCGACGTGGCCTTTTGTTCGATCGAAATCGCCGGCGACAGGCCTTCGATCAGATCGACATCGGGCTTTTCCATCAGTTGCAGGAACTGGCGTGCGTATGCCGACAGCGACTCCACGTAGCGGCGCTGGCCCTCGGCATACAGGGTGTCGAACGCCAGCGACGATTTGCCGGAACCGGACAGCCCGGTGATCACGACCAGCTGGTTGCGCGGCAGGTCGAGACTGATGTTTTTGAGGTTGTGCGTACGTGCGCCGCGAATGCGGATCTGTTCCATGGAGTAAGCCCTTAGATATCAACCCGTCATCATAGCGGGCTTTGAAAAGATGCGCCGTCCTTGCGCTGGATCACGCGCGGGAGGCTTGACACTGTATATAATACCAGTATTTGCTTGCGTCGATTCAACAGGCTTCGGCGCAGAACAGGCTACATGGGGACGAGAGCTGAAATTGGTAGTGCAAGTGGTAGCCCGGCATCGCGTTCGTCTATAATCTCTGTTTAGATTTCATACACAGCCTGCCCACGCGGCCGTCGTTACTCAGGAGTTTTATTCATGGCATCAGTCAACAAAGTCATCATCGTCGGCAATCTGGGTCGCGATCCGGAGATCCGCTACATGCCTAGCGGTGATGCAATCGCCAACATTGCCGTGGCGACCTCATACAAGTCGAAAGACCGCAACACCGGTGAGCAAAAAGAGACCACCGAGTGGCACCGCATCTCGTTCTTCGGCAAGCTGGCCGAAATCGTGGGCCAGTACCTGAAAAAAGGCTCGTCCATCTACGTCGAAGGCCGCCTGCAAACCCGCAAGTACACCGATAAAGACGGCGTCGAAAAGTACGCAACCGACATCGTCGCTGAAAACATGCAAATGCTGGGCGGCCGTCAAGGCGCCGGCGGCATGGACGACGGCGGCTACGGTGGTGGCGCTGGCGGTGGTGGTGGTTACGGCGGTGGCAGTGGTGGCGGCGGTTACGACGCGCCACCACAGCGCCAGGCCGCACCTCAGCAACAACGCCCAGCCATGGCGCCACCTGCACCACGTCCGGCACCGAAACCTGCGCCGAACTTCTCGGATATGGATGACGATATTCCGTTCTAACGTTTCTTCTTGCAGCAAATCTAACAAGTAGTCAGGAGCCCGCATTGCGGGCTCTTTTTTTTTCAACTGCTCGCTGCGAAAAAAGCTTGCAAAGCGGAATTTGCCGGCATATATTCTCTGTACTGATCGGTACATAGTGTTCCGATAGGTACAATTTAGGAGAAATCACATGGCTATCCGTCCACCCCTGCCGCCCTTCACTCGTGAAACCGCGATCGAAAAAGTTCGTCTGGCCGAAAACGGCTGGAACACCCGCGACCCGGAGAAAGTCGCCCTTGCTTACACCGAAGCCAGCTGGTGGCGCAATCGCGCTGAATTCGTTGAAGGCCGGGAAGCCATCACCGCACTGCTGAAGCGTAAGTGGACCCGCGAGCTGGATTACCGTCTGATTAAAGAGCTGTGGGCCTTTGACGGTGCGCGCATCGCCGTGCGCTTCGCTTACGAATACCATGACGATTCCGGCCAGTGGTATCGTGCCTACGGCAATGAAAACTGGGAATTCGACGAAAACGGCCTGATGCACCATCGTCACGCCTGCATCAACGAGCATCCGATCAAGGCTGAAGATCGCAAATTCCTGTGGGACAATAGCGGCCCACGCCCAGCCGATTATCCTGGGCTGAGCAGTTTCGGTTTTTAAGGAAAATGAATGGCTAGAGTAATTGCGGAACGGGAAGACGTGATCCCGCTGCTGGGGGAGGTATTCCGAACCTATGGCTTCGAGGGGGCGAGCCTGGCGCGCATCAGCGAAGGCACCAAACTGGGCAAGGGCAGCATCTATCACTTTTTCCCGGGAGGCAAAGAGGAAATGGCTGAAGCCGTGCTGGCACAGGTCGATGAGTGGTTCCAACACCATGTTTTCCAACCGCTGCGCGAGCGCGCCGATGCTGTGGAAGGCATCAAGGCAATGTTCGACGACGTGGGCCGCTACTTTCTTTCTGGTCGCCGTATCTGTCTGGTAGGAGTCTTCGCGCTCGGCAGCGAGCGTGATCGCTTTTCAGACCGTGTCCGTAGTTACTTTGCAGCCTGGATTGATGCGCTAGCCGCTGCGCTGGAGCGGGCGGGGCGCAAGCCACAGGAAGCCAGTGCGCTGTCCAGAGAGGTGGTGGGCGGTATCCAGGGAGCCCTGGTGTTGGCCAGGGCTTTGGACCAGACGGAAATCTTCACCGATACGTTGAGTAGCCTGCGCGATCGTGTGCTGGCCGTTTAGTCCGGAAGCTGGCAAACCCACGACAACGGTGCCGCCAGGGCGAGGGCCTTGCGCCTGGCAAACGGCGTCAGTGTCAGACCGGCGTACATGGCTTTTAACGTGGCTGCTTTACCCATGCGGCGACGGATCGGCCGCCGTCCCGAGCTTGCTCTCCTCGCTCTTCTGCTCCACCAGCGTCGTCATCAATATCACCGTCAACAACTCCGCCTGTGGCGAGGCATCGAGCAACTCGATGCTGTGCCGCGTTCGCAAGGTCATGATCCTGGCCTGCGCCCTGGCCATGACCTGACCGTGGCGTGACAGCTCGAACCCCATATCCCACAAGCCGCCGCGCAAGATAGCTCCGTCAAAGCGTCCACCCACGACGGCCACCTGCCGCCGCCAGCTCCACAGCTTGCCGCGCAGCTCGAAATTTTCGTCGTTGGTATGCACGTACCAGGTGGGGGCGAATGACAGGAATTTGCGCCTGACCACCGCCACTTCGCGGCCGTCCTGCGTGATGCGCCATGGACGGATGAACCAGCGCCACTGGGCGGCGGCTTCGTACACGACATTGTCGTCGTCATCGGTGATCTGGATTTTCCCCAGCAGCGACAGCAGCTTGCGGGCGATGTGCAGCGTTTTGGGGGCGGCGTAATCGTTCATGGTGGCCTTTCGGCTGTGGGTTCGCTGCGATTCTACAACTTCGCCGCAAGACAGGCTTTTTCAGTCATGCTGGTTCTCCTGAACAGGTGGCATATCACGCATTGCGCTTTATCCGCTCTCATCGGGCCTGCGGCCCTGTCCTAAGGGAGGGCATGGCTGGTACCTGACCCGATGGCAGGTGGAATGCGGGGCGTGGCTGGGTATAGTGGACTGACGGTTTTCCACCTTCCAGGAGTTATCCATGACCACCCATACCCTCCGCAACCGCATCGCGTCCGCCGTACTGTCCCTGGCCCTGGTTGCTCCGGCGCTGGCGCTGGCCGCGCCCGATGTCGCGGTCGCGCCGCAGTACGACACCACGCACGTGTATGTGGCCAACGCCGATCTCGATGCGTTCGTCGCCAGCTTTGTCGGCACCTTCGGTGGCAAGGCCTCGCCGCGCGCGGTGTTTACGGTCACGCCAACGCCAAGCAAGACCGCGTCGCAATACGTGCAGACGCCGGTGGGCATGCTGTCGGTGTTCGCGTTCCAGACGCCGATCCCGTACGGCTTTGGCGAAGAACGCACCGGCTACCTGGTCACCGATATCCATGTGGCGCGCGCTGCTGCCGTGGAGGCGGGGGCCGACGTGGTGGTGGAGCCGTTCGATGACCCGATCGGCAAGGATGTGCTGATCCAGTGGGCCGGTGGCGTCAACATGCAGCTTTACTGGCATACCAGGGCGCCGTCGTACGCGCCGCTGCACTCGGTGCCGGACAACCGCGTGTACATATCAAAAGTCTCGGCCGATAAATTCCTCAATCAGTTCAAGACCTTTGCCCATGCGAAGATCGTAGCCGACAGCCAGATCGACGGCGGCGAAATCGGCCGCGCCGGCGACACCATCCGCCGCGTGCAGCTCGAATCGAAATTCGGCAAGATGACAGTGTTCGTCACCGACGGCAAGCTGACGTTCCCGTATGGCCGCGAGTCCACCGGCTACCAGGTGGACGACATGGCGGACACGCTGAACAAGGCTGCGGCCAACGGCGCCACCGTGCTGGCCGCGCCGCGCCAGACCAGTACCGGCAACATGACGGCAATGCTGCAATTCCCGGGCGGTTACATCAGCGAGATACACGATGCAGCCAAGCGTTAAAGTCGACACCAAAGCGGTGCGCGCAAGGCGCATATTGGCGCTGATGGTCGGCGTGGTGGGCGGTGTGAGCGCGCTGCCCGGCGTAGCCGGCGCAAAGGCGCTTGCTGCGGAAACCGCAGCGGCGCCAATGGCACCGCCAACGGCAGCAGCGACGGCAGCCACCATGGCAGCACCAACGCCAACAGCATGCAACGCCAAGCGCCCGGCGATCAACTTCAATCGCTGGGCCGAGAACTGGGACGTGCTGGCCAGCTCCTGCCTGCCGCGCCAGGCGCTCGACGGCCTCAAATATATTCCGCTCGGCGACGGCAGTTCTTACCTGTCGCTGGGCGCCGGCTTGCGCGAGCGTTACGAGCATATCGATGCGCCGTCGTACGGCGCTGGCACGGCACCGGCCGACGGCTACGTGATCCAGCGCGCCAACGTCCATGCGGACCTGCGCCTGGGCTCCTACGTGCAAGTGTTCGGCCAGCTGGTCGATGCGCGCACGTTTGAGAAGAAGACGATTGCCCCGCCGGATCGCGACAAGCTCGATGTCGAGCAGCTGTTCGTGACGGTGGCTGTGCCCACGGCGGACGGAGCGATCAAGATGCGCGTGGGCCGGCAGGAAATGGCGTTCGACCTGCAGCGCTTTATCGCCGCGCGCGACGGCCCCAATGTGCGCCAGTCGTTCGACGGGGTGTGGGCCGACTGGGAACATGGCCCTTGGCGCGTGATCGGCTACGTGACGCAGCCGGTACAAAACCGCAGCGCAAAATCGCTCGACGATTATTCCAACGGCCACCTTACCCTGAATGGCCTGCGCCTGGAACGGCAGGGATTCGGGCCGGGCGACATCTCCGGCTACTACTCGCGCTACCGGCGTGACGATGCGCGCTTCCTCGACGCCACCGGCAACGAACGCCGCGACGTCTATGATTTACGCTACAGCGGCGTCACCGGCAACGTGGACTGGGACGTGGAGGGCATGCTGCAACACGGCCAGGTCGGCGCCAAGCGTGCCTCAGCGTGGGCGCTCGGTTCGATCGCCGGCTATACCTTCGCCAGCGCGACCTGGACGCCGCGCGTCGGTCTGCAATTCGACATGGCCTCGGGCGACAAGCACGCGGGCGACGACAAGCTCGGTACCTTCAACCCGCTGTTCGCCAACGGTTACTATTTCTCGCTGGCGGGCCTGACCGGCTACAGCAACCTGGTACACGTAAAACCCTCGATCAAGATCAAGCCGACCAGGACCTTGAGCGTGACCACGGCGCTGGGCCTGCAATGGCGCCAGACCACGGGCGACGCGGTGTACGTACAAAGCATGGCCGGCGTGCCGCGCACGGCGGGCCAGGGTTCGCGCTGGACCGGCGCCTACGCCCAGCTGCGCACCGACTGGGCGGTCACGCCGAATGTGACGGCAGCGCTGGAGGCGGTGCATTTCCAGGTGGGCGACAGCTTGCGTCGCGCTGGCGGGCGCGATGTGGATTACCTGGGGGTGGAGCTGAAGTTCGGGTGGTAACAACCGCGCACTTACCCCCGCCGCAACCGCACGGCCAAACGCTGGCTCGCCCCATGCACCAGCGGTCCGCACACCATCACCACCGTAAACGCCGCCGGCCACGCGGCCATGAAGGCATATCGCCAGCGCGATAAAAAGTCGGGATGCAGCCCGATGTTGAGCCAGGTAACCCAGCCGCTCATCATCGACGACATCAGCAGGGACATCAGCAGCGCAAACACCAGGCGCAGGCGGAACATATCGGACATTGCATCTCCTTCGTGAGTTGAAAGATACAGCGTAGTCGCTTGCAACTATCTATACTAGAGCGATAAATCCAATTTCAAATTCCGGAAATGCAATCATGCTTGATGACCTGGCCCTGTTTGTGACCATCGTGGAGGAGGGCAGTTTGAACGCTGCCGCCGTCCGCGAAAACCTGCCGCCGGCCACCGTCACACGGCGCCTGCAAAAACTGGAAAGTGAACTCGGCTACCGCCTGCTCAACCGCAGCGCGCGCCGCTTGCAGCCCACGGCCGAGGGCTGGCAGTACTACGAGCGGTGCCAGCCGCTGGTGCAGGCGCTGCGCCAGGCCACGCAGCAGCTCGACGCCAGCCTGTCCGATATCTCTGGTACGATCCGGGTGCTGGCGCCGGTCAACTTTGCCAGCGGCTTGCTCACACCGGCATGGGCCAGCTTCATGCACCGGTACCCGCATATCAAGCTCGAACTGGAACTGTCGAACCGCCTGCAAGACCTGGTCGCCAGCGGCGCCGACTTGGCGATACGCGTCGGTGCGCTCGACGATTCGTCGCTGATGCAGCGGCGCCTGGGCAGCGCCGGCCTGGTGATGGTGGCGGCGCCGTCGTACCTTGCGCGTGCCGGCGTGCCGCAGGACCCGTCGCAACTGGCGCAGCACGATCTGATCGTGGCCGAGCCGCTGCGTATTTGGCGCCTGCGCCGGCCCGGTGACGGCGCCGAAGTCGTGATTTCGCCGCAAGCCCAGGCGCGGCTGCGCGTCAACGAAATGCGGCTGGCCGTCGAGATGGCGCATGCGGGACTGGGCATCCTGCTGTGTCCCTTGCTGCAAAGCCGGCTCGAGGTGGCCGATGGCAGCCTGGTGCAGGTGCTGCCCGCATGGATGCCGGAGCCGCGTCACGTGTACGCGGTGTGGACCCAGCGCCGCTACCTGCCGGCAAGAGTGCGCGTGCTGCTCGAACACCTGGCCGAATTTGCCGCCAGCAGCCCCTTGCTGCAACAATAAGCAAGGCAGTAGCCGGCAAGAAACCAGTTGTGTTCTACAGCGAACATAGTGTGGACAGGGATGCCCCTAGAATCAATGAGGACGATTCCCGTATTTTCTTCATTTCCAGGACACCCCATGAAAAAACTGATGCTAGCCTTTGGCGTGGTACACGCCATCACCGCCCTGTTGTTTGCCGCCGGCGGCATATGCCTGATCGTGATCGGCGCCCAGATCGGCTGGGAGGCCATGTCGGCCGGTGAAGCCGGCCTGACCGCCGCCCAGGACGTCATCGAGGCGATCGGCATCCTGGCCGCCGCCGTGGTGGCCTTGCAGATTGCCGAGACCATCGTCGAGGAAGAAGTCGTGCGCGACGCCGACATCAGCGCGCCGACGCGCGTGCGCCGTTTCCTGTCGCGCTTTTTCGTTGTGGTAGTCGTGGCGCTCGGTATCGAGGGTCTGGTGGCGACATTCCATGCCGTGCACGATGACTTGAGCGAGCTCGTTTATGCAGCGGCCCTGATTGCCAGTGTGGGTCTTTTGCTGGCGGCGTGGGGCGTGTTTGTGCACCTGAACCGTTCGGCCGAAGAGCTGGAGCCGGACGCGATGGCGGATGCCAAGCGCGAGGATGACAAAATCCAGGGCGAGTAAGCAGCCATGCGGTTGCCCGGCATGCCGGGTGCTACGCCTCAAGCAAAAAAGGGCTCGATCTACGCGAAGATCGGGCCCTTTTTGCGTGGCAAGTCAGAAGCTCACCGCAACGCCGTGGTATAGGTCAGTGAACCATACGCCTTGCGCCGCCCGCTGCCCGTGGTCAGCGCGCTGGTGTTTTGCAGCGAGAACGACAGCGACGAGTCGCCCCAGCCATAGGCGATGCCGGCCTGGCCGATCACCTGCGATTCGCGCAGCTCGGCGCGGGTGCCGCCCGGCGGCAGGTCATTGCTGATGCCGGCGTGCGAGAAGAAGTGGTCGCCGTGCACGGCCAGATATGCCATCCAGCCACGGCCAAAAATCAGGGGATCGCCGCTGCGCGCCAGTTGCCGCACCGACGAGGCATAGCTGCGCTTGAGCGACGTGCCATACCGTAGCATCACGCTGCCGCCTACCGACGACAACATATTGCCGGCGTTGGCGCCGCCAAGCACGATCGCGTCCAGCGAAGGCGCTGCGCTGTCGCCGTCACCGCTGGCAAAGCGCACCGCGCGGTAGCGCTCGATGCCGTACAGCAGCCGGTTCGAGACCTGGCTGTCCCAGCCCTCGGGCCGGGTCGATCCCGTGATGCGGTGGATGAAGGTCTGCGCCTCGCGCGCGCCCGAGGCCGGTCCGATCATGCCGAGATTGAGGCTGAACATGTCAGCCACGTCGCCTTGCACCGACACCTGCGCCGCGCGTACCCACAGCGCACCCAGGTATGGCGCGTCCATCGGGTTCGGCTCCCTGGTGGTGATGTCGCGCGGCGTGATCATGATTTGGTTGAGCGAGACCGACGTCATCGCCGCCGGTCCCACCGCCAGGAACGGCGCGACTGGCGCCAGCAGCCAGTGTGGCGCCAATTCCGTTTCGCCGGGCGCCGTGCTGCGCACGTAGGCGATGGCCAGGCCGTTGGTGTAGCCGCCGCCGTCGGTGCCGGCAAAGACATCGTTTTGCAGCATTGCCGCCAGGTGCCGTTCCTCGGCGCCGGCCGTGCCCGCGATCGAGAGGGCGCCCAGGGTGAGCAAGGCAATAGAACAGCGCGCGGCAAGTGGTGTCGGTGTCATGATCGATAGAGGAAGGGATGGTCGGCGGAATGCCGGTGCCATACCATCGAGTCTGCGGATCAGCCTGAGGCCGGTCAAGCGAACGTGGGCCGCGAGCGTGAGAAAGGACACCGTGGAGGGAAAATAGTCATCACTTTGGGAGAGGTGCAACACACCCTGGGTGAGCCATCTCCCGTCTCAAAGGCCGGTTACTTCGATTTTGGCTTGCGCGCGATGATGTCGGCGATCTGCTTCTTTTCCTTGTCGGTGGCTTTGCGCAGCAGCGTTTCGTGCTGCTCGGCCACCTCCACCGCGTGCTCGATGTCGGGCGTGATCGCGGCCGATTTGCCGATGCGGTACGTCACATACCCGGTCAGCAGGCAGGCCGCCAGCGCACAGGCGATATAGCCGGCGTTCCACAAGGCGGCGCGGCCGTGGGCGCGCTCGAGGTCGCTGCAGACGTGCTCGGCCTGCCTGGTGACGGCGGTCAGTTGTGCGACCGACGCCGCCACGGCCTTGGTGGCCGCTTCGGTCGCCGCGCGCGAGGCTTCGCTGGCGCTGGCCTCGACGATGGCAGCGGCACGCGCCTCCACCTGGGCAGCTGCGGCGATGCGGTCGTCAATCTGGTTGAGGCTGATATTCGCCATGCGGATCAGCTTGTCGCAGCTGGCCACCTGGCGCGTGAAATTTTGCAGGTCCGCCTGCAAGCGTTCGGCCTGGGTGTTGAAGAACTCGCCTTGCGGATGCGCGGTCAGGTCGTCTTTGTTCATCAGGGCTTCCGATAGAAAAGGGCGTGCTGCACACCGTGCAACACGCCCCTATCATACCGTTTTGGCGCCGCTTAGTTGGTGACCGTCAAAGTCAGGGTCGTACCGCTGTAGGTTGGCGTCACCTTGGCAAAGCCCGCCACCGTGATGGTGGTGAACGTGCCTTGCAGGCGGCCGGCGCCGAGCACGGTAATGGTATCGCCTGCTTTCGGCTTGTAGCTGCCCGGGAACTTGATGCTCAGCGCGCCGCCGCCGATGGTGGCGTCGCCAGTCACGGTCAGGCCGGCCTGGGTAGCGGACAGGGCGTTGATTTCCAGCACAGTGGCGCCGGCCAGCTGGGTGTACTTGGCCGCCTTGACCGGGGTCGCCGCATTGGCGACCAGGGTGCCGCCGCTCACGTACACGTCGCCGGCGCCGAACGCGGTGCTCGAGATCGCTTCCAGGATGCCGGCGGTCAGCTCGGTGCCGCCGGTCCAGGTGTTGTTGCCGCCCAGTTTCAGCGCGCCCGTGCCTTGCTTGACCAGCTTGCCAGTGCCGCTGATATCGTTGCGCCAGCGGTCGGCCGCGTTGAAGCCGCCTTTCGATGCATCCATGTTGATCACGACATTGCCCTTGAAAGCGGCATAGCCGTCGGCTGCCGCAAACAGGTTCAAACGGCCCCAGCCTTCAGCATCGTCCATCACCGGGTAGCCGGAAGCGAGCGCGGTGGTTTTGAGTACCACGCGGCGCTGCTCGGCGCTCAAATATGGCAAGCGGGTTTCGATCAGCACTTCTGCGCCTTTCGGCACCACTGCCGCTGCCGTGGTGCTGGCGATCTGCGGGAAGCCGTAGGTGCTGCGGCGGATGTAGTTGGCCTTGTTGGTCGCGTAGTCGGCAAAGCGGTCGGTGGTCAGCGTGCCCGATTGCGCAAACGACGCGTACGTGGTGGCGGTGGTGGACGTGGCCGCCATCAGCGTGGTGTGGGCCTGGGCATAGGCGTTGGCTTTCAGGGCCTGGTTGGCCGGGTCGGCCAGGTTGCCGGCGACGACAGCCTCGCCGTGGATACGGCCGCTCAACACGTCCAGCGGCGAGTGCATGCCGGCCAGGATGCGCGATTCGCCCAGTTCCAGGCCACGGCTCAAGATTTCCTGGAAGCGTTCCGGCACCACGTAGGCCATCGCCAGCGCGTTGCGCATCGCTTCGGCCGAGTGGCCGCTGGTAAAGCCGCCGTCGGTGGCCGGAGTGGAGGAGCGCGCTGGCAGCAGCGCCGGCACCACCTGCACCGCGCTGCTCCAGCGGAACGGACGCGCATACTTGTAGAAACGCTTGGCCGGTTCGGTCGAGCCGTTGGCGCCGACCATGTTGACGAAATCGACCACGGTGCCGAAGTTGGCGTTGGCAGTGCCGCCCACGCCGTTGTTGTTGCCGCCGTCGTTGTACAGCACGGTGGTGGCGTCGGCCGGCACGTTGTTGATGGTGGTAGTCTGCTGGGTCGAGGCGCGCCAGGCGGTGGTCAGCGGGCCCATGGCATCGGTTACGCTGTAGCCCTTGCCACGGCGGTCGTCGAAGTAGGCCAGGGTGGTCTGCTCGGCGGTGCGGCCGGTGGTGGCCTTGACCACGTAATCGATGTTGTAGTTGTGGACGGTGGCGTTGCGGATGGTGCCGCCGTTGGTGCCATCGTTCGGCACGCCGGTCCAGGCGGAGGCGGCGACAGCAGGGAAGGTCCCCACGGCCGGCGCGGTCTGGCCTGCATCGACCAGCTGGGTGAGCGGGGTCCAGATGTCGAGCATGCCGGCCAGCACGCGCACGCCGGCGTTGGTCTCGAGCGTGGCGTAGCGGGCGTCGCCGCGCTGGTTGGTGGCGATGGTGTCGACAAACGCGGTCACGCTCGGTACCGGCGCCGTATCGGCCGCGCCCTGGTCGGCCGGTGCGGCCGGAATGACCAGCGGGCCTTCATGGTAGGTGCCACCGCAGGCGCTGAGCGCGACGGCGATGCTGAGGGCGAGGATGAGCGGGCGGGGAGAAACGTGCATGTCGAGTCCAGGGCAGATGAAGGAGGCCATAGAGTAATGACCGGATATGACGTGCTTGTTACAAGCGGGGCGCCGGATGAAAAAAATTCTTGCATCGTGTTGTTTGCTACAATCATCGCGTGAAAAAATTCCTGCTCATTATTCTGCTGACCATCCTGCCGATCCAGTACGCCTGGTCGATGGCGGCCGTCTATTGCCAGCACGAGGAAAGCAGCCAGCAGCATCCTGCCACGCATTTCGGCCACCACGGCCACCAGCACCAGGCGCAAGCCGGTGACGATGACGACGATGGCGATGACCAGCAGCCGGGCAAGACCAAGGCCCACAGCGACTGCGAAGTCTGCCACCACGCGGTGCAGGCCTCGGTGCTCGACGAGCATGGCGTAGCCGCCCCGGCCACCGCCAGCGGCTATGCGCCACCGCTCACTCCCCAGTATCTATCCCATATTGCCGAAGGGCCGCCCCGGCCCAATTGGCGTCTTTTCGCTTAGGCGACGAGACGCAAGCTCTTTCACCTGACGCCACCGTCTCGTCGAATTTCCCTTTATTCTGGAGAATTCGATGGTCAAGTATTTCCTGCCGCTCTGTGTAGCGGCATGGCCGGCGTTCGCGCTGGCCGCAGCTTTCAATCTGACCGCATCGGAGCCGGCCGCGCCGCTCACCTTGCAGACCGCGCTGGCGCTGGCGGCCGGCGCCAATGCCGACCTGTCGGCCGCCCGCCACGAGCTGTCGGCTACCGACGGCGCCGTGCAGCAGGCCGGCTTGCTGCCCAACCCCACGCTCGAAGTCGAACGTGTCGATCGCAAGCGCGCCGACGACGTCCGCGAAACCACGTTTTTGATCAGCCAGCCGCTGGAACTGGGCGGCAAGCGCAGCGCCCGCGTGCAGGCCGCCGAGCGTGGCCGCGACAGTGCCGCTGCCGCGCTGTCCGCGCGCCAGGCCGAGATCCGCGCTAATGTGATCGACGCCTGGTTTGCCGTGCTGGCCGCGCAGGAGCAGCTGCGCCTGGCGCAGGAATCGTCGGAACTGGCGCAGCGCGCGGCGCAGGCCACCGGCCGCCGCGTGGTCGCCGGCAAGGTCTCGCCGGTGGAGGAAACGCGGGCCAAGGTGGCTGCCGCCTCGGTCACGCTGGAGCTGCTGCGTGCACGCAGCGAACTGGCGGTGGCGCGGAAAAAATTGTCGGCGATGTGGGGCAACCCGTCACCACGGTTTGAAAAAGCCGATGGCGACATCGACCAGCTGCCGGCGCTGCCCGACCAGGCCATGCTGCACCACCGGCTGGCGCAGGCGCCGGCCATGGCGCTGGCGCGCTCGGAACTGGCCAGCCGGCAGTCGCTGGCGCAGGTGGAGCTGTCCAGGCGCGTGCCGGACGTCACGCTCAACCTGGGCAGCAAGCGCTCGGAGGAACTGGGCCGCTCGCAACTGATCGTGGGCTTCTCGGTGCCGCTGCCGCTGTTCGACCGCAACCAGGGCAATGTACTGGAAACTGCGCGCCGGGTGGACAAGGCAAGGGATGAACTGTCATCGACCGCGCTGCGGCTGGACTCGGACCTGGCGCAGGCGCGCGAGGATTTCGACCTGGCCCGCGAGCAGGCGCTGGCACTGCGCACCGACATCGTGCCCGGCGCCCAAAGCGCCTATGCCGCCGCCACGACCGGCTTTGAAAACGGCAAGTTCGGCTTCCTCGACGTGCTCGACGCCCAGCGCACGCTGCTCGACGCCCGGTCCCAATACCTGAACGCCCTGGCCCAGGCGCACCGCGCCCATGCCAGCATCACCCGCATCCTCGGAGCAGAACAATGAACAAGAAACAAAAAATCATCATCGCCGTGATGGCGGTCATCGGTCTGCTGCTGGCCGCGTGGATCCTGGCGCCGAAACAGGCCGGCGAGTCGCACGGCGACCACGGCCACGATGGCAAGGAAAAAGCTCCGGCCAAGGCGGCCGCAGCGCCGCTTGCGGGCGAACTCGCGCACGCGGATGGAGAGCCACCGGAAAAAATCGTCCTCGACGCCGCCCAGGTAAAAGCCGCTGGCATCGCGCTGGCCGCCGCCGCGCCGGCAAAGATCAGCGTGGTGACATCGCTGCCCGGCGAGATCCGCTTTAACGAAGACCGCACCGCCCACGTGGTGCCCAAGCTGGCCGGCGTGGTGATGGAAGTGCACGCGGACCTGGGCCAGAGTGTGAAACAGGGGCAGGTGCTGGCGGTGATCGCCAGCAGCGGCCTGTCCGACCAGCGCAGCGAGCTGCTGTCGGCGCAGCGCCGCCTGGCCCTGGCCTCAACCACCCTGGAGCGCGAAAAGCGCCTGTGGCAGGACAAGATCTCGGCCGAGCAGGATTATTTGCAGGCGCAGCAGGCCATGAGCGAGGCGGAAATCGCGGTGCAGAATGCGCGCCAGAAGCTCAGCGCCATTGGCGCGGGCGTTGGCTCTGGTCCCGGTTCCGGTCCCGTTTCCGGCTCCGGAAAAAACCTCAACCGACTGGAACTGCGCGCGCCGTTTTCCGGCGTGGTGATGGAAAAACACCTGGCGCAGGGCGAGGCGGTCAAGGAAGACGCCATCGTGTTCACGCTGTCCGACCTGTCCACGGTGTGGGCCGAAATCGCCGTGCCGCCGCGCGACCTCAACCTGATGCGGGTGGGCGAGACGGTCACCGTCAAGGCCACCGCCTTTGCCGCCGAAGCCAAGGGCAAGATCATCTACGTGGGCGAGTTGCTGGGCGAGCAAACCCGCACCGCCAAGGCGCGCGTGGCGCTGGCCAACCCGGACCGCGCCTGGCGCCCGGGCCTGTTCATCACGGTCGATGTGCTCTCCGGGTCTGCCAATCGTAACGCCAATGCTGCCGATGCGGCGGTGGCCGTGGCGTCCGACGCGGTGCAGATGGTCGAGGGAAAGCCGGTGGTGTTCGTCGAAACAGCGGGGGGATTCCTGGCGCAGCCGGTAAAGCTGGGGCGCAGCGACGGCAAGATGACCGAAGTGCTGGCCGGCCTCAAGGCGGGCGTGCGCTACGTCTCTACCGGCAGCTTCGTGCTGAAGGCGGAGCTGGGCAAAGACAGCGCCGAACACACCCACTAAGACCGGAGACCATATGTTCGAACGTCTGATTCAATTCGCCATCGGCCAGCGGTCGCTGGTGATGCTGGTGGTCGCCGCCATGGCGGTGCTGGGCATCTACAACTACCAAAAACTGCCGATCGACGCGGTGCCCGACATCACCAACGTGCAGGTGCAGATCAACACGTCGGCGCCCGGCTACTCGCCGCTGGAAACCGAGCAGCGCGTGACCTTCCCGCTCGAAACCGTGATGGCCGGCCTGCCGCACCTCGAGCAAACCCGCTCGCTGTCGCGCTACGGCCTGTCGCAGATCACCGTCATCTTCAAGGATGGCACCGATATTTTCTTCGCGCGGCAGATGGTCAACGAGCGCCTGCAGGAGGCGCGCAACCAGCTACCGGCCGGCGTGGCGCCGGCGATGGGGCCGATTTCGACCGGTCTCGGTGAAATCTACCTGTGGACGGTGGAAGCAAAGGAGGGCGCCAAAAAAGCTGACGGTACGCCATACACGCCCACCGACCTGCGCGAGATCCAGGACTGGATCATCAAGCCGCAGTTGCGCAACGTGCCGGGCGTGACCGAGATCAATTCCATCGGCGGTTACGCCAAGGAATACCAGGTGGCGCCCGATCCGCAGCGCCTGGCATCGTATGGCCTGACCTTGCAGGACGTGGTGGCGGCGCTCAACCGCAACAATGGCAACGCCAGCGCCGGCTACATCGAAAAGCGCGGCGAGCAGTTGCTGGTGCGCGCGCCGGGACAGGTGCAGTCGCTGGACGACATCCGCAACATCATCCTGGCCAACGCCGGCGGGGTGCCGGTGCGCGTGCGCGACGTGGCCGAGGTGCTGATCGGGCGCGAACTGCGCACGGGGGCGGCCACCGAGAACGGCCGCGAGGTGGTGCTCGGTACGGTGTTCATGCTGATCGGCCAGAACAGTCGCGCCGTATCGCAGGCGGTGGACCGGAAAATGGTGGAGATTAACCGCAGCCTGCCGGTCGGAGTAGAAGCGATCACCGTGTACGACCGCACCGTGCTGGTGGACAAGGCGATCAACACGGTCAGGAAAAACCTGCTGGAAGGGGCGGTGCTGGTGATCGCGGTGCTGTTCGTCTTCCTCGGTAATATCCGCGCCGCGCTGATCACCGCCATGGTGATCCCTTTGTCGATGCTGTTTACCTTTACCGGCATGGTCACCTTCAAGGTCAGCGCCAATCTGCTGAGCCTTGGTGCGCTGGACTTCGGCATCATTGTCGATGGCGCGGTGGTGATCGTGGAGAACTGCGTGCGGCGCCTGGCGCACGCGCAAGCGCAGGCGGGCCGCAAGCTCACCCGCGCCGAGCGGTTTGCCGAGGTGTTCGCGGCAGCGAAGGAGGCGCGCCGTCCGCTGCTGTACGGCCAGTTGATCATCATGGTCGTGTACCTGCCGATCTTCGCGCTCACCGGCGTGGAAGGACGCATGTTCCATCCGATGGCGCTGACGGTGGTGATGGCGCTGGCTGGCGCCATGCTGCTGTCGATTACCTTCATTCCGGCCGCCGTGGCGCTGTTCATCGGCGACAACGTGGTGGAAAAGGAGCAGAAGCAGCTGGGCGCCTGGTATGGCCGCGTGCTGGAACGGGTGTTGGCCAATACGCCGGTGGTGCTGGCGTTTGCCGGCATCTCGGTGGTGCTGTCGGTGCTGCTGGCCACGCGCCTGGGCAGCGAGTTCGTACCCAGCCTGAACGAAGGCGATTTCGCCATCCAGGCGCTGCGCATTCCCGGCACCAGCCTGACGCAGTCGGTGGAAATGCAAAAGCAGATCGAGGTCACACTGAAGAACAAGTACCCCGAGATCGACCGCATTTTTGCGCGCACCGGCACGGCCGAAATCGCGTCCGACCCGATGCCGCCGAATATCTCGGATGGCTACATCATGCTCAAGCCGCAGTCGGAATGGCCTAAACCCCGTAAAACGCGCGACGAGCTGCTGCAAGATATCCAGGCCACGCTGGCGCGCCTGCCCGGCAACGCCTACGAGTTCTCGCAGCCGATCCAGCTGCGCTTCAACGAGTTGATCTCGGGCGTGCGCAGCGACGTGGCGGTCAAGCTGTTCGGTGACGACACCCAGGTGCTGAACGACACGGCCGCGAAAATCGCCGCCACCCTGGGCAGCGTGGCCGGCGCCGCCGAAGTGAAGGTGGAGCAAACCACCGGCCTGCCGATGCTGACCGTGCAGATCGACCGCGAGAAAACCGCGCGCTATGGCCTCAACGTGGGCGACGTGCAGGACACGATTGCCACCGCCATCGGCGGCGCCGAGGCCGGAACGCTGTTCGAGGGCGACCGCCGCTTCGACATCGTGGTGCGTCTGCCGGACGCGCAGCGCCAGGACCTGGAAGCTTTGCGCCGGCTGCCGGTGCCGCTGCCCAGGGGCGCGGCTGGCGTCAACTTCATCCCGCTTGGCGAGGTGGCCAGTTTCACCATCGTCCCCGGCCCCAATCAGATCAGCCGCGAAGATGGCAAGCGCCGCGTGGTCATCAGCGCCAACGTGCGCGGGCGCGATATCGGCTCGTTCGTGGCCGAGGCGGAAAGCGCGCTGCGCAGCCAGGTCCAGGTGCCGCCCGGTTACTGGACTGCGTGGGGCGGCCAGTTCGAGCAGTTGCAGTCGGCGTCGCAGCGCCTGCAACTGGTGGTGCCGCTGGCCCTGGCGCTGGTGCTGATTTTGCTGTTTGCCATGTTCGGCAGCATGAAAGATGGCTTGCTGGTGTTTAGCGGCATCCCGTTCGCGCTCACCGGCGGCATCGCCGCGCTGGCGCTGCGCGGCATCCCGCTGTCGATTTCGGCAGCGGTGGGCTTTATCGCGCTGTCCGGCGTGGCGGTGCTCAACGGCCTGGTGCTGATCTCGTTCATCCGCAAGCTGCGCGACGATGGCCTGACGGTGGAGCAGGCGATCCGGGCGGGCGCGCTCGGTCGGTTGCGGCCGGTACTGATGACGGCGCTGGTGGCGTCGCTGGGCTTCGTGCCGATGGCGCTGGCCACCGGCACCGGCGCCGAGGTGCAGCGCCCGCTGGCGACGGTGGTCATCGGTGGCATCCTGTCATCCACCGCCCTGACCCTGCTGGTATTGCCATTGTTGTATCGCCTGGTACATGGCCGCAGCAGGCAGGCTGGCTGAGGTTAGCCCGGTGCACGCGGCACGGTACAAACGGTACAATCTGCGGCGCGCACCGGGCGCGGCCTTATTGAAGAGATCACCAGATGCAGGAATTTGAAAAATGGCTGGCGCGGGTATTGTTACTCAATAGTGCGCTGGCGCTGGGCGTCAGCCTCGGTTTGCTGGGCGAGCCGCAGTATGGCGACGCGCTGGCGGTGCTGTTCGGCGTGGCCATGCTCGGCTTCCTGGCGGCGGTGCTTTCGCTCAAGCGCATGATCAGTGGGCTGATCGGCGGCATTCTCTATTACCTGCCCCAGGTGGGCAGTTATTTCCCCTACGACGGCAGCTGGCAGTTCAGCGTCAAGGCGGGCGTGAGCCTGGGCCTGGTGGCGCGGTTCGGCCACGGCGTGTTCGTCCTTAATATGGTGGCGCTGGCATTGCTGGCCGTCACTGCAGTGGTGCTGGCCCGGCGCCTGCGTCACCGATCCCGTCCAGCGTCTTCAGCACGCTGACACCCGCCCATCAGCAAGTCATTGCACTGTCACAATATTAATTCAAAGTATCATTTCACAAAGTTACAGAAGTGAAATACTGTTACGAAAACGATGCTTTATTGCCATTAATCAAGTTTAATTCTGTGAAAGTAATGCAAGGTAGTCGATTTTGCATCTTTATTGCCCCCTAAATATTGCAGAAAAGTTGGTTGCGGCAACGAGACACGCCATCAAATAAATTCTTTTCAGCAAGTAACTCGGCTATACTTCGCGCTACTTCGGGCGTTCCGGGTAGCTGGTCAGCTCCCCAGCGGTTGAAAAAAGCCTATTTGATTCAAAGACTTATGTTTTTGGATGCGCAATGGATCAAGCTTTATCGGAATATTTTTCCTGACGGGAATAAGTTTACTTAGTGGAAGATTCGCGCCGGTCGCCCTTTAACCATGCCGCCGGTGGTCTTTTACATTTGGGCGCTTTGCCCCCGGATTCTTGTGGTGAATTAGACAAGTAATATTTTTTGCATATTGCGCAACGAAAAAAGCTCGTACCGTTTGCTAAAGTTAACATTTTTGTTGACGTAAAGAACGATACGAGCGCCTTGTTGCGACGGTAGTCACGGGTTGGTTGTAAATACATATTAATAAAACGGCATATTGCCACTGACGAAGGCCAACGACGACGGACAGGGCCGTCGTTAACTTTTGGACAGACATCGAATCAGCGCCTTCTTTTAGGAGAATTACAATGGGCTATTTCACCGGTTTAAGCACGCAAAACGTTGCCGCAATTTCCACCACGCAGATCGCTGCGCTGGGGACTTCCAATTTCACGGATCTGACGTCTGATCAGATTGTGGCGCTGACCACCGACCAGGTGATTGCGCTGCGTTCGCAGCAAATAGCCGCCATCTCCACCGGCACCATTTCGCGCATGGCCACCGAGGACTTCGCCGCCCTCACCACCAGCGCCCTGGGCGGCCTGACCACCGCGCAAGTACGCGCGCTGTCGTCCGACCAGATCGTGGCACTGACCACCAGCCAGGCTGGCGCGCTGACCACCGCGCAAGTCGCCGCCTTCGGCACCGACGCCATCGTCGCACTGGAAACCGCTGATTTCGTCGCCCTCAAGACCGCGTCGATCGCGGCCCTGACCACCGCCCAGGTCAAGGCCCTGACGACCAGCCAGATCGTCGCGCTGTCCACCGCCGCCGCCAACGCCCTGACCAGCCAGCAAGTTGCCGCCTTCACCACCGACGCCATCGTCGCGCTGGAAACGGCCGACCTGGCCGCCCTGAAAACCGCCTCGATCGCCGCGCTGACCAGCGCGCAAGTGGCCGCCCTGACCACCACCCAGGTGCAGGCGCTGTCCACTGCTGCGCTGTCGGCCATCTCCACGGCCAATATCGCCAACGGCCTGACCACCGACCAGATTGTCGCCCTGTCGTCGAGCCAGGTTGCCGGCCTGACCACCGCGCAAGTGGCCGCGCTGTCCACCGCCAGCATCGTCGCACTGGAAACGGCCGACCTGGCCGGCCTGACCACCGCCGGTGTCGCCTCCCTGCGCACGGCGCAAGTGGCTGCCCTGACGACCGGCCAGCTGGTCACCCTGTCCACCAACCAGATCGCTGCCCTGACCACCGCCGGCGCTGCCGCGCTGACCACTGACCAGATCGTTGCCCTGACCACCACCCAGGCNGTACGCGATCGACTGGTCCGCCGGTGTCGCCTCCCTGCGCACGGCGCAAGTGGCTGCCCTGACGACCGGCCAGCTGGTCACCCTGTCCACCAACCAGATCGCTGCCCTGACCACCGCCGGCGCTGCCGCGCTGACCACTGACCAGATCGTTGCCCTGACCACCACCCAGGCCGGCGCACTGACCAGCCAGCAAGTGGCCGGCCTGTCCACCGCCGCGATTGCCGCCCTGGAAACCGCCGATTTCGCTGCGCTGAAAACCGCCAGCCTGGCCGCGCTGACCACCAACCAGGTCCGTGCGCTGACCACCGACCAGGTGGTTGCCTTGAACACCGCCGGCGCCAGCATCGTCGCGCTGGAAACGGCCGACCTGGCCGCCCTGAAAACCGCGTCGTTTGCCGCGCTGACGTCGGCGCAAGTGGCCGCGATCACCACCGCCCAGGTGCAAGCACTGTCCACCGCTGCGCTGTCGGCCATCTCCACCGCCAACATCGCCAACGGCCTGACCACCGACCAGATCGTTGCCCTGTCGTCGAGCCAGGTTGCCGGTCTGACCACCGCGCAAGTGGCCGCGCTGTCGACCGCCAGCATCGTTGCGCTGGAAACGGCCGACCTGGCCGGCCTGTCCACCGCTGACATCGCCGCCCTGCGCACCGTGCAGGTGGCCGCGCTGACCACCGGTCAACTGGTCACCCTGTCCACCAACCAGATCGCTGCCCTGACCACCGCCGGCGCTGCCGCGCTGACCACTGACCAGATCGTTGCCCTGACCACCACCCAGGCYGGCGCACTGACCAGCCAGCAAGTGGCGGCCGACTTCGCTGCGCTGAAAACCGCCAGCCTGGCCGCGCTGACCACCAACCAGGTCCGTGCGCTGACCACCGACCAGGTGGTTGCCTTGAACACCGCCGGCGCCGCCGCGCTGACCACGCAGCAAGTGGCCGCGTTCACCACCGACGCCATCGTSGCGCTGGAAACGGCCGACCTGGCCGCCCTGAAAACCGCGTCGTTTGCCGCGCTGACGTCGGCGCAAGTGGCCGCGATCACCACCGCCCAGGTGCAAGCACTGTCCACCGCTGCGCCGATATCACGCCGCCGCNAGCATCGTCGCGCTGGAAACGGCCGACCTGGCCGCCCTGAAAACCGCGTCGTTTGCCGCGCTGACGTCGGCGCAAGTGGCCGCGATCACCACCGCCCAGGTACAAGCACTGTCCACCGCCGCGCTGTCGGCCATCTCCACCGCCAACATCGCCAATGGCCTGACCACCGACCAGATCGTTGCCCTGTCGTCGAGCCAGGTTGCCGGCCTGACCACCGCGCAAGTGGCGGCGTTGTCCACCAATAGCATCGTCGCGCTGGAAACGGCCGACCTGGCCGGCCTGTCCASCGCCGATATCGCCGCCCTGAAAACCGCGCAGGTTGCCGCACTGACCACCGACCAGCTGGTGGCCCTGTCGAGCACCCAGGTGGCTGCCTTCACCACCGCCGGCGCTGCTGCGCTGACCACCGACCAGATCGTTGCCCTGACCACGGCCCAAGCCGGTGCGCTGACCAGCCAGCAAGTCGCTGCGCTGTCCACCAACGCCATCGTGGCGCTGGAAACGGCCGACTTCGCCGCGCTAAAAACTGCTGCTGTCGCCGCGCTGACCACCAACCAGATCCGCGCCCTGACCACCGACCAGGTGGTTGCGCTGACCACGGCTGGCGCCGGTGCGCTGACCACCCAGCAAGTTGCCGCCTTTACCACCGACGCCATCGTCGCGCTGGAAACGGCCGACCTGCGTGGTCTCGATACCGCGTCGTACGCCGCGCTGACCTCGGCGCAAGTCGCTGCCCTGACCACGGCCCAGGTGCAGAGCCTGAGCACGACGGGCCTGGCCGCCCTGACCACGGCCAATATCGCCAACGGCCTGACCACT
>NZ_LMLM01000024.1:0-3587 GCF_001421905.1 Duganella sp. Leaf61
TGCAAGGAATTGACTCCATTTTAGCGAAAGCTTGCAAATCCCAGCTACTGTTTTTCGATCTTTCGGCAGTGGAATCAAGCGGTTAGGATTTGTTCAGGCCCGACTATTTACAGTACACCTCATCAATAGCTAAATGCCTTGGCGCCGAAATCCTGCGCGACTATCAACAGCTTGCTTGGTAATTTGATCGATGATGGCGTCACACCGCTGAGAAGCGGCGTGATCTCAGTGAGCTGACGGCAGGTTGTCACCGAAGGCAATGGGCAGGCAGATACAAAGGCTGGCCATTTAGAAGCCTGCTCAAACTCAGTCCTGCGGCATGAAACTGGGCATCAATGCAGCTCACGGCAGCGTGGAGGTACTCCTTTCTTTCGGATGAAAGATAGGTATCAAAGATTTCATCCCATAGTGCGGTCATCTCATCCCGGGCCGCCGCCTGCTCGAATGGTAGGCGATTTTCAGTCACTACAGCATTATAGACACCTACTGCCCGGATATAGATTCGTAATAAAACCCTCAACGGCTTTAAGTACTCGTTTCGGCGACGGGCAAGACCCTCCCTATTGAGTCCATAGATTGAAATAGTGGCGTCGGCCCGACGCCACTCATCCGACGCCGGATCGTTCGCGACCTTATCGACCAAATTCAATCCGCCAAAGTCTGTAAATGATATGTACGACGCTGGCTCATCTAGAGTTGGATCGATAAGACTCGGCCTCTCATTGCCTTCAAGCCCGGGCGACTTGGCACGTTGGCTTTCGTCTAACAGCGGGAATCGATTTCCTTTTCCGGACATGCTGGGTGCCAGCGTAACATGGTCAGTTCCAGGAGACCGATTACAATGATTGCAAGCGGGCAGTAAATTCTCCCACGCTGCTGCAAGCCACCAATATCCTTCTCCCGTCGGATTGTCGATGGCGTCGACCGAAGCTTTTGGCCTGAAGTGCTCAGTGTGCAAATCTTGATTGTCCAAACTGCATTCGCAGTATGCACATTTATTACCAAACAGATCGCTTAGGGCTTTCTTTACATCGTGATCCTTGGCATATAGTTTGAACACTAAACTCTTGCTCAAATTTTTCCAAGGCTTCGCTACGTTGCCGACGACTTTTTCCTGATTCGCATTGAACTCATCAATGTAATCTTGGCCAGTGGGATTGAGTGAAGTTGGCCATGAATTTGGAGTACGATCTCGCCTAATCATTGGTTCCTTCCTCCGACGAAGATTCCAAACGAATTTGAATAGATCTTGCAAGCTCGTCTAAAACACGTTCATCCCATTCTACAACGGTCTTTGGAGTTATCGCGAGATATCGGTCTATGACTTCAAACATTAGACGTTCGCGTGGGGTATCCCCTAGCACACCGACAGCGTGTAGCTCATCGGTCAACCGCCGCAGCTCTTCTCGCTCAGCGTTTGTAGCTGCATTACGATCATTTTTTATAAGTAGTTCAACATAAACGTTGTATTGCTTCTCCCACGCAGCGGTCTTCGTACTAAATAGGCCGAAGAGCGGCGACGTCAGCATCTGGTCAATACTCTGGCCATCTGAATAACCGACCGAGGTCTCGCTCACAGCACCCGCTTCGTCCCGAGCTAAAATGTGAATTTGAGATCCTTTCATTCCTCGCAACGTAAGTGGATCATGGGTACTGAAGATAATCTGAGCATTGGGAAATGCACGTTTTAATCGCGCGAGAATGCCCAAGCGCCATGCAGGGTGCAAATGAGCGTCAAGCTCATCGACGATCAAAACGAATCCATCTCTTAGTACACTGTCCCCACCAGCATAAAGCGCCTCCGCTAAGTCCGTACACATTGATACAACACTCTGCATCCCCGATGAAAGAGACGCGATTGGATGGCTACGTCCATTGGTGCTAATGCTAAGAGTTTTTGAGTTGACGGAGACTTGAGTATCTCGAGAGATAAGTAGTAACTGCAGTACTTCTGCTAAGTCTGACCGCTGTTGAGGGTTAAGGTAATCTAGCCAACCATGATATCCATTTAGCCTGATGCCGTCGTCGAATAGAGAGTGTAAGCGCACGCTTTTCCCACGCTGTCGCTGACCGGTTTCTCTTCTTGACAAGAGGCGATAAGGTCCATACCCAAAGACCTTCACCGAACGCTGAGCCCTTCCCTGAAAACGATTCGAGTCAAGATTGAAAATGAGCTCGTTGACGTCACTCTCTTCCTCAAACTGGACAACAATGCGCCCCTCAAACTCACCGGCATACAAACAACTACGAGCATCTTTTACTATTCGGTTAGATTCTCTCGGTCCTGCCAACGCGAGCGCGATCGCTTGCAATACACTCGACTTGCCCGTCGCATTTTCTCCGACAACCGCAAAGTTCTGATCTGTGAAGCGAGGCATCTCCAACTCCAGAGCTCGAATACCTTTAAAGTTCTCTATTGTGATTTTTCTGATCGGACGGAAGGCGCTACTAAGATCACTCGCTGCAACTGAGTAGTCACTTTCATTAAAAAGAGAGCCTTGAGGTATCTGATCAAGAGTGCGTAGTGATAGCGGCCCTATTCCTTTCAGAAGGTAACGGAGGGTGTCTTCAGTCGGACCAGCATCAAAAATTTGTTTCAACATCCTCTTTGTTCCAGGTTTAGAAAGTTGCCAGAGAAGAAGATAGAGACATCCCACGAATGGAGCCCTGTGATTGAGTGCTTCAAGCAATTCTTCAAACCTTCCTAGTCTATCCTGTCCCAATGTGTCTACCTGGAAGTTCCAAATTTCCACAAATTTTCCAAGCGCTGCTCGTCGGTCGACACGAAGATACTCTCTATTTAATTGTAGAGTCTGGATAGTTGCATGCGCACGGTCCAGTCTTGGAAGAAAATTTCCATGAGAATCCAAGAAAAAGAAATTCTCGGGGCGGTCCCAACAAGGATCAATTAATATCCCTTCGTGGTCTCGCCGCATTTGATTGACGGTTGCACCAAATCGGGCATTGAATGTCGCCGGGAAACGATTTTTTTTGTATGCGCCACACTCTTGGCAGCATAGATACAAATTGTCCCATACGCCGACAAGCCAAACATAATGAAGTTGGTCAACGGTTCCATCTTCCCTTTCAGCGCCGAACGGCGGCCGGAACCAATCGATTCCACCATGATCGCCCACAGATGCTTCGCAATATGCGCACTTATCGTCAAATTGCTGACGAACCTCTCCGAAGGCGTGTGGGCGTATCTGCTCTACAAGATCATAGATATCTGCGCGAACTTGGCCTCCTCGAGCAGCGGCCCCCTGGACCTCAAGAATCTGTTTTTTGAACTTTTTGCCCCCAAGTATCTCTGGGGTATATATTGGGTTTCGCTTTATGAAACGCATAAAAAATATTCAATTAGAAAAAATTTCACTATAGCGCACAACTTCCCGGAGGACAAAATTTCAGTCGCTTAAGGCTACCTTCACAATTTTGGTGTCACCTAGCACTTACGCCTCCGCTTTCGCATTGAGCTAGATAGTCGGGCCTGAACAAATCCTAACCGCTTGATTCCACTGCCGAAAGATCGAAAAACAGTAGCTGGGATTTGCAAGCTTTCGCTAAAATGGAGTCAATTCCTTGCA
>NZ_LMLM01000025.1:0-2811 GCF_001421905.1 Duganella sp. Leaf61
AAACGATACAAGGCTAAGGAGCTCAAGAATCGTATTGAGGTCCAGGAGGCTGTTCTAATCAAGCAGGAAAACGATGATTTAAAGCTGAAATTGGAAGATTTGGGGTTGTCATCTGACATAACCTTTATGGATTGTAAAAAGGTTAAAGAACAGATTGAATTGGGCAAGTCTGCCATGTTGGCAGAAAGTGAAGCTAAAGCTTCTAATGTGGAAGTAGTGGATTTAGTAAATAAATCCACTCAAAAAATGAATGTGAAAATTAAGTGAGTGGGTAGATTATAAATAAGTCTGCAAAGCCCTGTTCGAAGGCTTCTTCTTCTACTTCTTGGTAGGTTTGACAGCCTGCAATTCTTCCAATTTCTTCATCATTTTGGTAAAAAATTCCGCTCCATTGTCCTGATGGAGCTTTATATATTTTAAGGACTGTTTTGGGGTTTACTACCTGCATAGCATCGTCCAAATCATTAATAATGTTTATCATGGTGCATGTGGGTAAAGCGTGATGTGTCCATTATCGTAGACACATCCAAAAACGTTATCATCCTCATCCCAAATAGGACTTTCACCTGTTTCTTCTAATAATTCATTGTCGAAATATCCAACTCCGTCCGCTGTATCTATTGTTGCTGCCATTTTATCTCCTTAGTTAGTATGGGTTTTTTATATCATTTTCGTCAAAATGCAACTGCATTTGTTGCATCTGACTAAACAATTCTGTTTTTTTGAATTCTTTAATGCCACCTTTAAGAAATAAATATGGATTCACATATTCAATTTCATCAGCATCTTTTAATAAATACTTGTTTGCCCGAAGTGTTTTGAAGGCACGGGATACATCTGACCGATGCATTCCTGTGTCTTTAGCAATCGTTTGTTGGGTAATTTTGAACACATTTTTGTATTGTGCAAACTTGACCACTGAGAACAAAACAGCCATTTCTGCCTTGCTCAAGGTCTTCATGATGGCTTGAAGGTTCTCAACAAACATCAAAACGAATGTTTGGTTGACCTTGATTTTTTCCTTCTCAGTAACAAACACACTGACCTTTTTGTCAGACATATCCATGTCCTCCATCTCATCAAGCAAGTCATGCGAGAGTGAGCCGAGGTCAGTGTTCATCATGGGTTTAGTAGTAGTTCTTGTCATTTCTAGCTCCTATGTTGTGGAGTACATTTACAAAAATTTGAGGATTTGTCAAATTTTTGTGGATGCGTGAATGTGGGGGTTTTTCGCACAAATGTTGGGAACTCCACCAACATCTGTTGGTAGATTCCCCAACACAATGTTGGGTCAGGCACCAACAAATGTTGGTAGAAATCCCAACAAGAAATTAAAGTAAGCCAATATCTATATGGGTTACTTTAATGCTAAGAAGAAGAATATAAGAAGACAGAAGAGTCGACATCCTTCAGAGAACTCTTTGAGGGTTTGCCTGGTGTTTTACCTGGTAGCTTAAAAAGATTGAATTCTTGACAATACAAACTAAATTATATAAACCGTTTATACCGTTTCCAAAACATGAATTTTTTAACTGTGGATGCTTCGCATCTCACTCCAACGTTCACTATCGTTCACTCTTAAAAAGCAAGGAAGCCTTACGCCATATGGCGTCCTTTGCTTCGCATGAAGCTAACAAGACACCTTAGCGCGCTCCCGCTTGCTTCCGATCCAATGATGAATCCATTGGACCGGCTGCTTTTTTTCCTTCCGATTAAATTTTAAAAATAGTAGGAACTCAACCTGAGAGCAGTGTTGACTGTTGTGGATAAGTGTTAATAACCTCGTGGGCAACTTCAGTTGTCCATCAGGTTATTAATACGGTGTTTGCGAAGCAAACATATCCATAACTTTGTGCACCTGGCTGTTGGTTCTGTTTTTTAGCTCCGCAGGACGAATAGGGACTTTTACGAAGTAAAATCCCGTTGTGAGCAACGGGTTTTTAAAAGCAGACATTTACCCTTGATAATGCGATTCTTTCTGTTATGATAAAAGCAACAGAAGAAAAACAAAAATGGATAAATTTTATTGTAATGTAGACATAAAAAAATTTGGTGACGTGGAAGCTCGAAATGCTGCTGGCCACAATTTGAGACAAATACCATCAGAAAATATTGATCCATCCAGGAGCCACTTAAATAAATTCTATGTGGGTTCTCCTACTATGAATTTTGATCAAGAGCTTGCTACTCAACTAAAACGTTTTAAAGTGCAGAAAAATGCAGTTAAAACGGTAAATTTAGTATTTTCAGCAAGCCACGATTTTTTTAATGATAAAAAAAAGGGTGAATTATGGGAAAAGCAGACATTCGAATTTATTTCTAACACTTTTGGAGTAGAAAATATCATTTATGCTGTTGTTCATAATGATGAATACACCAAGCATTTTCAAGTATCTTTATTACCTGTCGGACCAAAAGGCAAGCTAAGTGCTACGCATTTTTTTGATGGTAGAAAAAAAGTTCATGAGTTTGTCAGTAATTACCATAAATCAGTTAAAAACCTAGGTTTATTGCGTGATAAAGGAAACAAAAAAGCAAAACCAAATGACATAAGGAATTTTTATAATACGGTAAATGAATTTGCAGAATATGATAAAAAGATGACTGAAACACAAGAAAAAATCGAATCTCAAGTAATCAATGCTTCGCCCTGGGCCTTCATCAAGACAACTACCGCTAAAACGCTGTTTCAGCCACTTTGGGACCTTGTTAAACGATACAAGGCTAAGGAGCTCAAGAATCGTATTGAGGTCCAGGAGGCTGTTCTAATCAAGCAGGAAAACGATGATTTAAAGCTGAAATTGGAAGATT
>NZ_LMLM01000026.1:0-1755 GCF_001421905.1 Duganella sp. Leaf61
TGGTGGTCAGCGCGGCCAGGCTGGCGGTTTTCAGCGCAGCGAAGTCGGCCGTTTCCAGGGCGGCAATCGCGGCGGTGGACAGGCCGGCCACTTGCTGGCTGGTCAGTGCACCGGCCTGGGTAGTGGTCAGGGCAACGATCTGGTCGGTGGTCAGCGCGGCAGCACCGGCGGTGGTCAGCGCGACGATCTGGTTGGTGGACAGGGTCACCAGCTGGTCGGTCGTCAGGGCAGCCACTTGCGCCGTGCGCAGGGAAGCGACACCGGCGGTGGTCAGGCCGGCCAGGTCGGCCGTTTCCAGCGCGACGATGCTATTGGTGGACAACGCGCCAACTTGCGCGGTGGTCAGTGCAGCGACCTGGCTCGAGCTCAGCGCAACAACCTGGTCGGTGGTCAGACCGTTGGCGATATTGGCCGTGGACAGCGCCGCCAGCGACGCGGTGGTCAGCGCCTGCACCTGCGCGGTGGTGATCGCGGCCACTTGCGCCGAGGTCAGGCCGGCGATCGCGGCAGTTTTCAGCGCGGCGAAGTCGGCAGTTTCCAGCGCCACGATGGCGTCGGTGGTCAGGGCAGCGACTTGCTGCGTGGTCAGCGCGTTGGCGGCGGTGGTGCTCAAGGCCACGATCTGGTCGGTGGTCAGGGCACGGACCTGGTTGGTGGTCAGCGCGGCCAGGCTGGCGGTTTTCAGCGCAGCGAAGTCGGCCGTTTCCAGGGCGGCAATCGCGGCGGTGGACAGACCGGCCACTTGCTGGCTGGTCAGTGCGCCAGCCTGGGTGGTGGTCAAGGCAACGATCTGGTCGGTGGTCAGCGCAGCAGCGCTGGCGGTGGTCAGCGCGACGATCTGGTTGGTGGACAGGGCCACCAGCTGGTCGGTCGTCAGGGCGGCAACTTGCGCCGTTTTCAGGGCGGCGACGCCGGCGGTGGTCAGGCCAGCCAGGTCGGCCGTTTCCAGCGCGACGATGCTCGCAGTGGACAAGGCGCCTACTTGCGCGGTGGTCAGGCCGGCAACCTGGCTCGACGACAGGGCGACGATCTGGTTAGTGGTCAGGCCGTTGGCGATATTGGCCGTGGTCAGGGCGGCCAGGCCCGTCGTGCTCAGGCTCTGCACCTGGGCCGTGGTCAGGGCAGCGACTTGCGCGCCGTTTCCAGCGCGACGATGGCGTCGGTGGTGAAGGCGGCAACTTGCTGGGTGGTCAGCGCGCCGGCGCCAGCGGTGGTCAGTGCGACGACTTGGTCGGTGGTCAGGGCGCGGATCTGGTTGGTGGTCAGTGCGGCAACACCGGCGGTTTTCAGCGCGGCAAAGTCGGCCGTTTCCAGCGCCACGATGGCGTTGGTGGACAGGGCTGCCACTTGCGCGGTGGTCAGCGCATTGGCCTGGCCGGTGGTCAGGGCAACCACCTGGTCGGTGGTCAGCGCGGCGACACCGGCGGTGGTGAACGCTGCCACCTGGGTATTCGACAGGGCAACGACCTGGTCGGTGGTCAGCGCGGCAACTTGCGTGGTTTTCAGCGCAGCGATGGCGGCGGTGGAGAGACCGGCCAGGTCGGCCGTTTCCAGCGCGACGATGCTGTTGGTGGACAACGCGCCAACTTGCGCGGTGGTCAGACCGGCAACCTGGCTCGAGCTCAGTGCAACGATCTGGTCGGTGGTCAGGCCGTTGGCGATATTGGCCGTGGTCAGGGCGGCCAGGCCCGTCGTGCTCAGGCTCTGCACCTGGGCCGTGGTCAGGGCAGCGACTTGCGCCGAGGTCAGCGCGGC
>NZ_LMLM01000027.1:0-1252 GCF_001421905.1 Duganella sp. Leaf61
CGACCTGGCGCGCGACGTGCTGCTGCGGGCCGCGCTGGTGTGCCTGGCAGACCAACACCATGTGCTGCTGCTGAACCTGCACCATATCGCCGCCGACGGCTGGTCCATGGGCGTGCTGTTGCGCGAACTGAATTTGCTGTACAACGCCGCCAGCGGCGGTGCTCCGGCCATGCTGCCGGCGTTGCCGGTGCAGTATGCCGACTATGCGCAATGGCAGCGCGGCTGGCTCCAAGGACAGGAGCTTGAGCGCCAGCTTGGCTACTGGCGCAGCCAATTGACCGGACTGCCCCCGGTACACCGGCTGCCGCTGGACAAGCCGCGTCCCGCCCAGCAGCGCTTTCACGGCCTGGCGCTGGCGCAAACCATCGATGCCGGCCTGCTGCTGGCGATCGAGGCCTGCTGCCAGCGGCAGCAGGTGACGCTGTTCATGTTCCTGCAAACCGCGCTGGCCGTGCTGCTCAAGCGCTACAGCGGCGAGGACGATATCGTGATCGGTTCGCCCATTGCCGGCCGCGCGCACAGCGATGTCGAAGGGCTGATCGGCCTGTTCGTCAACAGCCTGGTGCTGCGTACCGACCTGGCGGGAGACCCCGCGTTTTCCACGCTGCTGCAAAAGAACAGGCAGATGATACTGGGAGCTTACGAGCATCAACACGTGCCGTTCGAAATGCTGGTCGATGCGCTGGAACCCGAGCGCAGTCTCAGTTACAGCCCGCTCTACCAGGTCATGCTGACCCTGCATAACAACGAGGGGCACGACATGGCGCTCAACGGCTTGACGGTGGTGGGCAAGTCGGGCGGACGCAATACCATCAAGTGCGACCTCGAGCTGACAGCGTCGGCGGGCGCAGCGGGACTGTATATCGACTGGGCCTACAACATCGACCTGTTCGAGGGCGCCAGCGTGGCGCGCATGTCCGCCAATTTCGAACAGCTGCTGCGCGCCATCGTGGCCGTGCCGGACGCCCGTATCGGCGCGCTGCCCGTGCTGGCGGACGACGAACGCCATCAGCTGCTGCACGCCTGGAACGATACGGACGTGGCGGTCGACGGCGCCGCCACGCTGGCTGCGCTGTTTGAAGCGCAGGCAGCGGCCACGCCGCACGCGCCGGCCCTCGTGGATGGCGCCGACACGCTCGATTACGCGGTGCTGAACGCGCAAGCCAACGGCCTCGCTCACTACCTGCGCGCCGCCGGCGTGGGCGAGGRCAGCCTGGTCGGCCTGTGCCTGGACCGTTCGGCCGCGATGGTG